>CAYWSH010000008.1:0-49238 GCA_964460655.1 uncultured Terriglobales bacterium | reverse complement strand
CTCCACCCGCATCATCCCGCAGTACGAGGAGTTCTACGAACAGGTGCTGGGAAAAGCGTGAGACTCCAAAAGGATCTGGGTGCCCCACACAAGCCGGTTTTGCTTGTGTGGGCGGCCTATCGACCCGCCGCCGCCCTGAAAGAAGACCGCGGCGGAACAGCATTGACGGTGACCGGGCCGATCTCGCCATTCGCGTAATAACGGAAGCTGCTCCATTGCCATTCTTCAGGCCGCGCTGCCAAGGCGCGAGTCACCGGATTGCGATGGATATAGCGCAGCTTCTCGATCCGCTTCCTGTCTGTGAAGACATTGAAGTCGTAGAAGCGATGCTGCCAGAACTGCGGGCAGTCGGACTGATGCAACAGTTGACGCGAGACGCTTTGCTTCAGGGCCTTGATTGCAGCCGAGAGATCAGCCCGTTCCGGCTCGGAAATCAACAAATGCACATGCTCAGGCATCACGACATACGCAACAACGACGAGTCTGTATTGCCGACGAATCTCCTCCAGGGCGCGAAGGAAGACGCTGCACGCATGCGGCGAGGTGAATAACGGCCGCCGCTGATAACAACTGAACGTAATGAAGTGCAAGTCGCCGTATCCGTAGACGCGTTTTAGACCTCGCGGCATGGTGAGAGTCTACTTCTGCCGCCCACACGAGCAAAACCGGCTCGTGTGGGGCACCCGAGATTCCGTACCTTCGAGTATCCTGACCGTATCATGCGTCTCGCGGTGATCAGTGCCCTCGTCGCTTCCGCCTTCGCGCAAACATCGCCCGCAACCACACCTGTCCTCAAGGCCGCCACGCACCACGCGATGCAGTACTGGCTCTCGCTGCCCGAAGGCTGGAGGGCCAGCCGAAAGTGGCCCATCGTCATCACGATCTCCGGTGGGCGCAAGAACTTTCAGGAGACGGAAGAGATCTACGTGAAGGCGCGCAAGCAGCTGCCGTTCATCCTGGTGTCGCCGGCCATCCTGAGCAACGGCGGCAGCGATTTTCGTCACATGGCGGAATACAACTACGCGTCGTCCGTCTGGGATGACGTCGAGAAGAACGGCTTCTGCGGCTTCGATCTCGCGGGCATCGACGCCGTCATCGCCGACGTGCGCGCCCAGTACCACGGCGACCAGGTCTATTTCACCGGCCACTCGGCCGGTGGACACCTGACCTGGATGATGGTGCTGCTCCGTCCGGACCGCATCGCTGCCGCCGCGCCGTCTGCGGGCAACTTCACCAACCGCTGCATCGACGATGCCTCCAAGATCTCGACATCAGCCGCGCGCACGCGCCTGCCCGTGCGCGAGTTCATTGGTGAAGTCGACGAGCACCGCTCCGGCCTCGAAGACCAGTTCCAGAAGGCGAAAGCGCTAGCCGCGGCGCACGGCTATCAGAACATCTCATTCGAGGTCGTCAAAGGCGAGCACCATGTCCCCCTCGCGGAACCTGTCCTGCGGTGGTTCTACACGCTGTTGCCCGCGGGGGAGCGCTGATCACGCGACACGGCTCGACCACGAAAAACGCACCCCAGTCTTGTCGCCGCGCCGAACAAGCCGGATTCTGGATTGTTCGGTGCGGCGACAAACTGGGGTGCGAAATCACCGGGTTAGGAAGTAGTGCCTAGCGCCGCAGAGCCGCCGCCGTCTCGGTTCCCTGCTCCGCCCACTCCACCACCGGCAATCGCAGCGTGACGCGCGTGCCTTCGGTGTCGCCGGCCTGCACGGTCATCTGTGCGGCATCGCCGTAGAGCACTTTCAGGCGGCCGGCAACGTTCGCCAGGCCGATGCCGGTGCTGGGTTCACCGTTCGGCGGCCCTTCGGATGTCGCGGCGAGGCCGACGCCGTCGTCCTCGACTTCAATCAGCAGGCGGCTGCCCTGGTCATTCTCCATGCGGCTGCGCAGCGTGATGCTGCCGCCGCCGACCTTTGGCGAGAGCCCGTGCTTGATCGAGTTCTCCACCAGCGGCTGCAACAGCATCGAAGGCACGAACGTTTCGAGCGTCTCCGGGTCGAGGTCTTTGACGACGTGCAGCTTCTCGCGTCCGAAGCGCACGACCTCGATGTCGAGATAATCATCAATAAACTCGACTTCCTCGCGCAGCCGCACGAACGACTCGTGGCTCTTCAGCAGGCGCCGCAAGATGGACGCCAGCTTCACGATGAGCCGGCGCGCCATGTCGGGATCGGCGCGCACCAGTGACGACACGCTGTTCAGCGTGTTGAACAAGAAGTGCGGGTTGATCTGCGATTGCAGCGCTTCCAGCCGCGCCTGCATCAGCAGCTGCTGCTGCTCTTGCAGCTTCAGCTCCATGCGGCCGGCGTTCCAGATCTTCAGCGGGATGGCGATACACGCGATCGTGGTCGCATATTCCGCGAGTTCGACCGCCCAGCTATCGCTGGTCACGGTGAAGAGCCTGCCGGGAAAAGCCCGCCCGATGACCTCCTGCGCCGCGCGCAGCAGCACGCTGAACATGAAGAATGATGTTTGCCAGTCGATGCGCGGCCGCCGCATCATCTGCCGGATCCAGCGATAGATGCTGAGGTCGATGAAGGGCGTGAACGACCAGATGTCTTCGTAGTTCTCGGCCAGGTTGCGCAGCTCGCCGGCGATGAGTCCGACGGCGAAGTAGAACGGCAGAGCCAGCCACTCGCCGTTGAAGAATGCAGGCAGCGCGACGATCAGGCCGCCCATCGCGCCGCCGAGTCGGCCGCTGATGACGCCGACCATCAGGACGCCTTCGAGTGACAGGTCGCCGGCAAGGAACGTCTTCACCCAGATGCGGCTGAGCACGCCGAGCGCAAACAGCGTGGAGATGGCGACCGACAGCTCGATCTTTTGCCGCCGCGTGCGCGTCTCGGTGAAGACGCGCGCGCGGAACTCGCGCGAGCGCACCAGTGCGCTGGCGATCGCCGCCACGGCCCCCAGCTTGATGAGCTGGGTGATGAGCAATATCCGCGTATCCATTGTTTCTGTCGCTGCGCTCCACACCGCTCGCCGCCAATGTCCGGCTGCTAGTCCGCGATGCGCATTCGACGGCCGGCACGGCGCGCCACCGGCCGCGCCGGCTGACTCCCGCAACTTTAGCATTGGCGCGCTGCGCGGCTATACTTTCCATCGAAGAGAGGCAACGCTATGAAGTACATGCTCACTGTCGCAGCCTTGGTGGTGGCCGCAACAATGGCTGAGCCGGCAGTCTCTTGGCCTCCGCAGCCGCAGCAGCAGCCGAAGTTCTCGGCGACGACCGAACTCGTCCTCGTCCCAGTATTGGTGCGGCGCAATGCCCAGCACGTCACAGGGCTGAAGAAGGAAGACTTTGCCCTGCAGGCCGACCGCAAGAACAAAGACATCACCGTCTTCGAAGAAGTGCACGCGGTCATGCCGACAGCCATGCCCAAACCTACGGTCGAGGAATTCACCAACGTCCGGCCGCGGGAAGCAGTGCGCATCACCGTGATCGCGCTCGACCTGCTCAACACGCCGCCACTGGACCAGGCGTACATGCGGCAAGAGGTCCTCAAATTCCTGGACACAGCGGCGGACACCGGTGAGCCGTTTTCGCTCGTTGCCATCACCCACGACGGCGTCCACGTCCTGCAGGACTTCACCACCGATCCGAGGCTGATCGTGGCGGCGGTACGCAAACAGGCAGCAGCGCTCGGCGCCAAGGAAACGCTCAGCAGCCCATCTCTCGCGCACACCCCCTGTGCCGTGAGCGGTGGGGGCTGCGGCAATTCTAGCGACGATACGGCAGCAGCAGCGTCGCGCGAGTTGCAGAACTGGCTTGTGCTGTTGAACAACGAGGAGGGCTTTGAAGTCTATCGCGACCGCAATGCGCGACTCGACACGCTGGCTGCTCTCCAGCAGCTCGCTCAATCGCTGAGCGGGGTGCCCGGGCGCAAGACCCTGATCTGGGCCACCTCGGGTATCACCGCGCTCGGCGGCATGGCTCGGCTCTTCAGTGGCGCCAGCCCGGAGTTCGGCGGGAGCGAATTCTCGCCCACCGGCACGAATTCAGCACGCGTGAGCGCCGCGCTTGAGGAGAATATGCGCACGTTCCAGCTATTGAGTGCGGCGGGGGTCGCCGTGTATCCGCTGGATGCGCGCCATGGCGCGAATACCTTGTTTGAAAGCTACGATGTGGGTCGCGCCGATGCCCCGGTCGGGGACCGTGGTTTCGCCGGCGAACGTGGCCTGGTGCGGAATCAGGACCAGGAAAAGATCCAGATGTTTCAGCAGATCGCTGCAGCGACCGGCGGGAAGCCCTGCTTCAATCGCACCGACCTGGCGAATTGCTTGAAGGAAGACGCCGCCGACGCGCACGATTACTACATCCTCGGATTCTACGCCGACAAAGACAGCAAAGCCGGATGGCACAAGCTCGACGTCAAACTAGTGAACCAGAAGGCCGACGTGCGATATCGGAGCGGTTTCATCTCGCAGGCTGCAGACCCAGAGAAAAGCCGCATGACCGACTTGCAGCTGGCGATGGTGTCGCCCCTGCCCTACACCGGGGTGGCGGTCACTGGCCACTTCATCGGCGTACAGCCCGGCAAAGACAAGCGGGATGCCAGTTTTGCGCTCGACTTGCCGCCGCAGGCAGTCACGGTGAGCGAGTCGGATGGCAGCCTGAACTTCGACATCATCGTCGTCGCGCGCGGCGCCGATGGCAAGGAAGCTGCCAAGTTGGGGCAGCGCGTCCAGCGCAAGCTCACACCGGAAGCTGCCGCGCAGATCCGCGCTGAGGGCATTCACTACACGAACAAGCTGGCGCTGGGTCCGGGAACCTACGGCGTGTGGTTCGTCATCCGCGACAACGTGACCGGGCGCACAGGCAGCGTGATGGCGCCGCTCACGGTACAGTAGAACGCAGCTAGTGCCGCTTCTTCGCCGGCTTTGGCTTGGACTTCGGCTTCGCCTTTGGTTTTGGGGCAGCCTTTGATGGCTTCGCCTTCGGTTCTGGTTTAGCCGGAGTCGGCTTCGCAGCGAGAGCCGCGGGCTTTGCTGGAACAGACGGGGCCTTCCCCTTCTTGGCGTCGACAGGCGCAGCTTGTGCCGCGATGGCCGGCGCAGGAGCACCCTTTGCTGCTTTCCCTTTGCCCTTCTTCATGGCTTCGGCGGATGCCGGAGCAGTCGTTGGTGCAGCTTCCGCTGCGGCCTTGCTCCGTCGCTTGGGCGGCGGTGGTGGCGGCGGCGGTGGTGGCGGCGGCGAGAACGGCTTGAGGAACTTCAGGGTTTCTGTGCGCGAGCGGAGCTTGCCGTCGAGCAAAAGCAGGAACGCGTCTTCTGCCAGCTTCGGGTAGATCGGAAGATCCGGCGTGATCCGCAGCTCGGCCATCTCCGGCAGCGGCAGCTTCTGCTTCATCTGCCGCCATTTGCCGAAGAAGTTACGGATCTTCTGCACCGCGCCCTGGTTCCGTGACGTGACTTCCAGGAACAGGATGCTCTCCGGCGGCGTCTGCTGGAGCAGTCCCCAGGCGCGCGACGGCGTCGCCGCTTCCTTGCCGGTGAGCTTTTTGGCGAGTTCCTTGGCGTTGTCTTCCAAGTCGCGCCAGCGCGCAACGAATTCCTTGTGCGGGATGGAGCGCTGCAGCTCGTTGGTGTCGCGCTCATTCAGACGGCTGGTGATGAAGTACATCTGCGCTGCCGCGGGATCGGCACTATAGCCGTGCTCGGTCATCTGGGCGCGCATCTTGTGCAGCGCGTTCAGGCCGGGCGTGTCCACTTTGGCGGTGGACCAGTGCGGATGCAGCACCTTCAGCCAGCCTTCTTTCTCCAGCGCCTTCATGATGTGCAGCGGATCATCTTCGTGCGCGAGCTGCTCGATCTCGTACCCGATGGCGCGGTGGGAGATGTTCTGGATGTACTCGTTCTCTTTCGCTGAGACGTAGCGCGCCTGCGTACGCTCCTCGAGCGGCCAATGGAAGCGCGCGGCAAAGCGCGTGGCGCGGATGATGCGCGACGGATCTTCCAGGAATGCGTAATTGTGCAGGATGCGCAGTACCTTCGCTTCTATGTCGGCGACGCCGTTCGTGGGATCGAGTAGCAGGCCGCGCGACGCGGCGTTGAGCGAAAGCGCCATCGCGTTGACGGTGAAGTCGCGGCGGCGCAGGTCGTCAATGATCGTCCCGGCGGCGATAATCGGCTTGCCCGGCTTCTCGTAGCGCTCGGAACGCGCCATGTTGATCTCGGCGCGCACGCCGGCGGGAAACAGCAACGAGAGCGTACGGGTGTCTTCGTCGAGTGCGGTGACGACCGCGCCGGCCTTCTCCAGTTCCTTCTGGAACTTGAGCGGATTGCCCTGGACGCTGAAGTCGAGGTCCCGGATGGGGAACCCCGTCATGAAGTCGCGGATGGCGCCGCCGGTCAGGTAGACATTAACGCCGGCTTCCTGGGCTATCTGCTGAACAATGGCTACAGCGCGCTGTTGCTCCGGCGATAGCCGGGTCTCCATCATGTAGATGTAATCGGCCACTTAGCGCGCGCTCCGCATGTCCGCGATCACCCCAGCAAGCCAAAACCGGGCGCGCCGGGGACCCCGCGTGGGAAACCTGTGGAAAACCACCGTAAGTTACGTCCTGGCAATCACTTAACCACTAAGGCCCGAAACGAAAACATGCAAATTTATCACACTGTTAACGTTTTGGCTACAGGCGGCCCAAGCAGCGGAAAAGATGCGAGAATGCTGGACACACATCTGCATCGGCTTGAACCCAGCATTCATGCCCTCGACGCACAAAAAAATCGTGGTGCGCAAATTGGATCGTGACAGCGTCCAGGGATACGTGTCGCCACAATTCGTAGTGGAGGGCAAGCTGGAGCTACTGAATCCTGCGGGCAATGTGGTGAGCATCGCGCTCAGCGACATAAAGGCTGCCTACTTTGTGCGCGACTTCGCCGATGCCGACAGCCTCGTCCGCAAGACGTTCGTCACGCGTCCACGGACCGCCGGCCTGTGGGTGCGCGTGCGCTTCCGCGATAACGACGTGATCGAAGGCCTGATGCCGAACGACCTCACGCAGGTCGGGCCGGAAGGTTACCTGCTCAGCCCGCCGGATACGCGCTCCAATGTGCAGCGCATCTTCGTCCCGCGCTCGGCGGTTTCAGAAATGACGGTGTTGGCCGTCATCGGCGCCGCTGCGCGCCGCCGTCCCGCCACTGAGGACGAGCGGCAAGTGGCGATGTTCGAACCATAGTCTTTCAGTCTCTCAGTCATTCAGTCGGTCAGCTAAACCATCGAACAATCTGACAGACTGACCGACTGATAGACTGACTGACTGTTATGAAGCTCGCGGAGATCGCCGCCAAGCTGAACGCGCGCCTCGATCCGCCCAATGCTGACGTCGACATTCAAGGTGTCGCCGGGATCGAAGAAGCGCAGCGCGGACAGCTGACGTTCGTTGCCAACCCGAAATATGCGGCGGCAGCGAAGACGACGGCGGCATCGGCAGTCATCGTGGCTGAAAACTTCCCTGCTCTGCCCACGCCTACGCTGCGCGTGGCCGACCCCTACCTGACCTTCGCTCGCGCCATCGAGTTGTTCTATCAAGCGCCGAAGTACGCTCCGGGCGTGCATCCAACAGCGGTCATCGACGAGGCGGCGCGCATCGGGCGCAACGCATCGATCGGTGCCTATTGCGTCGTGGAGGCGGACGCCACGATCGGCGACGATTGCACGCTGCTGCCGCACGTCGTCATCTATCGCGGCGCGCGTATCGGCAATAACTTTTTCGCGCACGCGCACGCAGTGGTACGCGAACACTGCCGCATCGGCAACAACGTGGTCTTGCAGAACGGCGTGATCGTAGGCGCTGACGGGTTCGGCTTCGCCAAGGATGCCGACGGCCACTGGCGGAAGATCGTGCAATCGGGCCCGGCGGTGATCGGCGATGACGTAGAGATCCAGGCCAACGCCTGCGTGGACCGCGCAAGTGTCGGTGAGACGCGCGTCGGCCGCGGCGCGAAGATCGACAATCTGGTGCAGGTGGGTCACGGCTCCGCCGTGGGGGAAGATGCGCTCTTGTGCGCGCAGGTCGGCCTCGCGGGCTCGACCGTGATCGGCAAGAACGTGATCCTCGCGGGGCAGGTCGGCGTGGCCGGGCACTGCACGATCGGCGATGGCGTGGTCGCGACGGCCCAAACCGGCATCCCAAACGATGTGGCGCCGGGCACTATGGTGAGCGGCTATCCGGCCATCGAGAACCGGCAGTGGCTGAAGGCGGTTGCCGTGTTCAACAGGCTGCCCGAGCTAGTGAAGGCGATGCGCGTGAAAGCGGGCGGGAAAGACGAAAGCGACCGATGAGCGATAAGTCCGGCCCGACCCTGATCGATGCGAAGCGCGAGCGCACGAAACCTATCCGGGTGCTGCTGCTCGACGACCGCGAAGAGAACCTGCTGCTGCGCTCCGCCATCCTGCGGCAGCACGGCTACGACGTCGTCACCAGCTCATCGATAGAAGAAGCGCAGCAGCGCATCGACGAGATCGACATCGCTGTCCTCGACTACCACCTGGGCGCGGGCAAGTTCGGGACCGAAGTGGCCGACGCGCTGCGTTCCGCGCGGCCGCAGGTGCCGATCATCATCCTTTCGGCGACGCTGGAGCGAAAGTTCGGCGGCATCGCCGACATGCATCTGCTCAAGGGCTACAGCACGGTGGACGACCTGATCGCCGCGCTACGCAACTTCGAGGCGAAGCGCCGCGGCAAACCCGTAGTCGTCGATGCGCGCGATTTCTACTATTCGCGCATCTCGCTGGCGATGGGTGACGATTCGGTGCTCGAGATCATGGACGGCGCGGGCAACTGGCAGTTCGTGAATGAGTATTTCGCGTCGCTGTTCGACCGCAAACGGCAATGGTTCCTCGGCAAGAACATGTTCGAGAGCTTCCCGGAGCTCGGTGAAGAGTGGCGCGAGATCGTTCGCACGGTGGCCGAGACGCGCGAAACCTACATCGACCGCAGCTTCCGCGGCCTGCCCAACCTGCCGCGCAAGAACCCGCGCTGGGTATGGAACGTGCTCGCGTTCCCGCTCAAGCTGCACGACGACCGCAACGGCGTCGCCATCACGGCGCGGGTGATCGAGAAGAAAGGCATCTGACGGCGCTCGTGCTAAGCTCCGCGACCTGTGGCGGCCGCTGCGCAACCTGAGCTCGTCCGCGCCATCCGGCGCTGGGACCTCGTCGCCGTAACCATCAATGGCATCATCGGGGCAGGCATCTTCGGACTGCCATCCAAGGTCTTTGCGCTGGCAGGCGAGTACAGCCTGCTGGCGTTCTTTGTCTGCGCAGTCGCCGCATCGCTCATCGTGCTGTGCTTTGCCGAGGTCTCCAGCCGGTTCACGGGGACAGGTGGTCCCTATGTTTACGCCGGCACGGCATTCGGTGCTACAACCGGATTCGCCGTCGGCTGGCTGGTCTGGCTCGCGCGACTGACGTCTTTCTCCGCCAACGCGAACATCCTGGCGGACTACCTGACGTACTTCTTCCCCGGCGCGGCTGGCGGCGCGGAGCGAGCAGTCCTGCTGGCGATCGTAGTGCTGGCGCTCGTCGCCCTGAACGTGATCGGCATTCGCGATGTCACGCGTGCGGGAAACTTTTTCGCCGTCGGAAAACTACTGCCGCTCGTGGTCTTTGTCGGCGTTGGCCTGTTCTTCTTGCGCGCGCCTGCTACCGGGCCAACAGCAACGGTCGGAGCGTTTTCGACCTCGGTGCTGATGCTCATCTATGCATTCTCCGGTTTCGAGATGACGACGATCCCGGCAGGCGAGATGCGCGACCCACAGCGCGACTTGCCCATGGCTCTGCTGACGGCGATGGCGGGAGTCGTCGGCATCTACTTGCTGATCCAGGTGGTCTGCATGGGCACGCTGCCGACGCTGGCGACCAGCGATCGTCCCCTGGCCGACGCCGCCGCGCACTTCCTGGGCGCACCGGGAGCACTGCTCATCATGGTCGGCATCCTGCTGTCGATCGGCGGCAATCTGAACACGGTCCTGCTCGCCGGCTCGCGCACGTTGTTCGCCATGGGCGAACGCCGCGATCTGCCGGGAGTGCTGGCGGCCGTGCATCCGCGGTTCCGCACGCCCGTGTGGGCCGTGCTGATCACGGGCGGGATCATGCTCACGCTGACGCTGAGTGGCGGCTTTGTGCGCCTGCTGACGATCAGCGCGCTGGCGCGTGTCGCGTCGTATGTGGTGACGTGCGCGGCGCTGATCCGGCTCCGCCGTTCCGCGACCGCGCCGCCGGCCGTGTTCCGGCTGCGCTGGGGCGTGGGGATCGCCATCGCGGCAGGCGCGCTCGGCGTATGGATGCTCACCAGCGCCGGGATGCGGGAACTGCGTGATACGGCGCTTGCGCTGCTGGCGGGGTTGCTGTTGTTCGGGATGATGCGCATTCGCGGCCGCGGCGCTCATGCCGCCGGCCCGGCTGCATTAAGATGACAGCGTGGGCAAGCAGCCGCTTTTAAAACCGGCGCCGTTGCGACCGGGCGACACCGTCGGCATCATCGCACCGGCGAGCAACGTGGACCGCGATGCCCAGGAGCGCGGCTGCGAACGGCTGCGCGCGCTTGGCTACAAGCCGTTCTACTTTGATTCCATCTTCGAACAAGACCTGTACTTTGCCGGTTCGGTCGAGCGGCGTGTGCGTGAATTGCACGATATGTTCGCGCGTCCCGAAGTGCGCGCCATCGTCTGCGCGCGCGGCGGCTACGGCTGTAACTACCTGCTCGACAAGCTCGACCTCGACCTGATCCGCCGCAATCCGAAGATCTTTGTCGGCTACAGTGACATCACAGCACTGCTGACCTACCTGCACGATGCGACCGGACTGGTGACGTTCCACGGACCGATGGTCGCCAAGGATTTCGGTTCCGCCGACGGCGTCCACGAATTGGTCTGGCGCACCGCGCTTGGCGGACAGGTGAACGCCTTCACCTTGGGCGATTTTGGGGGAAAGGATGACCTCGGTATTCGGCCGCTCGCTGCGGGGACGGCCGAGGGCGTCCTCTACGGCGGATGTTTGTCGATCCTGGTTGCATCGCTCGGCACGCCGTACGAGTGCCCGACAAAGGGCAAGCTCCTCTTCCTCGAAGACATGAACGAAAAGCCATTCCAGATCGACCGCATGCTGATGCAACTTGGCCTGGCAGGAAAACTCAGCGACGTGCGCGGCATCGTGTTCGGCGAGATGCTCGGGTGCACGCAACAGCCGAGTCTTCAAAGCGGATGGGGCACGCGACCCGATCAGGACTACACACTGGAACAAGTTGTGGGACGTGTGCTGCGGCGATTCCTGCCTAATGCTCCGGTCGCCATCGGGCTGCGCTCGGGTCATGTCTCGGGCAGTCACGTCACCATCCCCATCGGAGTGCACGCGCGGCTGGAAGTCACCGCCGAGGCGAAGCTCTGGGTCCTGGAATCGCCGACCGCGATGACGCCGGAGGCTGCGGCTGCCTGGAATGCATGTGCCCCCGAGGCCTGGAAGGCATGAGGCCACGTCACGTCCATCTCATCGGCATCTGCGGCACCGCGATGGCGTCGCTCGCCGGCATGCTGCGCGAGCGTGGCATGCGGGTGACCGGCTCGGACGCCGCTGCCTATCCGCCCATGTCTGATTTCCTCGCGCGCCTCGGCATCGCGGTGCAGCCGTTCGCTGCGCGCAACCTCGAGCCCGCGCCCGACCTGATCGTCGTCGGCAACGCGATCTCGCGTGGCAATGTGGAGTTGGAGGCGGTGCTGGAGCGCCGGCTGCCGCTCACCTCAATGGCGCAGGTACTCCACGATGACTTCCTGCGTGGACGCAACACCGTCGCCATCGCGGGGACGCACGGCAAGACTACGACGACCTCGATGCTGGCGTGGATATTCGCGGTGGCGGGCAAAGAGCCGTCGTTCCTGATCGGCGGCATCGCGGAGAACTTCGGCTCGAGCTTCGCGGTCACCAAGAGCAACGACTTCATCATCGAAGCCGACGAATACGACACCGCGTTCTTCGACAAGGGCCCGAAGTTCCTGCACTACTTCCCTACCAGCGCTGTTCTGACCTCGGTCGAGTTCGATCACGCAGACATCTACCAGGACCTCGAGGCGGTGAAGACGGCGTTCAAGCGGCTGGTCAACCTGGTGCCGCGCAACGGACGCATCATCGCGCACGACGCGAGCGCGAACGTCGATGAATGTCTGGCGAAGTCGTTCGCGCCAGTGGAACGATACGGCTTCACCGACACGGCGCAATGGCGGATCGCCGATGTGCGCTACGAGGCGGCCCGCACTTCCTGGCAGGTGGCTCGCGAGGGCAAGCCGTGGGCGGAGTTCACGTTCGCCCTCGCCGGCGAATACAACGTGCTGAACGCCACGGCAGCGGCGGCGATGGCGGCGCATCACGGCATCGAGCGCAGCGCCATCGCGGAGGCGCTGCGCACCTTCAAGAGCGTGAAGCGGCGGCTGGAAGTGAAGGCGGAGGTCAACGGCGTCACCATCATCGACGACTTTGCCCACCATCCAACGGCGATCGCCGAGACGCTGAAGGCGTTGCGCACGCGCTATCGCGGACGGCGGCTGTGGGCGATCCTGGAGCCGCGCTCCAACACGTTACGGCGCGCGGTGTTTCAGAAAGAACTGGTCGAAGCCTTGGCTCTGGCAGACGAAGTGGTGATCGCTGCCATCTTCAAGCCGGAGGCGATCGCCGCAGCCGAACGGCTGAACGTGAGCGCGATCGTGCGCGGGCTGCAGGCCGCCGGCCGCAGCGCGGTGGAGCTGCGTGATGCCGATGCCATCGTGGCCGACGTTGCGCCACGCATGCGTGCGGGCGACGTGGTCGCCGTCCTCTCGAACGGCGGCTTCGGCGGCATCTACGAGAAGCTGCCGCAGCGGCTAGCGAGCCTGGGTTCAGCGGTGCGCGAGGTCGCGCCCGCGCGCTCGTGATCCGCGGCCTGGTGATCTTCGGTTTCTGGGGACTCTGCATCCCTTTCGCCGCGCTCGTCGGCTTTCCGGTGACGTTCATCACGCGACGCATCGACTTCCTCTACGGCCTCGCGATGCGGATCGCACGTGCCGGCATCCGGCTCGCGGGTGTGCAGGTGGAGATCGTGGGACGCGACGCGCTCGACCTGAGCCGCAACTACATCTTCATGGCGAACCATGCGTCGAACATCGATCCGCCGCTGCTCCTCCCGATCCTGCCGCGGCGAACTTCAGTACTGGTGAAGAAAGAACTGTTTCGCGTGCCGCTGCTCGGGCAGGCGATGAAGATGGCCCGATTGGTCGCCATCGATCGCAGCAACAAAGAAGCAGCGATCGCGAGCGTGCGCCGCGCGGGCCAAGTGCTCGGCTCCGGGCTCGACATGACCGTTTTCCCCGAAGGGACGCGCTCGCGCGACGGCCGTCTGTTGCCTTTCAAGAAAGGGCCATTCCACATGGCGATGGAGACGGGCATCGCCGTCGTTCCAGTCACGATCGCTGGGACGCATGACATCCTGCCGAAGGGAACACTGCGGCTGCGTCCGGGAGTGGCACGCGTCACGTTCCATGCACCGCTACTGCCGTTTGATTTCGCGGACCGCGAGCAGCTGATGGCAGCGGTCGAGCAAAGGGTCGCGTCGGCACTACCGGTCGAGTCTCAGTAATAAAACTCGCCGCGGCAGAGGATGCGCGCAGGCCCCGTCAGAAAAACGTTCCCTTCCCAGCGCACGGTCTGGGTGCCGCCAGGCGCGATGACGCGCAGCGGCGAATCAGCTTTCTTGGTGTGGATGGTTGCGACGGCCGACGCGCACGAGCCGGTACCCGACGACATCGTCTCGCCCACGCCGCGTTCACAGATGCGGATCTCGATGTGGCCGCGGTCGCGCACGCGCACGAACTCGACGTTCGTGCCGAACTTGAAATCGTGATGCCGGCTGATCTCGGCCGCCTCGGCCTGCCAGCCGGGCGCGAAATCGTCGACGAAGACGATGTATTGCGGGTTCCCCATGTCGACCGGGATACCGCGCGCCTCGCCGAACGCGAGCTTGATGGGAAAAACGTCGCCGACCCGCGGCTCGCCCATGTCCATCTCGAATTCGAGTTCGTGGGCCCCGCGCTTGATCAGCTTGCAGACTTTGTTCCCGGCGCCGGTGCGGATGATGACGGAATCTCCGCCGCGCTCGCTGACGAGCCATGCCGCCACGCAGCGTGTCCCGTTGCCGGAGAGTTCAGCCTCGCCGCCATCGGCGTTGAAGAGCCGCGCTTTCATGTCGGCGTCGGGCGTGGGATAGAGCCACTCGACGCCATCGGCGCCGACGCCGAGATGCCGATCGCAGATGGCGCGCGTGAACGCACTCATGTCGGCCGGCGCGTGCATGCCTTCGATGAGGATGAAATCGTTGCCGCACGCCGTGGCCTTCACGAACGGGATGCTGGGCATCGCTATTCGTACTCCGCGGGCACACCAAACAACTGCGTGCGCGCGACACCGGTGGCACTGCGCAGGCGCTGCAAGATGTCCTGCTGCTCGTGTTTGGTCGCGTCAACCGTGAAGTGCAGGCGGTATCCGCCGGCATCGCGGTTGATGGTGACCGCGTGCATCGCTTTGTTGCCGGCTTCGAGCGCGCGGTTCGCGGCGCCGAGCAACAGTTCCACGTCGTCGCCCGCAACCTCGAACTGCGCCCACGCGGCCTTGAAACCGAGCCTCGTCTCAAGGTACCCGAGCACTTCGAGGGCAAGGAAGATGACCATGGTCGCGAACACTGCGGGCAGGTAGAGCCCGCCCCCGACAGCCATGCCGATGGACGCGACTACGAACAGCGTCGCGGCAGTCGTCAGGCCGCTCACCGAGCCGCGGGAGTGCAGGATGGAGCCGGCGCCGATGAAGCCGATGCCCGGAATGATCTGCGCAGCGATGCGGGTGTGGTCGCCGCTGAATTCCCCTGCGAGTTCACTGGAGAGGATGGTGAACATCGCGGAGCCGAAGCAGATGAACATGGTGGTGCGCAGGCCGGCGGGCTTGCCCTTCAGCTCGCGCTCCAGACCGATCACTCCGCCGAGCGCTGCGGCCAGACACAACCGCAGCATGGTGGTGGAGAGCAGCGTTGCCCAGTCCATGCGCAGCGCGAGCATCGTCATAAGCGCCTCAGTTCGGATGCAGTGTAGCAATTGCGCGGCAGGCCGAACATCGATCGGCAGCGGAGGCACGTAAGCCAGGCGTCAGGCGTCGACGCAGCGTGCTGCGGAAGATGACGGTACGCGGCTGGCCGGGCAGATGGATCGTTGTGACTTCTTCTAAGCCGCGGAAGTTGCGGCTCACCGCCTGCGCGACCGCGTCACCCTCCATGGCGACAATGTAATCGGCGGCCTCCGCCGGGTTCTCGAGCGCCATCTGCCACCACGGCCAGTTGCCCTCGTTCACCACGCGCGCCAGCGGGATGCCGGCATCCTGCAACGCACCGATATGGTCACCGGTGAACATCAGGATGCGACCCGCGCGTGGCAGCATGCGCAGATCATGCGCCAGGCGGCGCTCGAATGGCACACGCGTGCGGGCGTTCGTCACCGCTTCACGCCAAGAGATCGGTCCGAGCCACGGTTCACCCGGCAACAGCGATTTGGGCCGGTTCGGTTGCTGGAACCAGCACGATTGATACGCGCCTGCCCCGTAAGCGAGCGCCAGCAGGAAGACGAACGCGCGCGCACGTGTGCTGGTGACCCGCGTCATCCCCAGCGCGGTCAGCAAGCCGCAGGCGACGGCGATGGCCGGCAGCAACTCGATGCCGTAACGCACGTTGTAGTACGAGTACGGCCACCAGATGGGAGTGAAGATAGGCACGCTGCCGTAGGCGATCGAGTACGTGTAAACACCGAGCGGAGCCCAGAGCAGCACGAGCAAGGCCGACGCAAAGCTGCGCCGTGTCAACACGACGCAGAGGGTACTGAGGACCGCGATCCAGAACAGCGCCCGCCCCCAGCGCTTCTCGCCGAGGTTGAGCTGTGCGTCGCCGGCGAAGTAGCGCAGCGCGACGATGGGTTCACCTTCGCCCGGATGATCGCGCGCGTCGATGGTCGCCTTGACGCGCTGCTCGATGCCGCGCGCCGAGTAGGGCCCGGTGGCGAAGTCGGTCGGGCTGCCGGTGGCTTTCCAGTTCCAGCCCATCCAGAACAGCGGACCCGCGATGATGATTGCCACGAATAGCGTGCACACCAAGCGCGGCGCGGCGCGTCGTTTCGCCAGGATCAATCCGACCGCCACAAAGAGCGGCGCGATGAGCCAGGCGTCGTAGCGTGTGAGCTCCGCGCAGCCAAAGGCTGCACCGGCAGCCACCAGGGAGAGCGCGCGCGACGAGGGCGCAGTCGCGAATTCCGCGAGGTACGCCGTCGCCCAGATCATCAGGGCGAGATAAAGCGCCTCGGTCATCGCCGTAGCCTGCAGGTAGAGGAGGTTGGGATTCGCGCCGAACAACAGCGTCGCCAGCGCGGCGGCCGCGGCCGCGTGCGTGAGGCCGACACCGCGTGCGAGGCAGCGCGTCAGGCGAAAGATACCGACGCAGGCGCAGATATACGCAAGCATCGACGGGAATGACGCGGCTGCGCCGGCGTGCCACCAGGCCAGCGGCGCGACGAACGGCAGCATGAGGACATGCGGCAGCGGGAGCCACACGGTGCCGAGTTGCGCGAAGCCGGGCGTGAGCGAATCGAGCACGCGGCGCGCGATGCCGATGTGCGCCACCGCATCGCCGTAGAGCAGAAGGTCGCCGCGGCGCCAGTAGATTATCCAGGCAGCGACCGAGATCGCGGCCGAGATGACGGCGACGAACCACTCATCGGGCGGCGACCAATCGCGTGCAGCGGCGGCGGTCTGGCTTCCCGGCTCGACGACTTCAGGGTCACTGTCCATCGTCGGGATCAGTCGAGGTGCGTGAGTTCGCGGAACATCTGGAAGCGGGCGTCGATCTCGTCTTTCGCGAGATTCTGCAAGCGGCGCGTGCCGAAATCCTCGACGGCGAACGAGCCCATCACGCCACCGTAGAACATCGCTCGCTTCAGTGCTTCGCGCGACGGTTCTCCCTGGGAAGCGAGATAGCCGAAAAAGCCGCCGGCAAAGGAATCGCCGGCGCCCGTCGGGTCCTTGACTTCCTCGATCGGCAGCGTGGGCGCGCGAAACGGATGGCGTCCGTCACCGAAGAACACCGTTGCGCCGTATTCGCCGTGCTTGATGACCAGCATCTTCGGTCCTTGCGCCAGCACCTTCTGCGCAGCGCGCGGCAGGCTGTTGTCACGGCCGATGGCCTTCGCCTCCGTGTCGTTGATCAGCAGGATGTCGAACAGCTTCATCGTCTCGCGCAACTCCGCCGGCGTGTTGTTGATCCAGAAATTCATGGTGTCGCCGGCCACGAGCTTCGCAGCTTTCATCTTGCGGCGAACGTCAGCCTGCAAGGTGGGATGAATGTTGCCCAGGAAGAGGAATTCGGAGTCGGCGAATTCTTTCGGAATCACCGGGCTGAAAGTCTCGAAGACGTTCAGTTCCGTGACCTTCGTGATGGCGGTGTTCATGTCTTCGCCGCGATATTCGCCGGCCCAGAAGAATGTTTTGCCCGGCCGGCGCTCCACGCCTTCCAGGCGCACGCCACGGCGCCGCAACACATCTTCGTGTTGCTTCCCAAAATCGTCGCCGACGACGCCGACGATCCCCACTTCCGTGAAGTAGCTGGCGGCCAGCGCGAAATACGTGGCCGAGCCGCCCAACTCGCGCTGCACTTCTCCGTATGGGCTCTTGATGGAATCGAAAGCGACCGAGCCGACTGCGACGATCGACATGCTGGAACATTCCTCACGGGCAGTAGCCCGAAATGCTGACTGGCAGCGGCGTTTCAGGCCTGGGCAGCGAAGTACTTGCCGATGATCGCGCCCAACCGCTGGCGCGTGGCGGCGGGCACCAGGTCGCGCTGCGTCATGAGCGCGAACTCGAGCGCGCTGCCGCACTTGCAACCGCGCTGCCGCGGCAGCGCCGCTACGGCGGCGCGCACCAGGTTGCACGCATTCTCCGCGTTGCGCGTAAGCACGCCAACGATCTGCTCTACGGTGACGGAATCGTGCTCGGGATGCCAGCAATCGTAGTCAGTCACCATCGCCACGGTCGCATAACAGATCTCGGCTTCGCGGGCGAGCTTCGCTTCCTGCAGGTTCGTCATGCCGATGACGTCCATGCCCCACGAGCGATACAGGTTCGATTCCGCTTTTGTCGAGAATTGCGGCCCTTCGATGCAGATGTACGTCCCGCCGCGTTTGCCGGTGACACCGGCAGTCTGGCAGGCGTCGTACGCTGTCTGGGCGACTTCGGGGCAGACGGGATCGGCGAACGCGACGTGGCCGACCAGGCCCTCGCCAAAAAATGTAGAAATGCGCTGGCGCGTGCGATCAACGAACTGATCGGGAATCACGAAGTCCGTCGGCTTGTGCTCCTGCTTGAGCGAGCCGACCGCGGAGAGCGACAGGATGCGCTCAACACCGAGCAGCTTGAATCCGTAAATGTTGGCGCGGAAGTTCAGTTCGCTGGGCAGGATGCGATGTCCGCGCGCGTGCCGCGCCAGGAATGCGACCCTGCGCCCGGCGAGGTTGCCGAGGACGTAGGCGTCAGAAGGCGCGCCGAACGGCGTGTCCAGCCGTTCCTCGCGTATCTCGGTGAACCCGGGCATCGCATACAGACCGCTGCCCCCGATGATCCCTATCTCGGCTTGCTGCAATCGCCTCTCCTGAGGAACCCGCGATTATAGCGGAGTCGTCATGAGCGCCCGGAGTCGGGATCGGCCACTTATTGCGACGACGCAGGTTGTGCGGCAGCGAAGGCGGCGCCCCGAAGCTTCGCGCCGAGCTCCGGCTCGAAGCTCTCCGTGATGACCACCACATCACCGGTCGCTTCGATCACGATCTCGCCTTCTTCGGTCTGCCAGTGCGTGTTGCCGGTCGAGTCGGATGCGGGCGTCACAGAACGGTAGCGCTTCGGCAAGCCTTTGGCATACTCGGCAGCGAACTCGGCGGCATCGCGGGCGGAAGCCCACCGTGAGCAGTAAAGCAGGTCGACTGTCGCCGTCTCCGCCACGCCCTCAAGTGCCTTGGCGTCTTTTTTGTGCGCCGCGTAGTAGTAGCCGCCGCGCCATTTTTCGGCGAGCCGCTTGGCCACGCGCTCGCTCGTGTACTGCTCGAGCAGGAGGAGCGAGTCGAACTCGCCCATCGCGCCGACGTCGAAGCGCTCCCAGCCTTCGCCGAGCAGCGCGGGAATGCGTGCCACGCCGAGCGGTGGGATGTGCTCACGGCGGACGTACGTCTCCGGCTCCATGATCTCGCGACTGGTCGAGGGTGGTTCTTCGAGTGCGCCCTTGAACGCGGCTTCGCGCCCGCGGCGTATCCACACCGTCTGCACGAACGAAAGGCCGTAGCGATACGGGAACGTCAGCGCTTCCTTGATGAAGCGCGGCGCCTTGTCGAAGAGCGGCGATTCCTGGTCGTTCCCCATGGAGTCACGCATGGCCTGCACGAGCTCCGGCGAATCCGTGATGGAGCGATGCATCGGCTCGAGGCTGTAGTCCACCAGCACGGCCATGCCCTGTCCCTCGGTGACGGCCTGGCGTGCGGTCTGTATCTCATCCACGGCGATCAGGCGCTCCAGCTCGCGCTGCTCCTTCTCGGCTTTCTTGTCGTCCTTCGCGCGAAAGGCGTTGGCCGCGGGTTTATCTGCGGGGACATAGACCTCGGCGCGATCACGCATCCACTTGTCCAGATGGATGCTCTGGTCTTGCAGGGCATGCGTCAGCTCGTGCGCGAGTACCGGTTTTTGTGAATCGGGCTCGACCCAGTTCAGCAGGAAGACGGTCTGCTTTTTCGGATCATAGAAGCCGGCGACTTGCTCCTTGAGCAGATCGACCATGAAGCTCTCGAGGTCGAATTCGCGCGGCAGCAGACCGAACTTCTTCAGCACGAGCTCGGAGCGCTTCAGGCGTTGCGCGTCCTCGTCGGTCTGCAGGCGGTCGGTCAGCAAGTGCTCGACGGCGGCACGGCTGGCCAGCTCGCGCTTCACCGGATGCTTGATCGGCAGGCGCGTCTCGTTACTGACCCACTTCAGCATCGAGTCGACCGAGCGGAAGAGTTCCTGCGCTTCCTGCTCGGAGATGCGCGGCTTCTCTTCCCTCGCGACAGGCTTCGCCGCGGGGGCGGACTGCGCGATCGAACCAGCGATGAGAGCGCAGAGGAGAAGGAAGGTCGCTAAGAACCGGTGCTTGGCGTGGGTCAGCATGCAGTCCCAGTTTAGATGCGCGGCGCTGGTGTAAACTCTAAATTTCGTCATCAACATGCGAACGCAGAAGGCCACCTCCGGTTGCGTCACTTTTGTCCTGCACGCGCACTTGCCGTACGTGGTGAATCACGGCACGTGGCCGCATGGGCAGGATTGGCTGCACGAGGCCACGGCAGAGACCTATCTGCCCCTGCTGCGCGTGCTGCGCGACCTGGAAGCGCGGCGTTCACCGCTGAAGTGCAACCTGAACCTTTCGCCGATACTGTTAGAGCAGCTGGCCCACGAACAGTTCAAGAGCGGCTTCCGCAAGTATCTGGCGGAGAAGATCGCCGCCGCGGAGAAGGACAGCGGCCACTTCAGCGCCCGGGGCGAAGACCACATGGCGGCGCTGGCCCGCTTCTGGCGCGGCTTTTACGACGAAGCGCTGCGCGACTTTGAGGCGCTCGGCGGCAACCTGATCGCCGGTTTCAAGCACTTCTACGATAGCGGCGCGATCGAGATCATCACCTGCGGCGCCACCCACGGCTACTTCGCCCTGCTGGGGACCGATGCGTCTATTCGTGCGCAAGTGCGCAATGGAATCCGTACCCACGAGCGCTACTTTGGCCGCAGGCCCCGCGGCATATGGGTGCCGGAGTGCGCGTATCGTCCGGCGGGGATGTGGAGTTATCCGGTCCCGGTGGAAGGCCACCGCCGCAGCTTTGAACGCGCGGGGGTGGAGCAGATCCTGGGCGAGAACGGCATCGAATTCTTCTTCGTCGACACGCACCTGGTCGAGAAGAACGTGCGCTTCACGCCGTATGATCTGCTGGCGGGCAACGTTCCAATCGCGAGTGAAGAAGAGACGACGCACGAAGGCGCGTCGCCGTATCTTTCGTACTACGCCGATACGCCGCGGCGCGAAAGCACGCAGGTGGCATTCTTCACGCGCGATGCGCGCACCGGGATACAGGTGTGGAGCGGGCTGCACGGCTATCCCGGCGACCCCAGGTATCTGGAATTCCACAAAAAGCACTGGCCCGGCGGACATCGCTACTGGCAGGTGACGCAGTCACAGGGCGACCTGGGCACGAAGACGGCGTACTTCCCTGACCAAGCGCGCCAGCGCACGGCCGACCACGCACGCCACTTCGCCGGCATCACGCGCAACGTGCTGGCCAACACCGCGCCGCACGGCGGACCGCGTCCCGTCCTCTGCGCGCCGTTCGACGCCGAACTCTTCGGCCACTGGTGGTTCGAAGGACCCGAGTGGCTGAAGAATGTCGCGCTGGCGATGAATCAACCCGATTCCGGCGTCGAACTCGTGACTTGCGCGGAGTATCTCGATCGCGAGCGCGTTCCCGGCTTCCTGCCTCTACCCGAAGGCTCCTGGGGCAAGAACGGCACGCACGAGGTTTGGCTGAATCCGGATACGGAGTGGACGTGGCGCCATCTCTATCCCGCGGAGCTCGCCGTACAGCAACTTGCCGAGAGCGGACGCTGGCGGCGCGACGAGCCGGGCCGGCGGCTGGCGGCACAGGTGTGCCGCGAGCTGCTGCTGCTCGAATCGTCGGACTGGCAGTTCCTCATCACGACAGAGCACGCGCGCGATTACGCCGAGAAGCGCTTCCATGAGCACCTCGAAGACTTCCGTGCGCTGCTCGATGGCTGGCGCAAGTATGACGCTACCGGCATCGTCTCCGATGCGACGCAGCATAAGCTCGCCGTGCTCGAGCAGATGAACTCGATCTTCCCCGACATCACGCCCGAAGATTACGTCGCGCAAGACGCACCGGTGGAAGTCGGGACGTAGTTGACCCAAGCTCTCCCCTGCTAGCATCCGGACTGCGTGGCTAGTCTCCCGCAGATCGAACGGCCGTCGCTCGACGGCCGGCGGTTCCAGGTAGCGATCATCGGCGGCGGCATCAACGGTGTCGCCATTGCGCGTGCGTGCGCACGCGCAGGCCGCAGCACGCTGCTCGTCGAGCAGCACGATTTCGCCTCCGGTACGACAAGCCGGGCGACGCGCATCATCCACGGCGGCCTGCGTTACCTGGAACATGGCGAAGTCGGCCTGGTGCGCGAAGCGCTGCGCGAGCGCGAGCGCCTGCTCCGCGACGATCCGCATCTGGTGCGCCCGCTGCACTTCTTCATGGCACTCCGCGCCCACGGCATGCGCAACGCGTTCTTCGTCCGCACCGGATTGTGGCTCTATCGCCGCCTGGGGGCAGACTTGACCGGGCTGCATCCGGCAAGCGTGATCGCGGAATCGCGGCGCCAGCTCGAGCACTCGCTTGATTCCGGGCGTGCGCTCACCATCTTCAGTTACGGCGACGCGCAATGCGAATTCCCCGAGCGGCTGGTGGCGACCTGGCTCCGCGACGCGGTCGCGCACGGCGCGACGGCGAGAAATCACACGCGCGTGCTCGCGATCGAGCGCATCGCCGCTAAAGTGCGTGGCCTGCGCCTGCGCGACGAACTGAGCGGCCACGAGTACGTCATCGAAGCCGATGCGGTCGTGAACGCTGCCGGTCCGTGGGTCGATCAAGTACTCGGAGCGTCTCTGCTGCCATCGCCGCGACTGATCGGCGGAGTGCGCGGCAGCCACATCGTCGTGCACCGTTGTCCCGGCGCTCCGCCGGCCGCGCTGTACGCGGAAGGTCCCGATCGACGCCCGATGTTCGTCATCCCGTGGAACGGACAGATGCTCGTGGGGACCACCGAGGTCGCCGACAATAGCGACCCCGGAGTCGCGGCGCCGTCACGTGACGAGATCGCCTACCTGCTCCGCTGCGTCAACAACTTGTTTCCCGCTGGCGGAGTCGCGGCGGCGGACGTCAAGTATGCGTACGCGGGCGTACGGCCTTTGCCGTACGCAGCGGGAGCGTCGCTCGCGGCGGTCACGCGTCGCCATCACCTGCACGACCATGCGCACGATGGCGTAGCCGGAATGCTCAGCATCATCGGCGGAAAACTTACGACGGCGACGAGCCTGGCGCGGGAATGTGCACGCCGGCTGGGCATCCGCGTTCCCGAGCCGGAGCGCGCGCTGCTGGCGGGACCGAACGGCGAAGAACTGCAAGCGGTGCTCGACGACTGGACTGCGTCAGTGGCGGCGGCCGGCGATTTCGAGCGAGCGACAGCGGAGGCGATCGTCGCGTTCTTCGGGCCTGATGCGCAGGCGATCGCGCAGTCTGCCGCGAGTTCCGCTGCGTTGCACGCGACTCTTTGCCCGCACACGCACCACATCGTGGCGGAAGCCGCGTTTGCGCTGGAGCATGAGTGTGCTGTCACGCTCGCCGACGTCTTGCTGCGCCGCGTGCCCGTCGCTCTCGGTGCATGTTGGTCCGATGAGTGCACGCAAACTGCCGCAACGCGCATCGGTCGCGCCGTCGGCTGGGATGCGGACCGCATTGCGAGCGAGATCGAGAACTTCCAGTCAGAGAGCAGCCGCTTTCTGCGGCGCCCGGCCTCAGCAGCGGCTACCGAGGGTGTCGCCTAGCAACTTGGTATCGTCGGATACGACCGCGTCGACGCCGAGATCGGCCATTCGCCGCATCGTAGAAGAGTCATTCACCGTCCAGACAAAGAGCTTGCGCTGCGCCGCGTGCAGCTCGTCAACCAACGATGGCGTGACGAGCTTGTACTGCGCAACCAGGACCGCGACATCCAGTTCGCGCCAGCCAGCAAGATGCGCGGCACGATCGGTGATGAAGCCTAGCGGCAGCGCCGGATCGAGCGCGCGGATGTTATGCAAGACTTCAGGAAGGAATGACGACACCAGCAGCCCGCTCTGGGGCGCGTGCTCGCGGAGCAGTTCGACCGTCGTCGCCTCGGTTCCAGCGACTTTCAACTCGATGTCGAGGTAAGCCGTCGTGGCGTAACGATGCAGTACCGCTCCCAATGTCGTCATCGCCGCATCGGCGGCGAACAGCGCGTCGAAATGCGTGCTCGCGATCTTCAGGCCGCGGTGATCAGGATCGTGGCAGATGACGCATTGCCCATCGGCCGTCGCGCGCACATCGAACTCGAAGCCGGCGCAGCCGTGGTCGAGGGCGAGGTCGAACGCGGCATTGGTGTTCTCGGGCGCATACTTGCGCGTGCCGCGATGACCGAGCAGGAGCATCAGTCGAGATCGAAGTCGCGGATGGGGCGGCCGGTGTCGGGCGATTCTTTCGCCTTGCGCACCGCTTCCTGGAACTTCTTCTCCAGCAGGTCGCCTTTGTTCTTCTCCGCTTCGACCGACTGGCGGAAGAGCGAATCGCGGCGGCTGTCCTGTTCCTTCATGGCGCGCGCGGCCTCTTCCAGGTCGTTGAACATCTTCGGCTTGGGCGCCGAGACGTGCGAGATGACGGCGTGCGTAGCGGTGTCAATCTTCAGGATCGCGTTGCAATCCGGACAGCGCACCTCGAACTGCTCGCCCTTCTTCGACATATGCGGATGATACGCCGAAAACCCGCGCTCCGCGCTACCAGCGCACCAGCTGATGGTCCGGACACTCCGTGCGGAGCGTGGCGGCCAGATCGTCAAGCAGCGCGGGGCCGTAGCGCGCTAGCCAGTAGACACCGGCGATGGTGCGCTCCTGCAGGCCTTTGTGCGGATAGAGTATGGCGCTCAGCCGGTCGGCGTGGCGCACGAGCTCCGTGTTGCGGCGCAGCTCGGCGCGGGCGGCGCGGGCGCGCAAGCGCTCGAGCTGATGCCCGACCTTCTTCGCCACGCGGTCCGTGGCGCCGGCGAGCGTACTGTCCAACTGCGTGAGGTCGCTCTTGACGCGTGCGAACTCGGCTTCCACCCGCGTGGCGGCGCTGCTGATCGTCTGCTCGATGGACGGCGGCAGATTGCGCGCGGCCAGAGTCTCGCGCGTGCGCTCCGGACCATGAAACAGGTCAGAGAACGTGAGCTGGTACTTCTCCAGCAGCCTGGCACCGCGTGTCTCGATGAGCGTGGCGCTGAGGCGCGGCAGGACGGGCGTCACGCGTCCCAGCACTCGCTGCTGCACCACGGCCGATTGCGCAAAATAGGCGACTTCCGCCGCGCCGCCCACGTAAGCGACCGTGGGCAGCAGGTAGTCCTGCACGGCAGGCCGCAGTAGCGCGTTCGCGCTCAGCGACTCCGGTTCATTCGCCGCGATCCTGGCCAGCTCCGCAGCGCTGAGCTTTTCTGTGCCGGCAACAAAATCGCCGTTGTTGCGCCGCAAAGGGACACGTTGGCCATCGCGTAGATGAAACAACAGCGACGTCGCGGGCGTGACCTTCACCTGCTCGTGGTAGCCAGCGCTCGTCAGTTCTTTGCTGCGGGCGAGTAGTGCGGCATTGAACGCCGCATTCTCACTAACGACCTGCTGGAATACCGGTGAGGCGACGCGATGAAGTTCGGGGTCACTCGGGTCGACCACGATGAGTCCGAAGCGGCCAAAGATGCGCGCGATGAGCCGGGCGAACGCGTCGCCCATCGTCGTACCCGGCGCGTAGGCTTCGGCGATCCAGTCGAGTACCTCGGAGTCGCCCAGCGACTCGCGCAAAGCGGCGACGGCACTCGTCGCATCAGCTTCGAGCGCGCGCGTGCCCACCGGAGCATCGGGCGGTGACGACGAAGCGATCGCAATGTTCCGCAACTCGCCCGGGCCGCTCGGAACCGTGACGCTGCTGACCTCGGCAAAATCGTGGTCTTCCGTGGCCAGCCAGAAGATCGGCACCGCCGGCGTACCACGGGCTGAGACTTCGCGCGCAACTAAGATCGCAGTCAGCGCTTTATACAAGGTGAAGGTCGGACCTCCGAAGAGTCCGACCTGCTGCCCGGTGACCACCGCAACGGCGCCGCTACGGAATCTCTCCACCGCGGCCAAAGTCGCCGCAGCGGCGTTCCACGAGCGATTCTGGCGTGCCAGGACGTCAGCCACACGCGCACGGCGGGCGGCATCGTAGTCGGGGCGCTGCAACTGCTGGGGAGTCCAGCGTTCAGGTTGAGGCGGCGCGGAGAAGAATTGCTGGACGCGGGGGAAGTCGTAGAGGAAGTCGGAGAACAAGCGCGACGTATGCGGGATTTGCGTGTAGGGCAAACACTCCGCGTACACTAGGTGCGCTCCTCCACCCCAACAGTCCACGTCGGGACCTGCTGGGGACCCGGTTTCTTGCGCCGCAGTGATCGGCATGCAGACTGTGCCGCGCAGGCGTACCGGCGGCAAGGCTGTTGGATTCGGCAACCGGAGGTAGGATTCATGAAATCGCGGTGCGCGGCACTCCTCGTCGCGCTGGCTTTCCTTCCCTATATCGCACCCAGAATGACCGGACAAACCGCGACCGGACAGCAGGCCCAAGCGGCCACGCCCGAGCAGGCTACTACCAGCTTCAGCACGCGCTCCGAGCTCGTGCTGGTTCCCGCCATCGTGACCGACGGCTCCCGCCACCTCACGGGACTAAAGAAAGAGGATTTTACCGTGCTGGAAAATGGCGTCGCGCAGAAAATCGCAGTCTTCGAGGAGGTCACCGCGTCGAATGCGGTCGCGCGTAAGACGCCCGTCGCTGCCGACGGCACCTTCACCAACGTGATGACGGGAACACCGGGCGCGCGCCGCATCAACATCATCGTGCTCGACATGGTGAACACCCAGTTCGCCGACCAGGCCTACGCCAAGCGCGAGATCATCAAGTTCCTGGAGCGCTCGGCGCAGTCCGATCAGCTGACCACCCTGATCGCCTTCAGTCGCAACGGCGTGAAGGTGATTCACGACTTTACGACCGACGCGAAGGTGCTGGCGGCCGCCTTGCAGAAGGCGCGTGCACAACTCGGCGCCATGCATGGGTTGAACGAGGGCCTCGAGGCAGAATTGAATGCCGGCGCGATCGATAGCGCAGCCGTGGCCATCGAAGCAGGCAACATCGAAGGCATGATGAACGCGATGGAAGCCGAGTCGGCGCAGATGATGCGCCAGTTCGCCACCCAGTGGACACTGGATGCGCTGCGCGACATCGCACGCGCGTACGCCGGCATTCCCGGCCGAAAATCCCTGATCTGGGTGACGGGGAGCTTTCCCTTCCCCATCACGGTCAACGATGACCCGCGATCCTTCAATTTCGCGACGCGCATCCAGCGCATCCTGGACGAACTGAACAGCGCCAACATCTCGGTGTATCCGGTGGATGCGCGCGGCCTCGTGACGATCGGCTACACGGCGGCGGAGCGTGTCACCATCAATCCCCGCAACCCCGGAGCCGGCCTGACGGCGCGAATGAGCGCACATTCTGCGTCGCTCGACACCATGAATCATTTCGCTGACTTGACCGGCGGGCGCGCCTTCTACAACACCAACGACATTGCCGGCGCCGCCAGCCGCGCGGCCGAAGACGGCGCCGAGTACTACGTCCTCAGCTACTACCGCCAGCGCAAACCCGATGAAAAGCCCGGCTGGCACAAGCTGCAGGTGAAAGTCGAGCACGCGCACGTGCGGGCACGCAGCGGATTCTTTGTCGGCGACCAACCGAAAGGTCCCGAGGCGTTCCTCCGGGCCGACATCAAGAATGCCGTCGAATCGCCGTTCGACTTCACCGCCCTACCCGTGTTCTTTCGCCTCAACGGCACACCGGCGGCGGGCCCGGACAATAAAAAGCTGCTGAACTTCGATATCGGCCTGAATCCGCGCACGTTCGAGATCGATTACAACGACAACAACCACGCCAGCCTCGAGTTCGTCGCGCTCGCGCGCGATGAGTCGATGAAGGTGGCCGACGTGGTCGAAGAAAACCTGCAGGCCAACCTGAAGCCTGAGACCGTGCGCAAGGTGATGCTCGAAGGCATGACGTATCACAGCAAGCTGAAGCTCGCGCCCGGCGAGTACAGCGTCCGCGTGATCGTGCGCGACAACCTCAGCGGCAAGATGGGCAGCCTGCTCGCGCCGGTGAAGGTGGAGTGATTGACTCCCGATATTTCCACTCCTAAGAGCGACAGGCGGGTGCCCCACCCTGGCCGATGTTGCCAGGGTGGGAACGCGTGCGGTACTCGGTCCTCACAATTCGGCACTTGCTTAGCTTAAAGACATTATCCACAGCGACTTTACGCTTGACAGCTGCTTGGCCTCTCCACTACTCTGCATCTGCGCTCGGCGCTGCCGCTCCTCCCGAAGCTTCGGGACGGGGCGGCATTTGTTCTTTGAAATCAAGGCGACGCGCTAACTCCTTTGTTTGACGGATTTTCCGCTAACCCCTTTAGAATCGACGGACACCCCTAGAGGGGGAGGGGGTACGTCATTTCGCACATCTCCTTGCCTGTCATCGACTTGACGCAAGAGAGAGGCTGCAATGAATAGCCCTCAGTGCGCGCCGAAGCGGCGCAGTACCCGCACGTTGCCCTCGTAGCGCAAGCCCTTGGCCTGGGAGCTGGCCAAGCTGGTCTTTCCGGCGAGGAGTGAAAGCACATCGTGCGGCGCGCCCTCGATGCGGGCATCCGGCTCATGCGGTACGCCGGGCTGCACGCGCACAGACCCATCACCAGCGGTCTCCACGATCACCTTCTCCTTCCCCGCCCGCACGGCGAGCCGCACCGGACGTTCGTGGGGGGCATGGTCGCGCACATACAGCCGCAGCGGCAGGATGACCCAGTGATCAAAGAACTTGTCTTTAGCCTTGGCATCGTTCAATAGCGGCGCTCCCCAACGTCCCAACGCCGCAATGACCGGCTCCAGGTGCTTGCCGCGCGCGGTGAGCCGGAACAGCGTGGTCGCGACGGGCGGTGGCGCCGCCTCGCGCTCCACGAGGCCGGCGTCCTCCATCTCTTTCAGGCGGTCGACGAGCAGGTTGGTGGCGATGCCCGGCAGACCGGCGCGCAGGTCGGTGTAGCGGCAACCGTCGCGGATCATCAGCTCGCGGACGATCAAAAGCGTCCAGCGGTCGCCGATAACGTCAAGCGCCTTGGCCAGCGCACAATTCTGTCCGTAGGAACGCATATACACAGTATCAACGTATTGCTTGATATTATCAAGCGATGACTATATATAATCAATAGTTCACAATTGGAGGCTTCCCCCATGGTTTCCCGCGCTCCTCGCTTCCTCCTCGCCCTCGCCGCGCTCTTGGCTGCGGCCGGTACCACGCTGCACGCTCTTCCCTTCGGGAAAGCCGCGGGCGTGATTACCGCATCGAGCCTGCCTCCGTTCTATCGCAACACGTTCCAGGCGCTGTGGCTGGGCGATTCGGCCAACCTCTTCGCGCTTGCTCTCCTCTTTGGGCTCATCGCCGCCCGGCCCGCGGTGGCAACGCGGCCCATCGTGCTGTTGCTGGCGGTTCTACCGGCGGCGACGGCCGCGCTGATCTATTGGTTCCTCGGTATGTTTTTTGCCGGCCATATTCTCGTTGTGATCGCTGGCCTGGCATCCATCGCGGGCCTGCGGTTCCCGCGGCTACATCCGACGTAACTGGTCCGACATCCAATCCATTGACTTCCAAACGCTTGCGACCTAGATTGGAGACAGCTCTTTGAATCCTGCTGCAGGCGTCCCGAGGCTCCTCGGGACGGCGTCCACGATGGGGGCGTCACGGCTTCGACGGAAGTGCTTGCGGTCAAGAGGCATACCGGGGTGCAAACGCCCGTAACTGTTGCAAAAACAACAATTGCCAATACTGAACTGGCATACGCTGCTTAACTTAGTTAGGTAGCCGTCCTTCGTGGCTTCGCCTGTGGGCCGCGAAAGGGCGTAGCACAGCAGGCTGGCGAGTGGCCTCCGATCCGAGGGCCTCCCGTGAGATTTCCGGATTAGGCGGCGGCGTTTCTTGTCCGTTCTGAGCGCAACCGCTGAAAGTGCCCGCAAGGGCGCGGGAACGTGACTAAGTATGTAGGCTCTTGGCCAGTGACACTTGCGGACCTGGGTTCAACTCCCAGCGCCTCCACCAAAATGTCCTGAGCGTAGCGAAGGACATTTTGGTGCCCTGAGCTTGCCGAAGGGCACCAAGACATGGATTTCTGTTACATCGTGCATTGCTCCGATAACCCCTACTACGTAGGCGTCGCCGAAGATCCTGAACGCCGCTGCGCGGAACACACAATGCCGGCAACTCGCGGAAGGTCGCTCTGCGGCCTACGACGATGACCGGAACGACGCCACGGCGGCGTCGTAGTTGTCGAACGTCTCGAACACAGTGACGAGCTTGGTGATCTGCAACACATCGATCACGCGATGGTTCAACGCCGACAGCTTGAGCACGATACCGGCCTTTTGCGCCGAGGTGAACAGACCGACGAGCGTGCCCAGGCCGCCGCTATCCACGTAGCTCACGTTCTGCAGGTCAATGACGATGGGATGTCCCTTGGCGATCTGGGCTTTTACCGTGTCGCGGAGTTGGATCGACTCCTCGCCAAACACGATCCGGCCGCTGCATTTCACGACCGCGACACCATTCTGTTCGTGCGTCTTGATCTCCAGAGACATCGTGCCTCCGTCCGGAGCCGGTTCGTCCACCGGCTCGGCGTGCCATTCTGCAAGCGCACACGATACTGCCCGCGACGGCGCAACGCAAATCAAAGCGCCGCAGGGGCTGCCGTATAATCGAACCTCCGATGGCTTATCAGGTCCTGGCGCGCAAGTACCGGCCGCAGCGTTTTGCCGACGTGATCGGCCAGCCGCACGTCACGCGGACCTTGCAGAACGCGATCGAGCAAGGCCGCATCGCGCACGGCTACATCTTCAGCGGTCATCGCGGCATCGGTAAGACGACGATCGCGCGTATCCTGGCGATGGCCTTGAACTGCCGCTCGGCGGAGAAGCCGGTCGCCGAACCCTGCGGGAAGTGCGATTCGTGCAACGAGATCCGCGCCGGCTCGGCGGTCGATGTCATCGAGATCGACGCCGCGACAAATCGCGGCATTGACGAGGTCCGCGAACTGCGCGAAGCCGCGCGCTATCGTCCCGCGCGCGACCGTTACAAGATCTGGATCCTCGACGAAGCGCATCAGATCACGGACGCCGCCTTCAACGCGCTGCTGAAGACACTGGAAGAACCGCCGCCACACGTCATCTTCATGATGGCCACGACGCAGCCCGAGGACATCCCGCAGACCATCCGCTCGCGCTGTCAGCATTTCAGCTTTCACGCGGTGCGCTTCGACGACATCGTGGCGCAGTTACGCGACCTCGCCCAGCGCGAAAGCCTGCGCGTGGATGACGACGCGCTAGCCATGCTCGCCGAGGCGGGCGATGGCTCGATGCGCGACGCGCTCAGCATCATGGACCAGGCGATCGCGTGCTGCGGCGAGCAGCTGACCGGTGATGTGGTGCGGGGACTGATCGGCTCCGTGCCGTCAGAGACCCTGGAAGGGATCATGGACGCCGTGGCGCGCAATTCCAGCGAAGAAGTCATGCGACTGGTGGACCGGTTGATCACCGAAGGCCAGAGCCCAGCGCACTTTGCGCGGCAGTTGGTCCGCTTCTTGCGCAATGCTACGGTCGCCAAGGTCGCAGGCGGCGAATCGCCACTGTTGCAGATCTCGGCGGATGAGCGCGCGCGCGTGGCGCGTGTCGCAGAAACGTTCAGCGAAGAAGACCTGGCGCGTTTTCTGCAGATCATGCTGCGTACGCACGGCGAACTGGGTTATCGCCAGGAGCAGCGGTTCCACCTGGAACTCGGTCTGCTCAAGCTGGTGCACGCGCGACGGCTGCTGCCGCTGGAGCAAGTCCTGAGCGGCGCGACTGAGACGCCACGCGGCGGCACTTCGTCGCCGCCACGGGTGAGTGCGACAACACGGCCCGCGGCCAGCCCGTCGCCGTTCGCGGCTGATCGTGCACGTAAGGGAACGTCTGAGCCGGAATCGCACAATCCATTCCGGCGAGACATGTCGGTTGTGCCTTCAGCGCCGGCGATGATCTCCACGTCTCCCGTGCCCGTCCTGGAGAAGCCCGCGCCGTCACCACTGGCAGCGCCGGAGCCGCAGCTTGTGCCTGCAGCGAACCTCGATGCGGTGCGCGAGCGTGTGCTCGCTGACCTGGAGAGCGCTGGGCAGCACATGCTGGCCATGATGCTGGGCGAGGGCGAATGGAACCTCGTGGGCAACGACCTGCAGGTCAAGGTCGCGAAGCCCCAGAGCATGCTGGATATGTCTTTTGGGCCGGAGGCGCGAAAAGCCGCATCCAGTGCGGTGTCGGCGGTGCTCGGCCGGGCCGGGAAGATCGCTCTGGTCAGCGGCACGCCGGCGACACAGAAGAATGGCGGCTCGTCCCGTACACCGGCGGCGACCGGCAGTGGCGCGCGCGGGCGTGCACTGGAAGATCCGGTCGTACAACGCATGCGCGACAAGTTCGGCGCCGAGATCCGCACCGTCATCGATCATCGCGACCGCAAGTGAGGGAGTCCATGGGTGGGTTCAACCTGCAGGAACTGATGTCGCAAGCCAAGCAGCAGGCTGAGAGCCTGCAGAAGAAGATGCAGCAGGTAGTGGTCGACGCGTCGGCCGGTGGCGGCAGCGTCACGGTGAAGATGAATGGCCAGAAGCGGCTGCTCGCGGTGACGATCCAGCCCGAGGTCGTGCAAGGCGGCGACGTGGAGATGCTGCAAGATCTGGTGCTCGCGGCGGTTAACGAAGCAGGCCGCAAAGTGGACGAAGCGATGCAGGCCAGCGTGGGCGGCATGCTCAGCGGGCTAGGACTCTAGCCACCCCAGCAAGCCAAAACCGGGCTTGCCGGGCTTGCCGGGCACCCCGGTTCGTCCGCGTCGAAGGCGGGAAGACCGGCGACACTTTAGGTTCGCGCAGAGAGACCACTCATGTCGAGATTCGCTGAGCCGATGACTCGCCTCATCGAGGAGCTGAAGAAGTTGCCGGGTGTGGGCGCGAAAAGCGCGCAGCGCCTGGCATTCCATATCCTGCGCTCGGACGATGCCGACGCGGCAGCGCTCGCCGATGCCGTGCGCGACGTCAAAGCCAAGCTGCATCTCTGCTCGGTGTGCAACAACATCACCGACGTCGATCCCTGCGTGTACTGCGCGAGCGCTACGCGGAACCAACGGCTGGTCTGCGTCGTCGAAGAGCCCACCAACATCGCCGCCATCGAGAAGACGCGGCACTACAACGGCGTCTATCACGTGCTGCATGGCTCGCTCTCGCCCCTGCACGGCGTCGGCCCGGAACAGCTGCGCATCGGCAACCTGGTGCGGCGCATCGACACCGTCGACGAAGTCATTATCGCCACCAACCCTACGGTCGAAGGCGAAGCCACCGCGGTCTATCTTTCCAAGCTGATCCGCCGGCCAGGTGTGAGGGTGACGCGCATCGCCACGGGCCTGCCGGCCGGCAGCGACATCGAGTACGCTGACGAGGTCACGATGCAGAAGTCGATGGAAGGGCGCCGCGAGATCTAGGCCACCTCCACGCTTAGCCGGCTTTTCGGGCCTCGGTATTCTGATCCGCGCGGAAGCGCAGCAGCGCGGCTATGTTGCCGGCGCGGGCGAACTCCGGGTCGTCCACCAGCGCGACCTCGGCCTGATTCCGTAACGCCAGGCCGATGAGCGCGTCGCTAAGGTCGTCGATGGCGCGCGTCTCCTTGCCGCACAGGCCGCACTCTTTGACGGTGCGGGTGTCGAGGTGCCCGCAGTTCGCGCATTCCACTGCGACGGCGTCGAGCTTTTCGCCGATCAGCATGGCCTGCACCTCGCCGCGCTCCAGTGACTCGATGACGCGCCGCAGGCCGATGGCGCCGCGGCCGTCGCGCTGCGCCTGGCCCAGGGCTTCGCGCACCAGCGCCGCACGCGCACGAGCGCGGTCCTCGTCGAGGAAGACGCGCGCAGCCTCGCGCACCTGCTCGGCCGTCGCGCTCGCTACATCGAGCGAAAAGAAGCCCAGCAGCGGCGTTTGCAGATAGGTGTGCAACTGCGGCGTAAGCTCGGCGCGAACCTCGTCGCGGCAGCCGATCAGTAGCTTCGCGAATCCCTTGCCGTTCGCGTAGCGCTGGCGCAACCGCTCGGCGACGTTCTGGTAGTGCCGCAGGGCGAACTGCTCGGCGTGCCGCTCCACGTGTCCCGCGTTATAGCCGGCGAACCCCTCGCTGCGGCCGATGCGCGGCGCCTCGTCGATGAAGTCGTCGATCTGCGAGATCTCATCGAGCCACAGGTCGAAGATGCGTGCGCGTTTGCGGTCGACGAGCGCGATGCACGTCCGTTCCGCGCCATCGAGCACGCCACACAGCGGCTTGAGGTGGAAGCGCCGGTTCACAATGATGGCATTGCCCGGCAATTGTGTCGGCAAGTCGAACTCGCGCCAAACATCCAGCGCGGCGCAGGCGAACACGGCTTTGGCGCGCACCCGCTTCTCTTTCAACTGCGGCGCCAGCTGCGCAATGCGCTCCAGGTCACGCCGCACGTGGCCGGTGGTGCGGCGCTCCGCACTCTTCAGCAGTTCCTTGATATGGATCGCTTCGTCGCGGTGCGACTGGTCGCGCGCTTCCGCGGGTTGGTAATAGAAAGTGACCGCCGACTCGGCGGGCGCTCGGAAGGTAGCCAGTTCACGAAGGAGGTCGCGGCTGATCATGCAAGCAGCTCCTGTGCGAGATGTGGGGAACAGCTACGCTGACTTTGAATCGTGCAGCAATCGGGACTTCAGGTCGCCGGCAACGGCAACGCGTTTGCGAACGTGCGCGCGCGCGGAGGCGAGCGAGCGATTCACGTCGTCGAGCTTGCGGTCGCTGATGGCAGCGATGTCTTCGGGAGTGAATCCTTCGACCGCGTAGAGGATGAACGCGTCGCGCTCTTCGCGTTTGGCATCGCGCAGCGCGCCTTCCACCTGATCGATCATCTCGTCGGACGCGGCGATCTGCTCCGGCGTCGAGAGGCGGCGATCGGCCGTGATCTCACGACGCGTGATGACCTCGTCCGGCTGGTGATACTGCAGGAATGACTCGTCGCTACCGCGCACGTTCACGCCGCGGGCCGGCTGCTCCCACGAAACGGTCTCGACCTTCTCCGAATTGCCGGCAGCGATCTGGTCGATAGCGCGCAATGCCAGGCGATAAAGCCACGGCTCCAAGCCGAGGACCTGCGGCTTGCCGTTCTCTTCGCCGAGGGCCGCGACCACGACTTCATCAACAACCTCTTCGCGCGTGACCGCATCAGGCGTCAGGGTGCCGTTGTTGCGGCGATATTGGAGCTCGCGATCGACGTAGCGCTCCAGGCGCGCGAGGTTGGCGTTCACGTACTGCCTTATGTCGACCGCGGACACTTCCGCGGGCTTGACCGCGGCAAAAGTCTCGTTGAACGGAGTATGCGCCGGCGGACGCAGTGGTCCCGTGGGCTTGGCCTGTTGCAGTCCCGGGTGATGGCGGCGCCGGGTGTTCGCGCGATAGTGGCCGCGCAGACGCTCCTTGTGCTTCGTCACCTCTTCCAGCAGGTGATTGAACGCCGCCTTGATGCACGGCACGGCCTCGCTCGCCGCTTCGCGCGCCGCGATCTGGCCGGAGGGCAGGCGAAGATTGAGCGAGACGACGAAGCCTTCGCGTCCGCTGCCGCCTTCAAGGCTGCCGTGCAGGTGCACCAGTTCCGGCCGGAAGACCTGCAGACGACGCGCTAGTTTTTCCAGATGATGGCTGAATTCACGTTCGCAATCGGGAGTCTTGGGGGCTTTGTAACTGATGTGGACGTTCATGCCAACCTCGAACAGGTCGTCGACTCTGCCAGGTCCACGCGGCGACTGTGCGGATTCTACACCTGAGGGGTAGGAGGGTTGGCAAGAGGGATGAGTTGCACGAAAGAAATCAGTTCGTAGCGCACGAAAACGCTTGCGCAGAGCGGGATTTGGTGGTCTCAGACGGCGACGCTGACGGTCGCCTCGGTGCGCGTGACGCTGCGATAGAGGGTGTCGCGCTCACGCGGCTCGCGCCCGGCTTCGCGGATCAGCCGCATCAGCTCTTCGCGGCGCATGCCTTGCGGCGTGGTGGCGCCGGCATCGTGGTAGATCTTCTCTTCGATCACGGTGCCGTCGATGTCGTCGGCGCCGAACCGCAGCGCGATCTGCGCGATCTTCGGCGTCAGCATCTGCCAGTAGGCCTTGATGTGCGAGAAATTGTCGAGCACCAGCCGGCTGACAGCGATCTGCCGGATGTCGAGCATGCCCGTGGTCTTCGGCAGGTGGCGCAGCGGCGTGTTCTCGGGATGGAAGGCCAGCGGGATGAACGTCTGGAAGCCGCGCGTATCGTCCTGCAAAGCGCGCAGCTTGAGCAAGTGGTCCACGCGGTCTTCGTCGTTCTCGATGTGACCGTAGAGCATGGTGGCGTTCGACTTGAGCCCGAGCTCGTGGGCCAGCCGCGCGGTAGCGAGCCATTGGTCGCCATCGATCTTGTGGTCGCAGATGATGTGCCGCACGCGGTCAGCGAAGATCTCGGCGCCGCCGCCGGGCAGCGAATCGACTCCCGCCTCTTTGAGCTGCAGCAGCACGTCGCGCTCGCTCATCTTGTAGAGCTTGGCGAAAAAGGCGATCTCCACCATGGTGAACGCCTTGATGTGCACCTGGGGGAAGCGTTCTTTCAGACCGGCGATCAGGTCGAGGAAGTAGCGGAACGGCAGATCGGCGTGCAGCCCGCCGACGATATGGAACTCCGTGACGGCTTCCGTGTAACCCGAGGCCGCCGTTTCCCACGCCTGCTCGAGCGCCATGGTGTAAGCGCCCGGCGAGTCTTTCTTGCGTCCGAAGGCGCAGAGTCGGCATGCCGCCACGCAGACATTCGTGGGATTGATGTGGCGATTGGCGTTGAAGTAAGTCACGTCGCCGTGCAGACGCTCGCGCACCAGGTTCGCCAGCCAGCCGACCGCCAGCAGATCGCCCGTGCGATAGAGCGCAATGGCGTCACGCTCGTCGAGGCGCTCGCCCGCAATGACCTTGTCGGCCACGGGACGCAGGCGGATGTCGTCGGTCGCGAAATCGTGTCGCGGCTTGGCGGGGGGCGCAGTGAACATCACCTTGATGATACAGGTGGTCCGCTCGCGGAGACCAGTCTTCAGTTGGGTTGCCGTGTGAGCACATCGGCGGCGATAAATATGAAGAAGAGCACCGAGATGAAGCCGTTGGTCGTGAAGAAAGCCGCGTTGAGCTTGCTGAGATCGGACTCTGACACCAAAGAATGCTCCCAGCCGAGCAGCGCCGCCACGACGATAACGCCGACTATCGCCCACACGCCCAAGTGAAACGCCACCAGGAAGGTTGCGAGCAGCGCGATCATGACGAGGTGGAACACGCGCGCGATCCAGAGTGCGCCGCCGATGCCGAACGCGCGCGGCAGCGAATGCAGGCTGGCCGAACGATCGAACTCGACATCCTGGCAGCTGTAGAGCACATCAAAACCGGCGACCCAGAACGAGACAGCGCCGCTCAACAGCAGGATGCGCACATCGAAGGCGGCGCGCACGGCGATCCACGCCGCTGCGGGCGCGATGCCGAGCGCTGCTCCGAGCACAACGTGCGACCACTCGGTGAAGCGCTTGGTGTAGGAGTAGGCCAGCACGATGACCAGCGCCACGGGTGAAAGCGCCAGCGCCAGCGGATTCAGCCGCCACGCCGCCAGGACGAAGACGGCAGCAGCAACGACCACGAATCCGGCGACGAAGCCGCGCGAAAGTACCCCGGCAGGCAGGGCTCGCGTGCGCGTGCGCGGATTGGCGGCGTCAATCTGCGCGTCGGCCAGGCGATTGAACGCCATCGCCGCGGAGCGCGCCGCCACCATCGCCACCACGATCCAGCCGAGCTGCGATGCGGCGGGCCAGCCGCCGGCCGCCAGCATCGCACCACAGAGGGCGAACGGCAGCGCGAAGATGGAGTGCTCCCACTTGATCATCTCCAGCGTGAAGCCGACATTGCGGAGGAAAGGCAAAGCAGTCGCAGATTACAACAAGGCGTCAGCTTTCAGCCATCAGACGTCAGCCAATGGCAAGGAAAGCAGATCCTTCGCTTCGCTCAGGATGACAACAAGAACAAAGCAGATCCGTCGCTTCGCTCAGGATGACAGCAAGAGAAGGAAGCGGGTGAGACGGAAGGCTGATTGCTGAGGCTGACAGCTGATAGTTGAAAGCTGTCAGCTACTTCTTGCGCTGGCGGATCTTGATGTCGATGCCGAGCACGCCGAACTGGTCGCGCACCGCGACGATCGAGACGTTGCGGTTGATGTTGTACTCCATCGAGATGATCTGCTGCGCCGATTGCGTCACGTCCGTGATGTAGGTCAGGGTGAGCTTATCGGCCACCTGCTGCTCGATGGTCACCGCCGGACCGGAACGCGTGGTCGGCGAGTTGGGGCTAGAAAACGCGCTGCCCGCCGGATCGATCTTCACCTTGCTCACGCCGAACAGGCGTTCCACGCGGCTGCTCACGACGGAGTTCAGTGCCTGTCCGAGGATGGCGTTCGAGGCCGTGTCGGTGAAGTTCTGCGTCGGCTGCGGATTCAACAAGGCTTCTTCGCGCGTACGGCCAAAGGCCAGCAGCGCGATGATGTCACCCTCCGGCAGCGGCGGATCGGAGCGGTAATTGCTGCGCAGCTGGTTGATGCTGCCGTGCAGCTGGATGGTGATGTCGTACTCGCGTACGCGTGACGTGGCGGCGACGTTCAGGATGGGCTCGATCGCGAGCGGACTGGAAAACGTGATGTCGCCGCGCTCCAACTGGTACTTTGTGCCGTTGAAGAAGATGGTCCCTTCGAGGATGTTCACTCTGCCGAGCACGGACGGCTTCATGGCCGTACCGCGGACGCGCAGGTCCACGTCGCCCGACAACTTGGCGAGCGACGACTGGAACTGCAACTCCGGCGTCGACATGATGTGCACATCGAGGTGGATGTTGTTCAAGGGCGACTTCGGGTCGGGCGTGGGCGCCGGCTGTTTGGCGCGTGCCAAGTAGAGCGAGAAGTCGAACTGCTGGTTCAGGGAGAAACGCGTTACGGTGATGTCGCCGGAGAGTGTGGAGTTGTTGAACGTCCCGGTGAGCTTGAGGTCGGCGTTCGCCATGGCGCTCACGCCCGGCGGATAGCGCAATCGCATCTCTTTCGCCGTTGCCGTCAGGTTCATGTCAACACCGTTGGCGAGGCCGACGAAGCCGGCGATGTTCAGCAGGCCGCCGCCACTACGCGCAGTGAGTTGCTGCACCTCGAGCCGGTCCTGATTGAAGACCAGGGTACCGTTGACGTCGGCGACGCCGTTCGGCAGGTCGATATACGACAGGCTGGCGTTGCTGATCTCGAGGCGACCGCTGTAGACCGGGTGCGGCAACGAGCCCGTTGCGTGCATCGACAGCATCATCAGGCCGGTGGCGTTGTACGCGGGATTCAGGCTTTGCACCATCTGCAGGTTGACGCGGCCGTTCGCGGTGAGGTCGACTGCCCGCGATGCCGCGAGCGAGATGGTTCCCGTCGCCGTGATGTCCGTCTCGGCTCCGACGATGTGGAATTGCTCGAGCTTCAGCACCTCATTCTGCAGCGTGAAGCGAACCGGGCCTTGATTGGTCAGGCGGATGCCCTGGAGCTCGGCCGAGACCTGGCCGATGTCACCGACGACGTTCAGGTCCTTCGGACGACGCAACGGGCCGTCGGCGCGAATGTCGCCCGCGATCGAGGAATGTCCGGTCACGCGGCCCTGCAGGAAGCGCTTGAGCAGCGGATCGAAATCGAAGTTGGCGACGTGCAGGTGCAGCGAAGATTGAAAATCGCCGCGCAAGTTCACGTTGCCCGATAGTTGGAGCTGCGCGTCGCCATAGCGTGTACTGGCGGTGATGCGCATGTCCTGGCCGCGCGTGATCGCATCGGCGGAGAGCGCGCCCACCTGCTCGCCGTTGACGGTGAGGTCCTGCACGCGCAGCGTGGCGTTCAGCACCGGCGCTTCCGTGGTGCCGGAGCCCTGCGCGTTGAAGGTAGCGCGCCCGGTCAGCCCCAGCTGCTGCCCTTGCTTCAACTGCGCAATGTCGAGATTGTTGCCCTGCAGGTTGAACTGGAATGACTTGGCGTTGACGTTGTAGGCAGCCGTGCCGGTGACTTCGCCCGCGTTCGTGACCAGTGCGATGTTGCTCAGCTCGACGTTGTGATTCGCTATGCGGATGTTCGCCGACAACGACTTCAGCTGTTCGTCGTAGGCAGTGCCGTTGGTGAGCGAGAGCTGGCCGCTGCCGCGAGGATCGGCCATGGTCCCCGTCGCATTCACGTTAAGGTTCAGCGTGCCGGTGAATGGATAGTTGTATCCCGCCATTGCCTGGATGTCGGCCACGTCGGCGTTGCGAATATTCACGCGCGCGTTGAGGGGCGTGGTTTGCAGGACCTTGCCATTGTGTGCGGCAGCGTCGACGCTGAACGCGACCTGCGACTTCCCGCGCTGCAGCACCCCATTGCTGGCGGCGACGCGGTCGCGCGAATACAGCAGGTCGGCGGTGAGGCTGTCCCAGTGGATGCGTCGTTCGGTCATCGTCGCCGAGGTGGCGGGTTTCGCCGCGACGCTCTGCAAGCCGGATGACGCGGACTGCGGGACCTTGAAGACTGTCACGAAATCGGTAGCCTGCAGGCGCCCGCTGATCGTTGGCGCGGAAACCGCGCCGGAGACGGTACCGTTGAAAGTCGCGGCGCCGCCGAGTTCGACCGGCACCTTTGCAGGGCCACCGTAGGCCACCATGGCGGGGGTGAACTCGCCGAGGTTCGTGCTGGTGAGCGCGACGCGGACGTTAGCATTGCTCGTGCCGATGGATCCCGCGGCCGAGAGCCGCGTGGCGCGCGTGGCAGCGTTGAACTGAGCCACCTCCAGCACTTTGCGTCCGCCGAAGTACGTTGCATTGACGCGCGCCGTCAACGGGACCTGGTTCGTCGTCGGCTGCGCGGGCGGAGCCACCTCGCCCTTCACGACGGCGACCGCATTCGCCGCGGATCCCGTCCAGTCCACGTCCACGGTGCCGTGCAGCGCACCGACTACGCCGGCTTTGTCCACAGGCAAGGCGCGCGAGGTGAGTTCGCGGGCGACTGTGGCCAACTGCACGCCTTTGACCTCGAGGTGCGCTGTTCCCTTCTGCGCGGCCAGTTCACGTGCCTGCGGCGGACTCGACCAGTTCACGATGCGCGCGTCGCCCTTCATCTCGCCGCCGAGCGCGTGCGCGACGAGGTGCATCAGGTCGAGGCGCCGCTTGTCGAGCGAGAAATCACCGCCGGCATCGATGCCCTGCACGCGGATCTGGTCCAGCTGAACCGCGACCTGGCGCAACGTGATCTGCCCGGCCGTATCGAAATCTGCCGGCGTCCACGTGCCGCGCCCGTTCAGCGTGGCGAGGCCACCCTGCAACTGCGGATTGCGCATGATGGCGCCGGCCTGGGCCAGGTCGACGAGCGCGTTGTAGGTGAGCTTGACCTTGGGATCGTGGAAGTCGACGAGTTCGCCGCTCGCTTCCACGTTCGTCTTGCCGCTGCTCAGGCGGAAGGCTTTCAGCTGGAACTTCGTGCGGAAGATGCTGAAATCCACTTCCGAATTCGCCGCCAGTGGACGAAACGTCTTGTACTTCGCCTCGAGCTTGCCGAACTGCAACCTGCCGTCGTAGCGGTCGGCCGCCGCGTCATACGCCATAGTCGCGGTGAGGTCGTTGGTGCTGAAGTCGAGCGGCATCGGGTGGTCGTTCCACACGATCATGCCTTCGCTGATCACGGCCTGCTCTACCGCCAGACTGAAGAGTTGGTCGATCGGATTGGTCGCGACCCTGACCCGCTTGGGCCGTGGCAGGTTGGTGCTGCCATCGGGATACGTGATGAGGTGGACCTGCGGCCGGTCGGCTTCGATGTAGCGCAGACCGATCTCGCTGGAGAACAGCGAGATGATCTTGGCGCGGACGAGCAGACGATCGATGTGCGCGAACGGCGCTTCGCCGGCAGGTTCGTTGCCGCGCACCGTGATGTCGTGCAGTTCGAACTCGAGCTTCGAGAGGTTCCACTGGAGCGAACCGATCTGCGCTTTTCCGCCAGTGGCCTCGTTCAGGGCGGTCATTAAGCGCGCGCGCACATACTCGCGGAAATGATCGCTGCGCAGGTACCAGGCGCCAACGGTGAACAGCCCAAGCAACACAAGGCCGATGGCGAGCGGCAGCTTGACGCTCCGCGGCTTGCCCTCGCGCTGCTGGCGGGCATGCTCGCCGCGCGGATCCGGATTGAGGTGCTCTTCCAACATCGTCAGTGCCCCGAGCCGTGGTCTTGCGCCTCAGTGCGCGGCGTATCGCGCATATGGATGCTCGCCGCCGAGCGCAGGCTCTCCAGCCAAGTGGCGATCTGCGCATTCACGCGCTGCTCGGTCAGTAATTGCTCGATCCGGGTCCGCACCTGGGCCAGGGGCTGCTCGGTACCACCGGCGCGACGAAGCTGCGGCAGGAATTCATCGCGGTAGTAGCGCTCGACTTCTGCCTCGTTGAGCCGGACGGTCGGGCGCAGGCGCGCATCGATGAAGCGGAGCGCGTCGATCTGCGCGCGGATGCGGGTGGCGAATTCAGCTTCCGTGAACTGGTAGCTGGCCAGCGCCTGCCGCCACTCGTCTTCGGTTTTGCCGGCGGGGTGCTGGCGCCGCACATCGGCGATGCGCTGCGCCACGTCGGCATCGGTGGCGCGGGCGAACGCTGCGCCGCGGAGCTGCTGCTCCAGCAGCGTCTGATCGATCAGGCGCTCCAGCGTCGCTTGCTTCTCCGCGGCGCTCATCCCGGCCGGCGAGCGCGCGTCCAGAAAAGCCTCGAAGCGGCAGGCATCGTCCCAGTCTGATTGCAGGATCGGCTGCTTGTTCACCGTGGCCACGATGCGATCGATCACCTCCGCCGCCGACATTCCGGCGAGAGCAAGGAGCACGACCGCGAATTGGCGCGCGCGCCGCATCAGAAGGATTGTCCTATGCTGATGAAGAAGTTGAAGTGGCTCGCCTGCTTCACCAGATGGAGGTTCGACACGGGATCGTTCAGCGAATAGATCGGCGGATTCAGGTTGTAGCTGAAGTCGAGCCGCACCGGCCCGATGGGCGTCTTGTAGCGGATGCCCGCTCCAACGGCGTGCGACAAATAGTTAAAGTTACACTTGAAGTTGGTGTTGTTCACGCTGTTGAACGCGGCTTGGCGGCAATCATCCTTGTGTGGCTGCGTGACCTGCAACAGGCTGTGAAAGATGTCGGCGGGCGCGTTGAACACGTTGCCGGCGTCCTCGAAGAGCACGAAGCTCAGGTTCTCGCCCACGAACGGCGCCGAGATCGCCGGCGTCCGCAGCTCCACGCTGTTGAAGAAGACGGCGCCACCGCCGAGCGGAGCGCCCGTCGTGGGGTCGCGCGGGCCGGCCTGATTCAGCTCGAAACCGCGATGCGAGTTGTTCCCGCCCTGGAAGAAGCGCTCGGGCAAGGGGATCAAGGTGGACTTGCCGAACAGCTCCTCGATGCCGAGCCGCGTGGCCCGCGCGAACACCCACTCATCTTTGGTCTTGCGCGCCTGGCCGAGCTTGAACGGGAAATAGGAATTGTTCTGCACCAGGACGCGGCCGAAGTCCGACTCGGAACCGAAGAAGCCCGCCGCCAGTCCAAAGTCGGCGGTGGTGTAGTTGCCGCGCTTGGTGTCGAGGGCGTTGTCGCGCTTGTCGCGGATGTAGGTGAAGCTCGGCATGCCGACGCGCACCGGCTGCGACAGGAGCGGGATCAGCTCGGGGCTGATGGCCAGCGTGTTCTGGTCCACCTGCACGCGGCGATACGAGTAGCGGTACAGCAGCGTGGTGATGCGGCCGATGGCCTGCTCGATCTGCGCCGAGCCTTCCAGCCGCTGTGCCGTGAACGTGCGCACGTCGGAAGAGTTGTCGTAGAACGAGGTCACCGTGAACTTCAGGTTCTCGAAGTCGAACCAGCGCGGCGATTCGAAGCTGACGAGGCCGCGCTTCTGCAAACGGCCGTAGTGGCCCTTGAACACGAGCGTCTGGTCGCGGCCGCGAAAATTCAGCCGCGTGACATCGAGCGAGATGCGCGGGCTCACGCCTTCTTTCTCGGCATTCTTGCGGAACTGCTTGCAGCGGATCACCTGCGCCGACGCCGGGTCGCCCGGGCACGGATCGATGCCGCCACCGATCTGCGCCTCCAGGCCGAAGCCGTAGTTGAACGTCCAGCGGCGCGCTTCGTCGAAATGCACCAGCAGGTTCTTCGACTCGGCCTTCCCTTCCGGATTCTGCACCGCCATGTCGACCTCGTTGAAGATCCCGAGGTCATACAGACGGCGCTGGGTGTCGAGCTGGTTCGTCTGGCTGAGCGGGTCGCCATTCCACAGCTGGAACTCGCGACGGGCGATGTGCGGCCTGGTCTTCTGCAGACCGGTGATGAGCACGCGATCGACGAACTGCTGCTGGCCTTCATCGATCTTGAACTGCACGTTCATCTTCGTGCCATCGGCGTTGGCGGGCGTCGCTTGCGATTCGACCTTCGCGTCAGGGAATCCCGCGTTGAAGTAGTAGTTCATGATGGCGTCGCGGTCGTTCCCCAGATTGAAGTCGCTGAAGAACTGGCTGGGCTTGGTGTTGGTGTGCTCGTCGAGGACGTCGCGCGTGACGCTCTTGTTGCCGATGACCTGCACATCCTGCACCACGGTGGGAGCCTGTTCGTCGATGAGAAAAGTGACGAACATGTGCCCGCGGCGGCCTTGGTAGTCATCCTGCACCTTGCTCTGCACGGAGACGTGCTGGAAACCATTGGCCTTGTACACGTTCTCGATCGACTCTTTGTCGCGCACCAGGATCGACTCGCTGTACCGGCCTTGGCGCAGCAGTGTGCCGGCGGGCTGGATCAGCATGCGCTCGCGCAGGGCGCCTTCATCGAAGCTCGGCGCCGGCGCCAGCGGGCTTGCCGGCGAGACCTTCCACTCGAACTTCACCGCCTCCAGCTTGTGCTTGTCGCCAAGATTGATGGCGTATTCGATGTGGCGCCGGTCCTGTTGCGCGTCGTACTCCTCGCGGAAGCCAACCGTCACGTCGAAGTAGCCCTTGGTCTGGTAGTAATCCCGCAGGTTGCGGCGACCTTCGTTCAGCAGGTCATCGTCGACGGCCGATTCCTCGTAGATGGGGACGTACTTCTTCAGCTTGCGGATGCTGATCTTGGCGCCTTCGACTTTGACGTCGATGCTGGGGCCGCGCACGAGCTGCAATGTGTAGTCTAGGCGGTTCGTCTCCGCGTGGTATTGCCGGCCTGCGATCGCGACCTGGGCTTCGAGCCGGTTCTGCCGGTTGTACTTCTTGCGCAGGCGCTCGAGTGCCTTGTTGGTCGACTTTACCGAGACCTTGTCGTTGGGATGCAGGTGCGCGATGCTCTCCACTTCCTGCTGGGTAAAGCCGGAAACACCCTGCACGGTGATTGCACCGACACGCGCCAGCAGTCCGCGGTTCACGTGAAAGTGGATGTCGATCTGCTGCGTGTCGCGATGCGGCGACGTGTCAGCGGTGACGGTGGCCTGGTAGTAGCCATTGTCGGTGAGCGTGTGCTTCATGCGGTCGAGCGCCGCTTGCAGCTTCTCCTGCTCGAACAGCTCGCCGAGTTGCAGCTTGCTGGCGGTGAGCAACTGCTCGGCACTCGGCGGACGCGGCGCGCCGGCGATGTCAAGCGTGCCCACGAAGTAGTTCTCGCGCGCGACAAAAACGAGCGTGATCTCGTTGCGCTGCGTGCGTTCGGCCTGCACCTCGACGTCGGCAAAGCGGCCGGTCTCGTAGAGCGCCACGATGCTCTGCCGCACTTTGTTGCGGTCGAGGGGCTGGTCGGGCTTCTGCGCGACCAGGTCGTCGAAACGCGCCTTCGGCAACGGCACGGCGCTGCGCAGCTCGACGCTGGCCACGCGCATTCCCTGGTAGCTGCTGAGGGGGCCGATCTGGGTGACGCCGGAAGGAGCGGTCGGCGGGGCCGTGGGCAAGGCGATCTGCGGATCGGTGGCCGCCGGTCGCAGCGAGTTCTGCGCCGGCGGAGGCGTTTGGGCGAGCGCGGCAGTACACACCACCGCCAGCAACGCGGCGGCAGACCTCACTTGTGGTACTGACTTAGGCGGCAAATCGGCCCCAATCGGCGTACCGGCGCAGCGCGCCGGAGCAGGCATTCCACGTGGTCCACCTTGGGAAACAGGACCCTTGATTTCGATGGCTGAGCGGCCTCTCTTGTTGCACTTACGGAACCCGGCAGGCCGTACGGCATGCGCGCTCTCCGCACTGGAATAATGCCCAACCCTATAATAACCGCACGCCAGATTATGGGCTTATCACGTGAGGAACGTTATTCGCGGCAGGTCTTGTTCGCGCCGCTAGGTACCGAGGGCCAACGGCGCCTGGCGGCCGCGCACGCCGTGATCGTGGGTTGCGGCGCCACCGGCTCGGCGATCGCCGCCCTGTTGGCACGTGCCGGCGTGGGACGCTTGCGAATCATTGACCGCGACTATGTCGAGCCCAGCAACCTGCAGCGGCAGATGCTCTTCGACGAGGCTGATGCACGCGATTCCCTGCCCAAAGCGATCGCGGCGGTGCGGCACATCGCGGAGTTCAATGGCGACGTAGCGGCCGAGGCCTGCGTGGCGGACCTGACGCCACGGAACATCGAAGAACTGTGCGCCGGCGCCGATCTTATCCTCGATGGCGCCGACAACTTCGAGACGCGCTACCTGGTCAACGACTATGCCGTGCGGGCGGGCGTGCCGTGGATCTACACTGCCGCCGTCGCCAGCTATGCTGCGACCATGAACATCGTTCCCGGTGAGACGGCGTGTCTTGCATGCGTCTTTCCGGAAGCGCCTGCCGGCATGGTGGAGACCTGCGACACCAGCGGCATCCTGAACAGCGCGGTGCAGGCAGTCGCGGCCATCGCCGCGACCGAAGCGATCAAACTCCTGGCTGGTGCGCGGGACGCGCTGCGGCGGACGCTACTGGCGCTCGACGTCTGGCAGAACACGCGCAGCGAGATCTCTGCGGACAAACCGCGTCTCGACTGCCGCTGCTGCGGCGCGCGTGACTTCGTGCATCTCACCGGCGAACAGCGACCGCACATCACGCTATGCGGGCGCAACTCCGTGCAGATCCACGAGCGGCAGCGGCCACTGGACTTTGCCGAGATGCAGCGCCGCCTGGAGCCGCATGGCCCGGTGCGGCGCAACGACTACGTCCTGAAGTTCTTCCGCGACCCCTACGAGATGACGCTCTTCCCCGACGGCCGCGCCATCATCAAGGGCACCACCGACGCCGCCATCGCGCGCTCGCTCTACGCGCGTTACGTCGGGTCGTAGCGCGATTCGTGGCATCCCGCCGTTACTCCTCAGTAATCCAATCAAAGTAGCGGAATCGGTGCATTTTCCGCCCGCTCGGCGACATCCATCCCCGGGCCCCTTGAAGGAGCAGTTATGCGGCGTTCAACCCTCGGAATCATCATCGTGGCCTTGGGGGTCGCGTCGGTGGCGTGGTCGCAAACCAGCGGCGCCACCAGCACACTGCCGCTGCCGACCAGCCCAACCAACCCGGGCCTGGTGACGAACGGCGGCTATGTAACTTCGGGCGCGGCCACAACGCCGCTGATCACGACCCCGAATATCTCGCTCAACACCGTGGCTACGCATCCGGTCGGCGCGACCAGCGGTACCGGCAATAATGTAGTCGGCGCCTCGAGCTCCACGCTGAACGCGATGCCGGCCGTCGCCGAAGGCATGGTGACGACGCAGCCACAGATCTTGAATCCGAACCTGACGGCGGTGAACGCCACCGTGGAAAACGCCCCCGCTCCAGCCACAGCGGAGGCGATTAATCCATCAGCCAACATGAATCTTGGCGTGGGTAATCCGCTGGCGTATTCGGCGTACAGTCACCCGAGTGAGACGGAGCAGGACCTGGGCAAGCTCTCGCGCTACTACCGCGCGCGGCGCAATCCCAACGTGCACGTGTTCACCAACGATGACATTGCGCGCTTGAACCAGAGCATTGCGAATACCGGCGCAAGCATCATCGGCAACAGTCAAGAGGGCGCGCTGCCGACCGGTGGAGTGGCAGGGGCGGCGACCAGCGCCACGCCGAGCGTCGCCAATCCAGCCCCGGCACAGCCGCCAACCGTAGCGGCTCCGCCGAGCAAGCCACCGCTCTGATTCTTCAAGTCCCGAGCAAAGCGAGGGACCCATATCGCCACGCAAACGTTCGCGTGGCCGTATGGGTCCCTCGTCGCTTCGCCCCTCGGTATTGAAAACTACACCGCGACCGGCTCCTTGGTCTCTGCCGGTTCGTACTCCGTGATGTAGCCCGCCACGGCGCTCGCCGCCACCGTCAGGGGCGATGCCAGATACATCTGGCCCGGCCCGCTGCGGCCCGGGAAATTCCGGTTCTGCGCGCTGATAACGACTTGATCGGGACGGGTACTGACACCTGGTCCGGCGTTGATGCACGCCCCGCAGCTCGGCTCGATCACAGTTGCGCCCGCCTCACGGAAGATGTCCACATACCCCTTGCGCACGCAGTACTCGCGCGTCTCCTGTGAACCGAACTGGATGTAGAACTTGGTGGACGGCGCCACGTGTTTGCCCTGCTTCAAAGCATCCGCGAGCACACGCGCGTACATGTCCATATCGGCGTTCTTGCCCGCCGTGCAGGTGCCGCCGTACGCGATCTCCACCGGCACCGGGGTGTTCAGGTGGCGGATGAACTTGCCGTTACCGGGATCGCCGGGCGTTGCCACCATGGGATAGATCTCGTCGGCATTCAGCTCGATGACGTGGGCATACTCGGCGCCCGGATCGCTCGCGAGTCCCGTGATGAGCCTTTCGGACTCAGCGCGCGGCACGCCACGGCGCTCCGCCAGGAAATCCACGACCTTCTGATCGGGCGCCACGATGCCGGTGAATCCACCGATCTCTGCGGCCATGTTGCACATGGTCGCGCGCTCATCCACGTCGAGGGCTTCGATCGCCTCGCCGGCGTATTCCATGACCTTCGCCAGCGCCTTGCCGCTGCGCACGTAGTCGAGCGCCAGGATCGCGAGGATGAAATCCTTCGCCGTGACGTTGGGCTTGCGCGTGCCGCGCACGATGACCTTCACCGACT
>CAYWSH010000007.1:0-53119 GCA_964460655.1 uncultured Terriglobales bacterium | reverse complement strand
GCGCTCACGACGCTGCCGCTCCTCCCGAAACTTCGGGATGGGGCGGCATTTGTTCTTTGAAATCAACGCGATGCGCTAACTCCTTTATTTGACGGATTTTCCGCTAAGTCCTTTAGATCGCACGGACCCCCTATAGGGGGGAGGGGGTCCGTCAAACGCGTCATCTTGTTGATTCCGCCAGATTTAGGCGCTGCAAAATATGCGCTTTGAAAAGCAGATCCTTCGTCCGCCGCGGCGGCCTCAGGACGACAGCCAAGGAAATGAAGTGGCTCGGCGCTCTCTGCGTCTCGGCGGTGAAATCTAACTTACGGCGTTTTCGTTCTCGGGCGACCGCAGCACGCGCGCCACGCTGTAGGGAGCGCGGCGGCCGGGTTCGTGGAAGTGGCGTACTTGGAGTTCGCCGAGCAGGCCAAGACCTACGAGTTGCACGCCGCCCAGGATAAGCACCGCGGCGAAGATCATCAGCGGGCCGTGCTGCTGCATGATCTGCACGTGGTAGATCAGCTTCCACGCCAGCAGCCACAGTGCCAGGAAGCCGCCGACAAACGCGCCGACCAGGCCCGCGGTCCCGAAGAAGTGCAGCGGGCGCGAGAGGTAGCGCAGCAGGAAGCGGATGGTGATGAGGTCAAAGAAGACGCGGACCGTCCGCCCGATGCCGTAGTGGCTGGTGCCGCGCTCGCGGTTCACGTTGTTGATCGGGATCTCGCAGATGGTCGCGCCGTGCCACGAAGCCAGCGCCGGGATGAAGCGGTGCATCTCGCCGTAGAGCGGCACTTCGCGCAATAGCTCGCGGCGATACGCCTTGAAGGTCGTCCCGAAATCGTGGATGGCGACGCCGCTCAGGTTGGCCATCAACCAGTTGGCGCACATCGAAGGGATGCGGCGCAGCCAGAAGTTATCGATGCGGCGCTTGCGCCAGCCGCTCACGATGTCGTAGCCCTCGCCGATCTTTTCGAGGAACTTCGGGATGTCGTTGGGATCGTGCTGCAGGTCGCCATCCATCGCGATGACGTAGTCGCCGCGCGCATGGTCGAAACCGGCAGCGAGCGCCGACGTCTGGCCGAAGTTGCGGCCCAGCTTGACCACGACTACCCGGCTGTCTACCGCCGCGATCTCGCGCAGCAGGTAGAAGGTGCGGTCCATCGAGCCATCGTCGACGAACACCAGCTCGAACGGCTCGCCGGCCGCTTCCATAACGACGCGCAGCCGGTCGTAGAGCTCGGTGACGTTCTCCTCTTCGTTATGAAAAGGGACGACGATGGAGTAGCGCAGCACGACCCTCATTATAAGGGGTTAGTTACCGCCCGAGAATCCTAAAACGAGCGAACCACTGAGGACACGGAGGTGGGCGACAAGAAGCGGAGCGGCCGGTTCAGGCCGCGTAGCGTGCCGGCAAGGCCTCGACGATGAATGCGCGTGCGAAACTCTTTGGCGGTTGTGGAGCCGGAGGCGACAATAAAGATGAAGATGCGGCTGGATTTGGGCGAAATGACGCACACGGAGCTACGCTGGCAGCTGGTGGTCGCGCTGTTGGGCGCGCTCGCGCTGTTCCGCGTCATGGCGACCTACAGCGTCTTCGGCCAGACGATGGATGAGCCGTTCCACCTCGGCTGCGGCATGGAATGGCTGCAGAAAGGGACGTACACGCTGGAGCCGCTGCATCCGCCGCTGGCACGCGTGGCCGCGGCGCTGGTACCGTACCTCGCGGGCATGCGGATCGGCGATTCGCCCACGGCTTATCTCGAAGGCAATCGCGTGCTGTACGGCCGTGGACCGTATCTGCAGCGGCTGGCGCAGGCGCGCTTGGGAACGCTTCCCTTCCTGCTGCTGGCGATCGGGTGCGTGTGGTGGCTTGGGAACGAACTCTATGGTCCCGCCGCCGGCGGCGCGGCGGCGCTGCTCTTCACGCTACTGCCACCGGTGCTGGCGCACGGCGGATTAGCGACGACTGACATGGCCGTTACCGCCACGATCGCGCTCGCCGTGGCGACACTCGTGCGCTGGTTGCGGCGTCCGTCGCTCGGCGCGGCGGCGGGTTTCGGCGCCAGCGCCGCACTGGCCGTGCTGGCGAAGTTCAGCGCGCTGATCTTTCTGCCCGCGTGTCTGCTGGTGATACTCGTGGCCCACGCGCTGACCCAGCGTGCCGAGCCCGCCGCAGAAGTGCCGCGCCGGTCGCGGCGAAAAGAGCTGGCGCTGTGCCTGTTCGTGGCCTTCATCACGCTGTGGGCAGGTTACCGGTTCTCGTTCCACGCGCCGCAGGGCAGCACGCCGCCCAAGTCGCCCGGCATCGCACGCACTCTGTATGTGGCAGCGACGAGCGTGCCGGTCCCGGCGCCGGAGTTCCTGGCCGGACTGCACGCGCTGTGGATGACGCAGGAAGACGGCCGGCGCGCGTATCTCCTCGGCGAGGCCTATCGCGGCGGCAAGTGGATGTTCTTTCCGGTGGCTCTCGGCGTGAAGACGCCGCTGGGCTTCCTGTTGCTCGCCGCCGCAGGCTGCTGGATCGCCGGCACGATGGCGTGGCGCAGCCGCAATGCGTGGATGCTGGCGCCCGCGGGTTGCGCAGCGCTCATCCTGCTGGTCTCGCTGCCCAGCCGCATCAACATCGGATTGCGGCATATCCTGCCGATCTATCCCTTTTTGGCGCTGCTGGCCGGGCTGGCGCTGGCGGACCTTGTGGTCGCCGCGCAGTTGGAGCGCACGCGACGACGTTATGCAGCTGCGGGCGTCGCGTTGCTACTGGCGCTGTGGTGCGTGGTCACCAGTTGGCGCGCGCATCCCGACTACCTGGCTTACTTCAATGAGCTGGCGGGGGCGCATCCGGAGAACATCCTGGTCGACAGCGACCTGGACTGGGGTCAGGACCTGCTGCGGCTCGGGCCCGCGCTGCGCGCGCGCAATATCCACGACGTATGGATCGTGTATTTCGGCAGCGCGCGGCTGAATGCAGCCGGCTTGCCGCCGTACCGCGAGCTCAGACCCGGCGAGCGCGTGACGGGCTGGGTGGCGGCGAGTGCATGGTCACTCAAGATGGGTGACCTGAGTACACCCGACTGCGGCGGTTACTGCTGGCTGAATGAGTACCCACCCACGGCGACCGTGGGAAAGTCCATCCTATTGATTTATGTACCTCCGGCCGTGTCCCACTGAGCGCACAAAAACTTTTGCGCCGTGGGCAGCCGTATCAGCGCCACAAGCATCCCACTCAAGACACACGCGCCACCGCCAGTCATGGGTCCGACCTACCATTCCGGGGAAGTAATCCAGTTCAGCGGGATCTATCAGGTGCGGCATGCTGGCCATCGTTTGCCGCACGCAGTGACGCTGCTCAAAGGCCATCCCTTCCCGACCTGCTCGAAGTGTGCGAACGCCGTGGAGTTCGTCGCGGTGCGCATCATCCACCAGCTGGACGACGTGAGTGGACAGATCGTGCTGCACCAGTTGCCCGCGACCGACGTGGCTTGATTCCGCTTTCGTTATTTGGTCGCTGCTCTCTTCACCGAACTCTGAATACGCTCGAAGAGTGCCGCGGCGTCCGCGAGCGGACGCGTGATAGGACCTTCGACCTCGAGTTTCAGCGAGGTCACGGCGGCGGCCCAGTCGGTCGCGTCACGCGGTGACGAACTGAGCCGCTTGGCGACATAGGCTGCGACGCAGGTATCACCGCGCCCCGAGCGGCCGATCATCTGTTTGGGACAGAAGTCCGCGGCAGAGAACTCGCCGTCCGCAAACACCAGCACGCCATCGCGATGCGTCAGGACAAGTTCCCGCGGCCCCCAGGCGGCCAGCGAGCGTGCGCCGCGCCGCAAGTCGTGCTCGCCGGTGAGCGCGTGCGCTTCGACCGCGTCGGCCTTGAGGATGTCGATCTGTGAAAACACGGCATCGCGGTCGGGCCACGGCGCGAAGCGCAACGTGCCATCGGGAGCGACGACGCGCAGGAAGGCCTGCGCGTCGGCCACAAGCAGCGCGTCCTTCTTACGCAGCGCGTGGATCACCTCCAGGCCGATCTCACCGCGCATCGAGCCGTTCAGCAGGAAGGCACGCGCGTCGAGGTCGCAGACCTGGTCCACGGTGAAAGCACCCGCGCTGCTGGTGACCGTAAGGGTTCGCTCGTCAGGATCGTTCGACGGATACACCAGGCGCAGCTCGGTAGAGTGCGGCGTGTAGGCGGGAAAGACCGTAACGCCGCGCCGCTCCAGGTTCGCGACGATGTGTTTGTCGGCACGAGCGAGGCGCGTCACCGCGGCCGTGCGCAGTCCCATCATGGCGCCGACATGCGCGCCGTAGTTGAAGCCGCCGCCATCGACGACACGCGTGCCCGCAGGCGACACGATCGTGTCCTTCGTGTAGCTGCCAATAAAGATCAGGTCGAACATAGCCATCAGTCACTCGCACGTACGCGCCACAACGATGCAGCCAGCACCATCGACACGATCGATGTCCCGAGCCAGAAGACGATCGCGTTGCTGAAATCATAGTGGCGCACGCCGTTGACCATCGTGGTGCCGCGCGTGATGAGCAGGCCGGAGACGCGCTCCTGGATGGCGGCGCCGACGTAGCCGAAGACGCCGATGAATCCCATCACGGCGCCGGCCGCATTCTTCGGGACGATGTCCATACCGAAGAGGCCGCCGAGCGAGGTGATCAGGCCGTTGATGGTGAGGCCGTAGAGCAGGAACGCGGCCGTCACCACGATGGGATGTCCCGCGGGACTGAAGAACAGGATGCACAGCGCGGCGATCTCCAGCAGCGCGCACAGCAGGTTGACCGGCGGACGGCGAGCGTTGAAGAATTTATCGGAGACGAACCCGTAGGCGGCGCACCCCACGATGCCCGCCAGTGGATTCAACGCCGAAAGGCCGCCGGCCTGCATCGTGGTGTAGTTCTTCGCTTCTTGCAGGTAGAGGATGCCCCAGCTGTTGAGGGCGTAGCGCGTCATCGTCATGGTGGCGCAGGAGAGGGCGAGCACCCACACGGACGGCAGTTTCAGGATGGAGAGCTGCACGCCCCAGCTTGTATGGCTTCCGGTCGAGGTGACGGCCGCATGGTCGTTCTTCCAATCGGCGACACTGGGCAGGCCGATGGCGCGTGGCCGGTCCGAGAGCGTGGAGTAGAGGACGATCGCGGTGATAATGCAGCCGACAGCTGGAACGAGGTACGCGCCGCGCCAGCCCAGCCATACCACCACGGCCGAGAGGCCGGCGAGCGTGAGGCCTTCGCCGATGGAGTGCGCGGTGCTCCACAGACTGTAAAAGCGGCCGCGCTCGCGATTGCTGAACCACTGCGAGAGCGCGACGGCGCCCGTAGGCGAACCGAAGCCTTGGAACCAACCGTTGATCGTCCAGAGGAAGACCGAGAGCCACAGCACCGTGCTGAAGCCCATCGCCAGATTCATGAGCGCCGAGACCAGCACGCCGACCGGCCAGAAGACCCGCAGGTTCGCGTGGTCGGCGAGGAATCCATTCACCAGTTTGCCGAGAGCGTAGGAATAGAAGAGTGCCGAACCGATGATGCCGAGCTGGTCGGCGGTGAAGATGCCACCATCGATGAGCGGCTTCTTGACGACGGAGAGCCCGAGGCGGCAGGTGTACATCATCGAGTAGCCGATGGTGATCGAGAGCATGATCGACCAGCGTTTGCGGCGGAATTCGCGGTCGATCTCGGCAGCCGAAAGCGTCACCGGACAATCGGGGCCGGTGGCGAAGATCGACCACCAGTGGCGAGTGCGCACCGGAGGCGCTGCTACCGCGGAAGTCGTCATCGGCGGGATATTAGCCTAGAGTGTGCGTGCTCGATATGGGGAAAGCGTCTGCTCAATGGCAAGGCGCACGTAGCGGAGCGGCCAGGTCAGGCCGTCCCGAACGTTCGGGACGCGGCGAGAGGCCTTGAGTGTCCCTGGGTGTGCTATACCCTCAAGCAGTTTTGGAGCGGAGCGACAGGAATAAATGAAGTTGGGGATCGGGATCGTCGGCCTCGGGCGCATGGGACGCTGCCATGCGGGAAATCTGCGCGGCCTGCAGGACGCGAAGCTCGTCGCGGTTGCGCATGCGGACGCGCAGAAGGCGCAGGCCTTCGCCGCCGAGTTCGGCGCTGAAAAGACGTTTCCCAGCCTGGGGGCGATGCTGGAGTGCCGCGACGTGCAGGCGGTCGTGATCGCGTCGCCCACGCAGCAGCATCCCGCATCCGTCATTGCGGCAGCCAAAGCCGGCAAGCAAGTCTTTTGTGAAAAGCCGCTCGCGCTGACCCTTGCCGGCTGCGATGAAGCGATCGCCGCGGCGGAGCGCGCAGGAATCCTGCTGCAAATCGCGCATGCGCGCCGCTTCGATCCGCCGTACGTCGAGGCGCAGCGCCGGATCGCGGCTGGTGAGATCGGAACCCCGGTCATCTTCCGCTCGGTGAGCCGCGATCGCGAACTGGCGCCCCTCGGATATCACCAATCCGGGAACGGGCCGATCTTCGTCGACATGGGCGTACACGATTTCGACGTCGCCCGCTGGCTGATGCAGGACGAAGTCGCCGAGGTGCACGCGTTCGGCGGGACGAAAGTTTGCCCGGAGCTAGCACAGTTCGGCGACAGCGACGCCGTGATGGCAAACCTGCGCTTCGACGGTGGCGCGCTCGGCAGTGTCGAACTGTTCCGCCAGGCGCTGTACGGCTACGAGATCTACACCGAAGTCGTGGGGACGAAGGGTACCGTGCGCGTCGAGGGCCTGCGGCAGACCGCGCTGACCGTGCTCAAGAAGGACGGCGTGACACACGATGCGTTCGACGGCTTCCCTGCCCGCTTCCGGCAGGCATTCGCCGATGAGATCGCGGCGTTCGTGCACGCCGTGAACAGTGAGTCGCCTTCGCCGGTCACCGGTGAAGACGCGAAGCGCGCGCTGGCGATTGCGCTGGCCGCGGATAAGTCCAGGCGTGAAGGTCCACCGATATGCGTCGCCACGGCAGTGCAGACAGCGGTGCGATAATGAAACATCGCGCACGGACGGCCCTGTAGCTCAGATGGATAGAGCAGCGGTTTCCTAAACCGTTGGTCGGCAGTTCGACTCTGCCCAGGGCCTCATTGTTCCTGTCCTCCGCTCCAAACCGCCGGCGAGCAGTGGTCGACCTAATACCCCAAAGGCCCTGCATCGCGCTCCGCGGCCTGCACCGGCCGCTCCGCTTTGTTTCCTGCGCTTCCGGCTTCAAGCCGCTGTTTGGCTGTGCTTACCCTCATCCCCTCAAGGCTTGATAGACTGCGAACCGAAATCCGGAGAACGTATGAGAAAACTCGCTGCGATATGCACGATGATCGTGATGTGTGTCTTTGCCGGAGCGCAGCCGCATGCGGCGAAGCAGGCGACGATCAGCAAGGCGGACGCCCAGAAGAGCGCGCTCGCGAAGGTGCCGAACGGCAAAGTCAAAGGCGCCGAGCTGGAGCGGGAGAACGGGAGACTGGTCTGGTCGTTCGATATCGCGATGCCGGGAACGAAGGACATCACGGAAGTACAGGTTGACGCCCGATCAGGTGAGGTCGTCTCCAGCAAGCTAGAAACGGCAGCCGACGAGAAGGCGGAGAAGGAAGCGGAGCGCAAGTCGCGCAAGAAGCCCTAAGCGCCCACGTTAACGCTTCTGTAATGGCCCGCCGCTGGCAATTATTGCAGAGAAGATACTTCACAGAGCGATATCAGGCTGGCTAGAATCCACCCTGCCGAACAGCCACAGAGTTTTCAGCCACTGGCACTGCCTTGTACCACGGATGGATGCGCCGATTGGATCTTGCTGGTCCTGAGCGAGTCCGCAGGCTAGGTGCTTTTTAGGCTCACTCTGCTCCGGTGGCTGTTCGGCCCTTTTTGCCCGTAAGAGAGGCCTTTCAGCCCGATATTGCGCGCACACAGCGAGAGATGCGCAGGGCGTATTGCCGGCACATCTCTCGTGGCCCCAATCTACTTGAGCAGAGCACAAAGGGGCCTCTTCCCTCAGATGCGGCGCGGCGTGGCCGGGTTCTCTCCGTGGCGTCCTCCTTCGCGGCACGGGTTATTCCCTGACTGCTGACTAACTTGCAAACCTGCGGCACTCACGGCCCATCTCACTTAAATGTCCCAGAACGGAGGCGCGCTGTGCAGGAATATGTCCCGGAGCCGAAACCACGGTTCGATGCGGAGCAAGTGCGAGTGACGGTCGAAGGATTGATCGACGTTTGCCGCGACGGCGAGCAGGGCTACGCCGCCGCCGCTCACCACGTGAAGGATCCCAGCTTGAAAGAGTACTTTCACGAGCAGAAGGCGGAGCGCGGTCGTTATGCCGAGGAGTTGAAGCAGTCGCTGGAGGACTACATCGGTAAGTGGGAGAGCACGCGCCAGGGGAGCGTGGGCGGTGCGGCCCGCTTCGTGTGGCTGGAGACCAAGGCTGCGGCCGGCGCCAGTGATGAAAGCATCCTCGCGAGCGTCGAGGCCGGTGAGGACGCCGCCAAGGAAAGCTACATGAAAGCGCTGAACGACCCTGAACTCCCCGCAGTCTTGCGCGGACTTGTCCGCGGGCAGGCACAGGCGGTCATTGCGGCGCACGATCACATCAAGCTGCTGCGTGACCACCGCAAGGCGGCCTGACCGGCTAACCGGACTTAGCGGGAGTAGCGCGGAAGCTGGCGCGCAGCTCGGCGACGATCTCGCCGGCCGCGGTGCGCGCGTGCTCCAACTGTCCGCGGTCGAAGCTGATCGCCCCGACGCGCGCATGGCCGCCGCCACCGTAGCGCTCGCAGATCTTGGCCAGGTTCACCAGGTTGTTGGCGTGTGCCCAGGGGTTTGAGCCCACGGAGACCTTCGTGCGGAACGACGACATGCTCAGCCCCACGCTGTACACCGACTCCGGGTGCAGGTAGTACGGGATGAACTTGTTGTAGCCCTCGAGCTCGTGGTCGGCGATATCAAAGAAGATCGTTCCATCGCGGCAATCAGCGCGTTCGCGGATGGTGGCGATCGAGCTCTGGTGGCGCTCCAACAGCGGCGGCAGAAGCTGGGCCACGAATGGCTCCTGGATGATCGCCGCCAGCGGCTTCTCGGTCAGTAGAGGAATGAGCCGCGGAAGGAATTCCGAATCCTGCGTGGCCTCTACGACCATGGTGAGCTTCATCGCGGGCTCGGCCATCTCGACGGCGGAACGCGCCGTCGGATAGAGCGCGCCATCGATGATGTCGGCCCACTGGACAAGTTCGGCGACCGGCTTCTGGTCGAAACCGAAACGCTTCTCCGCGATGGTGGCGATGAACTTGGTGCAGGAGCGATAATCGGGATCGTAGAACTTGGTGTTCGATTGCTGCTGTTCAAAGTGCTCCGCGTCGCCGGGCGTGAGGAAGGCGCTCTGGTGATGGTCGAACCACCAGGTGATCTTGGGTGAGGGGCAATATTTGAAGTCGACGATGGTGTTCTCGTCGCCATCGAACTTCGTTTCATCGAACAGCGCGCCGGCACGGTGCACCAGGCCAGAGAAAACGAAATCGACGTTGTTACGGATCCGCTCACGATAGAAGCGCGCGAACAGCGACGCCGAGGCGGCGCCGTCGAAGCACTTATCGTGATAGAAGACCTTTACGCGCAAGTCAGTTGCCACTTGTAAGTTCTCAGTTCTCAGTTCTCAGCACACGGCCCAGCGGCTAAAGCCGCGCATCCTTTGATTCTCGGACGTCACGGATGAAGCCGTGCCCTGACACGAGTCCTAACTACCAAAAGCAAAGTAGATAGAGATGCCACCGCGCAGCGCAGTGTGTCAAGCGATGGCTGTGAAGAAAAACGGGGCCGCCACGCGGCCCCGCTGAGGACCAACCGCGATCGGCTTACGCGTTCGCCTGCTTCTCGGCGAATTCGCCGATGACGGGAACCTTGAAGCGGCCGCCGCCAAAAGCCTTGATCACGCAAATGAGCCAGCAGACCGCCGTACCCAGGTACCCGAGGGCACCCACGATCCAGCCGAGGATCGGGATGATCATGATCACACTGCAGGCGAACATGGTGAGCGCGAGCCCGAGACATTGGAAGGCATGGAACTTGATGTTCTTGTTCTGGTTGTACGGCGCCACGATCAGAAAGACGATCGCGGGGATGATCGTGATGTAGGCGAGGCCGCAGGCGGCGGTCTCCGACAGACCTGAACTTTGCGCCGCTGCGGGCGCGGCGGCAGCGCCGCCTCCTGCACTTTGTCCTACAGGTTTGCCGCAGGCGGAGCAGTTGTTGGCATTGTCAGCCAACTGCGCGCCGCACGATGCACAGAACGCCATAGAGATCCCTCCCGTTTAACCCCAAAATCGGCGGCACAGTATCATTATTTTGAAAACCGCTCAACCGTAGAGCTGCAGTCGAGCTTGCCGAATGCTCCTGCAACATCGCCGCGCGGCGGCCACACGGGCCGCGCGGCTCTCATCCTCCTTAGAACCGCTCAACCTTAGAGCTGCAGGCGAGCTTGCCGAATGCTCCTGCAACGTCGCCGCGCGGCGGCCACACGGGCCGCGCGGCTCTTCATCCCTAGGAAACCGCCAATACTCGTTCTCCCCTGAGTCTCGGAATGCCTGCAACGGCGCCGCGCGGCTCTCGCTGTTTGGTCCTAGCGACGTCCGTTTCCCTTCCCGCGGCACTCCTCGCAGGTGCCGTAGATCTGGAAGGTGTGGCGCGTGGTGGTGTAGTGGTGCTTGCGGCCGATCTCCTGCTCGAGCTTGCCGACCTCGGGACTGAAGAACTCCACCGAGCCGCCGCACTGCGTGCAGACCATGTGGTGGTGGCTGCGGCGGTTGAACTGATGCTCGTAACGCGCCACGCCGTCGTGGAACGAAACCTCGCTCGCCAGGCCGCACTCGGACAACAGCTTCAGCGTGCGATAGACGGTGGTGAAGCCGATGCCCGCGTCTTTCTGCTGGACGAGGCGGTGGAGCTGGTCGGTGGAGAGATGCTCGCGCGTCTCGAGGAAGGTGCGCAGGATGGTGTCGCGCTGCTCGGTGTGCTTGAGCCCCACGCGCTTCAGGTGTTGATTGAAGAGAGACTCGGCCTCGCGCATCTCGGCGGGGGAGATGGACGAGCGGTCGTCAATGCGTTTGGGCAACATCATTCAAGAGAACCGCCGTAGTCTTGTGCTCGTTGCGACAGCCACTAGGCCTTGCTGCCGCGGGCGCGGCGCCACACGGGCCGCGCCCTCTTCGTGACAAACGACACCAAGGTACACAGAGGTCACGAGGGAAACAAGGAATCCTCGCCGCTGCTGCCGCTCGGGATCAAGAATGAAGAGACGTAGCGGAGCTACGTCTCTACCAAGAATGACTATGCGGCTTTGCCGCGGGCGAGTTGCACGTTGCGCAGCGCGGAGCGCAGGATGCCGGTGATGTCGCGGCTGTCACAGCAATCGTCGGCGCCGGCTGCGAGCGCTTGCGCCCACAGCTCTTCGTCAGCGAGGCGATGCAGGCACACGATCTGCACGCCGCCGAACTGGTCCCGCAACTCGCGGACCCGAGCGAGATCGAACGTCTCGAGGTCGGCGATCACGATACCTGCACGGTGTTGGGGAACGGCGTGGCGCACGTCATCCGCCGACTGCGCGGTAAAGACCTGGCAGTGAGGTTGCAGGGCCGCGGTAAGTTCAGCGGCGGACACACGATCACCTTGCGCGATGATGGCGATGGGACGCTGCGTCATGACTACCCCCAGGGCTGGTGGTGGGCTTACTTATTGTCGTACGGTTCGGCTTGCAACTTGCCGTTCTGCTTCAGCAGAATCTCGACCTTGCCCTCCGCCTCCTCCAGTTCCTTGCGGCAGGAAGTGGAGAGCTTCATGCCTTCTTCGAACAATTGCAGCGAACGCTCCAGCGGAATGTCGCCGCGTTCGAGTTCTTCCAGGATCTTCTCCAGGCGGTCGAGGCACTCTTCGAATTTGGGCAAACGGTCGTACCTCTTAGGCAATATTCTAAGTCAGGTTGCCAGCTGCGGATTGTGGAAAAATTTGCGGCCCCAAGAGGAAGCTGCGAGCTTCGAGCTGTGAGCTACGAGCAATCCAAGCGCCGACGTGCGCCAGACCCCACTACCTCTCAAGCGTGGGCGGCGTCTCCCGCATCGTCGGGCGCCATGGAGGCGATCAAGCCGGCTAGGATTCGACTCACCTCGTCGGAGAGCTGGAGGAGTTCCTCGGCAACGGCGCGAGCAAGGTAGCCGACTTCTGCCGACAGAATCACTTGGGTTTCCAGTTCCGCCAGTGATGCTTTGGCGGTTCGCAAGAAGCGAACAAAGTCGCGCGTGGATACGCGCGCTTTGCCTTCCGCTATGTTGCTGGGTATCGAGACAGCGGCTCGGCGCATCTGGCTCGCCAGCCCGAAAATCTCACGACGCGGAAAAGCCTCTGTTGCCGAATAGGTCGTCCTCGCTAGAACCATTGCCTTCTGCCAAGCCACGAGATCGCGATAGGACTGGGCCATCAGTTTCTCCTCCTCTCGTTGTCAACTCTGCTGCCTGCTCATAGCTCATAGCTCAAAGCTCGCAGCTGCTCACGCCCCGGCTTGCAGTGTGTTGCCGTTCTCGCCGAGCACGCGGACCACGTCAACGGCCGTCGAGTAGCGGCCGAACGGAGCGCTGATCTGCGCGCCTTGCACCATGCCGCGGACCTCGGCCAGCATCTCGCGCGCAATGGCGACGCCTTCCGCCCGCGCGGTTTCGGCAGTGGTGGCGCGGTTCATGCGGTCGATGATGGCGTCAGGCACGGCGACGCGCAGCTCGTTCTTCATGAACTCGGCGTTCCGGGCGTTGACCAGCGGCCAGATGCCGGCCACGACCGGCACGCGGCAATGCTCCACGCGCTGGAGGAAACGCTCGAGCTGCGCCAGGTCGAAGACCGGTTGCGTAACGGCGTACTCAGCGCCGGCTTCAACCTTCAACTCGAAGCGGTGGACTTCTTCGTCGAGATCGGGAACGCCGGGATTCGCGCCCACGCCGATCACGAAGTTCGTCGCCATGCCGATCGGGTTGGCGCCGAGGTCAAGGCCGGAATTCAGATGATGCACGATGTTCACCAGGCCGATCGCGTCGACCTCGAAGACGGCACTCGCATGCGGATAGTTGCCGAGCTTCGGCGGGTCGCCCGTGATGCAGATCAGGTTACGGAGACCGCACGCGGCCGCGCCCAGCAAGTCAGATTGCATGCCAAGCACGTTGCGGTCGCGACACGTGAAGTGCAGCACCGCCTCGATGCCGACCTGCTGTTGCACGAGCAGCGACAGCGCCTGATTCGACATGCGCGCGCTGGCGCGTGGCGAATCCGGGATATTGATGGCGTCGATGCCGACCGACTTCAGGTAGGTCGCGCCCTCGATCTCCTTCTTGGCGTCGAAGCCGCGCGGCGGCACGATCTCCACCATGGTGACGAATCCGCCGGCGGCAAGCTTCGCGCCCAGCTTCGAACGCTCCGCCAGCGGCGTCGCGACGGCCTTGGGAAGTTCTTTCGGGACAGCTGCCACCTTCGGCGGCGCGGTGCGCGCGTGCGTGGCCCGCAGGCGTTCCTTCATGCCGCGGATGTGAGCCGGCGTAGTGCCGCAACATCCGCCAACGACTTGCACGCCCGCGCGGACGAACTTCGCGGCGTAGCTCGCCATGAACTCGACCGAGTCGAGGAAGATGGTGCGCCCGCCGACGTGGCGCGGCGTGCCGAGATTGGGCATCGCGGAGAGCGGCTTCGTGGTCAGCGGGCGGATCTTTTCGATGGCGTCGAGCATCGAGGTCGGCCCGACGGAGCAGTTGCAACCAACGACGTCGACGGGCCAATCGTTCAGGCGCGGGACATAGATCTCGGGCGTCGAGCCGTCGAGACACGTGCCTTCCTCGTCGAACGTGACTTGCGCGATTACGGGTATGTCCGCAGCGACGTCGCGCGCAGCCAGGACAGCCTGATGCAATTCCTCGACGTAGCCGAACGTTTCGAGGATCAGCAGATCAACGCCGCCGTCAATGAGTGCCTTGATCTGGCGACGGAACGCGTCGCGCGCCTCCTCGAGTGCGGTCGGGCCGAGGGGCTCGATGCGGATGCCAAGCGGGCCGACGGAACCGGCAACCCAAGCGTCAAAGCTCTTGGCCGCCGCATGAGCGAGCTGCGCACCCGCACGGTTGATCTCCTGCACCTTGTCCGCAAAGCCGTGCGTGGCGAGGCGGAAGGAGTTCGCGCCAAACGTATTGGTTTCAATCACTTCCGCGCCAGACTGCAAGTAATCGTGGTGGACCTGGCGAATCAGCTCCGGCTGGGACAGGTTCAGCTCGTCGTAGCAGCGATTGATGAAGAATCCCTTGTCAAACAGGATCGTCCCCATGGCCCCGTCAAAGACAATGGGGCCGGTTTTCAGCCGGCTTCTGAAGTCCGATGGCATTCCTTACAGAATAACCCAATCTGCCCGCCGGACGCGGCGTTTTGAAGCCCGGTGGCGAACTACATAGCGGAGCCGCCGTCCCGAAGCTTCGGGACAGGCGGTCCCGAACGCTCGGGACGCGCTGCAAGGCCTCGAGGGTGGCTGGCCATGCATGACTCCTGGCGGTTTGGAGCGAAGCGACCGAGATATAGAATCAGCGCGTGTACTCCGAGCAAGTGCTCGACCACTTCCAGAATCCTCGGCACGCGGGTGAAGTGGAACAGCCCGACGCAGTGGCCGAGGTCTCGAATCCGGTGTGCGGCGACGTGCTGCGGTTGAGTGCGCGCGTCGTTGATGGCCAGGTGGCCGACGTGCGCTTCCGTGCGCGCGGCTGCGTGCCGGCGATGGCGTGCGGATCGCGGGTAGCGGAGATGATCCAGGGCAAGCCCGTGGCGCAAGCCGCAACACTGCAACGCGACGACCTGGTGGAGTCGCTGGGCGGACTGCCGGCGGCATCGAGTCACGCTGCCCAACTGGCGATCGATGCCGTGCGCAAGCTAGTGCAACAACTCAAGTGACGCCATGAAGGACCACACGCCGCAGCGCGTCGTTTCGCTGCAACCGAGTGCGACCCAGATACTCGCGGAGCTCGGGCTCAGCGAACGTATCGTGGCATGCACGAAGTGGTGCGCCGAGGTCTGTCCGGAGATCGTGCGCGGCGGGCGCACGATCGTCGCCGACTCGTGGACGGCGAAATCAAGCGAGGTCCTGGCGGCGCGACCTGACCTCGTGATCGCCGCCGTCCCTTACCAGGTAAGCGCGGTCGCCGAGATCATGAAAGCCGGTGTTCCCTTCCTTGGCCTGGCGCCGCGCACGCTGGCTGATATCTACGGCGACATCGCGAAGATCGCCGGCATTATGGGCGCGACGGAGCAGGGCGCAGCGCTGATCGCGCGCATGCAGACCGCTATCGAAGCGGTGCGGCAACGCGCGCGGCGTGAGTCGCCGGCGCCGTGGCACGGCCACAATCCGCGGCCGCTGGTCTTTTGCGAAGAGTGGGGCAAGCCCATCATCGCGTCGCAGCGCTGGGTGAAAGAGCTGGTCGAGGTGGCGGGTGGCGAGTTCCTGAACGAACCGGGCAGCAAGCCCAGTGCGCAGGAGATCCATGATGCGGAGCCTGACGTCATCGTGCTCTCGTGGTGCGGCGCGGGCAATCGCGTGCCGCTGGAGAAGATCGTGCGCGAGCGCGGCTGGAATGCGATGGTCGAAGATTCGCTGTGCCGCGTGTATTGCGTCAGCGATGAACTGCTGAATACGCCCGGGCCGGCACTGATCAAAGGACTCCACGCGCTCGCCAGCGCCATCCAGCCGGAGATCTTCGGTGCGCAAGCTGCCGGATTGAGGCAGATGAGTGCGCTGCGCGGGGTGGCGCGCGAGCATCGCCAACGCATGTGATTAAATGACCGCGTGTTCCTCCTCCCCTCCTCTTCCCTTGCGCGCGCAGGCCGACCATGAAGCTCGTGGTCGCCGGCCTCATCGTGCGCGACGGCCGAGTACTGATCTGCCAACGCACCAAGCACCAGCCGCTGCCGCTCAAGTGGGAGTTTCCCGGAGGCAAGGTGGAAGCGGGCGAGAAGCCCGAAGCTGCCCTCGTGCGTGAACTGGAGGAAGAACTCGGCATCCAGGCCAAGATCGGGGCGCAAGTGGCGCGCATCCAGCACCGCTACAAAAACGGCGGCGCGGTGGAGCTGCGCTTCTTCCTCATCGAGCAGTACGACGGCGAGGTCGACAACCGCATCTTCAAGGATGTCCGCTGGGCGAAGCGCGTCGAACTCCCGAGCTACGACTTCCTGGAAGCCGACGTGACGCTGGTGAAGGACATCGCAGCGGGAAAAGTGATTTAGCGTTCGCGCTCGTTTACGGCTTGCTCACGCTCGCCTCACGCGCGCTCACGAGCAATCGGCCGAACAACGGCACGGCTTAAGCCATGCCCTTCCGAAAGATCTAGGTGGTCGCCAGCATCGCGGCCGTGAGCAGGATCATCACGATGGTCGTTGCCCACCCAAGAACGTTCAAGCCCCGCGAGTTCACATAGCGTCCCATCAGGTCGGGCTTGTTCACCAGGAACAGCATGAAGATGAGGATGAACGGCAGCAGGGCGCCGTTCACCACCTGCGAAAGCACGGTGATCTTTAGCAGGATCTGCGGCGTGAAGCGCGGCAGCAGGATGATGCCGGCGCCGGCCGCCACGAGGATGGTGTAGAGCCAGTAAAAGAAGGGCGCCTCACGGAACTTTTTGTCGATGCCCGACTCAAAGCCCAAACCTTCGCACACGGTGTAGACCGTGGAGAGCGGCAGGATGGAGGCCGCGAACAACGACGCGTTGAACAATCCGGCGGCGAATAGGAGATACGCGTACTGCCCGGCAAGCGGGTGCAGGGCCTGCGCGGCGTCGGCGGCGTCGGTGATGTCGTGATGGCCGGCGGCGAACAGCGTGGCGGCGCAGGCCACGACGATGAACCAGGCCACCACATCGGTGAAGATGCACCCGATGATGACGTCGAGCCGCGACGCGGCATACTGGCGCGGCGTCACGCCTTTCTCGACGACGGAAGACTGCAGATAGAACTGCATCCAGGGCGCGATCGTGGTCCCGATGACGCCCAGCGTGAAGTAGAGGTAGTCCCTTTCTTTGAGCTCGCTCCATAGCGGCGGCTTGACGGTCGCGATCGCGGCCTCGATCCACTCCGGCTTCGCCAGCAAGCCGGCCACGATGTACGCCACATAAAAGAAGGATGCGACCAGGAAGATCTTCTCGACGGTCTTGTAGTTCCCCTTGAGGATGATCAGCCAGACCACGGCGGCGGCAATCGGCACGCTGATGAATTTCGATACGCCGAACAAGCTGAGGCTCGAAGCGATACCGGCGAACTCGCCCACAATGTTGCCGAAGTTCGTGATGACCAGCGCCAGCATAACGAAGAACGTGGTGCGGAAGCCGTACTCCTCGCGGATGAGGTCGCTGAGGCCCTTACCGGTGACCGCTCCCATGCGTGATGACATCTCCTGCACCACGATGAGCGCCACCGTGACCGGGATCATGGTCCAGAGGAGTGAATAACCGAAGCGCGCGCCGGCGAACGAGTAGGTGTAGATGCCGTTGGCATCGTTATCAACGTTCGCGGTGATGAAGCCCGGCCCGATCACGGCGAGCACCATGAGCACGCGCAGCCGCCAGACTTTCCAGAACTTGTTCGCCTTCATCGGTCACGGTCGTAGGGAGATCGAACGCCAACCAGAATAAATTGGAACGGGGTAAGGCGAAACCCTGAATTGCGATGCCTGCATCCCTCCCATAGAATGTCGTGTTGATCGCGGAGGAACGGTGACGCCGAAAGCGCGCGGAGCGATGCCAGCCAAGAAGCGGATCCTGCATGTGGCCTACTTCGAGAGCCTGCTGCAACTGCGGACCTCGATGCTGGAAAAAAGTGGCTACGTAGTGCGTTCCGTCCAAGGGAATATCAAGGCGATGGACGTGCCGACGGAAGACATGGCGGACATCGACCTCGTCGTGATCGGTTTTTCCGGAACCTACGGCGCACGGGCCGCCATGCTCGGCTGGTTCAAGCAGAACTATCCGGCGATCCCGGTGGTGGTACTACAAGCCAACACTTCTGAGCGGTTTGACGGCGCTGATGCGGTGACGCTCTCGGAAGATCCGCGGGTATGGCTGGGCGCCGTAAGCCGCTGCCTGACGGCCCAGTAAACGTTCAGCTCTTTTCGCGCAACAGGCTGATGACGTCGTCAGCCGTGATGATGCCGGTGAGCTTCCCAGCCTCGTTGACTACCGGCACGACGAGCAGGTTGTACTTGTCGAAAATCTCGGCGACCTCGCGGTCGCTGGCCGTCTCGCCGCAGGTGATCACGCGGTCGACGCTCAGCTTCTCCATCGCGACGGTGCGATCCACGAGCATCAGCCGCGCCAGCGGAACAACGCCGACCAGGGTCCCGGCGGAATCAGTCAGGAACAAGCTGCTCACGCTCTGTACGTCGCCTTCGAATTCACCCAGCCGGATGAGCGCATCACCGACGGCGGTCTGCGGCCGTACGGCGACGAACTCGGTGTTCATGCGGCCGGCGGCGGTGTGCTCGCCGTGCTCCAAGAGCTCGGTGACTTCTTGCCGCTCCGCCGGTTCCATCTCTTCGAGGATCTCCTCCTGCGTCTCGGGCGGCAGGTCAGCAAGGAGGTCGGCAGCAGCGTCGGGATTCATCTCCTCGACGATGTCCGCAGCCTTATCGGAATCGAGCGACTCGACGATGGCGACCTGCAGCCTCGGATCGATCTCTTCCAGGGCCTCAGCGGCGACTCCTTCATCCAGCGTCTCAAACACGGCTTCGCGCTCGGCAGGCGGCAGCTCTTCCACGATGTCGGCGATCTCCGCCGGATGCAGCGTCGCCAGGCCCTCGAGCGAGATCTTGAGCTTCACGCGGCGCGAGGGATCGGTCTCGATGAGGTCGACGCAATCCCAGGGGATCGTCTTAGCCGGCACGCGATCCAGGATGCGACGCAGCAAGACATCGGGAACGACTCCGCGCAGCAGGCGGCGGACCGCGCCGCGCGCGCCCACGTCGACCGCGTTGATGCGCAGGCCTGCGTTGCCCAATTCCTCGACGAGTTCGGCGTCATTCACGCGGACGACTTTGCGACCATGGACGTCGATGATCTGCTGGTCAAGCAAGTCGCGGTCGAGCAAGAGCAGACCCTCGGATGACGCATAAGGCGCCCATTCAGTCAGGGGGACACGCGCCCGCAGACCGCCACGGATAAGCGGCTCAACGTGGCGAAACGGCAGAACGCGATCGCCTTGGCGCGTGCGGACCACCAGCAACGACACGTGGTCAGGATCTTCCTGGGGAGCGACCGCGACCTCGCGGACGCGGCCGGCACGCGCGCCGCCGGTGTCTAGCACCGGGGACCCCAACAGTTCCGTGAGCGCGAGCGCGGGCATGGCGGCAGAATATCAAGAGGGGAAGCTACAGGTTTGACTTTTCGCAGGGCGGCAGGCAAACTGCGCAGTTTACGAAAGCCAGTGATGTCCTGGCACCGCCGGGGTGCGCGTGCCGGTTGTGGGTGTTTAGCAAGGCTCCACCAGTTTCGGCTGAATCAGGATCGGCATTTGAAGATGACCGGGAAGCCCGTCTCCTACACCCTCGACTCAACGCTGGAGAGCGTGAACACCGTCGAGCAGATCGCCGACAAGTTCGCGATCGAAACGGGTTTTGACGAAGAAGAGCGGCATCGCATCGCCATGGCGGTGCGGGAAGCGGCAGTCAATGCCGTGCTGCACGGGAACGCCTACGACCCGAGCAAGAAGGTGACCGTCGGCTTCGAATCCGGTGGCGGGACGTTAATGATCCGCATCGCCGACCAGGGGACCGGTCTCGACCCGGCGAATGTGCCCGATCCATTGGCGCCAGAGAATCTTCTGCGCAACAGTGGACGCGGGATCTTTCTTATCAAGGCATTCATGGATGAAGTGCGCTTCCGCGAACTGAATCCAGGAACAGAAATCACACTGATCAAGCACCGCGGAGAAACCGCGGCCAGCAAGGAGGGTTCACAGTGACCATGAAAACCAGCACGCGGCAGGTCGATGGCATCACCATCGTCGACCTCAGCGGCCGGATCACCCTGGGCGAAGGCAGCGTGGTGCTGCGCGACAACATCCGCGACCTGCTCAACAAGGGGACGAAGAAGATCCTGCTCAACCTCGGCGACGTCTCCTACATCGACAGCTCAGGCATCGGTGAACTGGTGAGCGCCTACACGACTGTGCGGAACCAGGGCGGCGAGCTGAAGCTGCTCAACCTGACCAAGAAAGTGCACGACCTGCTGCAGATCACGAAGCTGTATACCGTGTTCGACATCAAGGACGACGAAGCAACGGCCATTAAGGCGTTCGGGTAACCCCGTCGTTGGTCGTTGGTCGATGGTCGTTGGCCGGTCCGGCCCGTGGCCAAAGGCCAACGACCAATGACCGACGGCGCCTCTCCATGCGCATCTCCCGCCTCGACAAGTCGCAGGTCGACGAGCAGACCGCCGCGATCTACGACCATTACCTGAAAGAGCGCGGCAACATTCCCAACATGTTCCGCACGGCCGCGCACAGGCCGGAGATCCTGCGCACCATGATCGCGCACTTCCGCGCCGTGATGGAGACGGGCACCGTGCCCGTCAAGCTGAAGGAACTGCTCATCGTCCGCGCGTCGCAGATCAATCGCTGCGAGTATTGACTCGCCTCCCACACCGCCTTGGCAAGGCGGTACGGCTGGCCGGACGAACTCTTGCGCGACCTCGCAAACTTCGAGCAGCACAGCGGCCTCGCCGCGAAAGAAAGGGTCGCGTTGCGCTTCGCCGAGCGCATGACGCGCGATGCTCACACCGTGGACGATGCGCTGTGGAACGAGCTGCGCAGTCAGTTTGATGAAGGCGAGGTCGTGGAGCTCGCCGCGGCTGTCGGGCTGTTCAACTACTTCAATCGGTTCAATGACGCGCTAAGGATGGAGCCGACGAAGTAGTCCGGCGGCGATCATCCTGAGCGGAGGCGCATCCGCGCGGAGCGCGGGCGCGACGAAGCCGAAGGATCCCTATTGAACCTGTAAAGCTCGGGTGCTATAGGGATGCTTCGACTGCGTGGCTCGGCTATCGCCGAGTCACTCCGCTCAGCATGACATTCGTCAAGGTGACGCGAAGATGAAACAGCTCGGCTGGCTGTTCGGCACATTATTCTTCTTCTTGTCGTCGCTCGCATTCGCCGCAGAAGAGTGCATCCCCTTCGAGAAGGCCAAGGACCATGTCGGCGAAGCGAAGTGCGTGGAAGGCAAGATCGTGGCCGTCGGCCGCAGCAAGAGCACCTGGTACCTGGACTACTGCGAGGACTACAAGACCTGCCCGTTCGTGGTGGTCGTGTTCGAGCGCGATCTGAAGGACGCCAGCAAGCTGAAACAACTGGAAGGCCAGACCGTCAAGATCTTCGGCCCGATCAAGCTGTACAACGGAAGGCCGGAGATCATCCTGTGGCACGAGCACCAGCTCACCGGCGAGCCGACACCCGAGACCGCGCGCGACCGCACGAAGCAGAAATCGACGCAGCCGCCACGCATGCCGCTGCCGCGCACGCCGCGCTACAACAGTCATCCGAAGAAGCGTTAACGTTTCGTCTGCTACAATTTTCGTTCTTCACCGCAGACGTTGAGCGTGTGTCCCGAGGAGCCAAGGGCCTGAATTCCACCGCGTACCACCGCAATCTTCATCGGTTTGCCGTCGTCCTGGCGGGTTGCGCGTTCCTGTTGCTGATCGCGGGTGGACTGGTCACGAGCAACGACGCCGGACTCGCCGTGCCCGATTGGCCGACGTCGTTCGGCTCATTCCGCATGCCGGCGATGGTGGGTGGCGTGAAGTGGGAGCACGGACATCGCATGGTCGCGGCATTCGTCGGACTCCTGTCCATCGTCCTCGCGATCTGGACGTGGCGGCGTGACGACCGCCGTTGGATGCGGATCCTCGGCGTGCTGGCGGTCGCCGGTATCGTGCTGCAAGGCGTGCTCGGCGGTCTGACCGTCCTGAGTTTCCTGCCGCCGGCCATCTCGACCGCGCACGCGACGCTGGCGCAGACCCTGTTCTGCGTGCTGGCTGCCATGGCGTTGTTCACGAGCCGCAGCTGGCGACGCGAACCGGTCGCTTCCCTGCCCACGGGCAGCGCGCCGCGACTAAAGGCGCTGAGCATCGCGTTGCTGGCGAGTCTGTATGTTCAGCTGGTGTTGGGCGCGGCTTTCCGTCATGTGTGGACGAAGTGGGGACCGAATGCGGCACATCGTTGGACCGCCAGCGATATCGTTTGGACATTCCTGGCGCCGCACGTGCTCAACGCGCTGCTGGTGATCGCGCTGATCGTCGTGACCACGATGCAAGTATTCCGCCACGCCGGTGAGAGCCGCGAACTGCGGCGGCCGGCGATAGCGCTGCACGTGCTGCTCCTGGTCCAGCTGCTGCTGGGCGTGCTGGCGTACCTGACGCGCGTGGTCTGGCAGATGGACGCGCCGCAGCCGCAACTGCCGCTCGTCCTGGCCACGGTGGCACATCTGGCGACCGGAGCGCTGTTGCTCGCGACGGCGGTCGTGCTTACGATACAGATCCATCGTGCCTCGCCGGCGCGCGTTTCCAAGGAACCCCTGATCACGGAGCAGACCGCGACCGCATGACGACCGCGCCCCAATCCTTGACGTCCGCTGAAGCCATCGGCCGCACGGGCATTGTCGGTTTGCTCCGCGATTACGCTGAGCTGGGGAAAGCACGCGTGACGTCGCTGGTCATGATGTCGGCGTGGTGTGGGTTCTACCTGGCAGCAATCAAGAGCGGTCAGCCGACACTGTCGTGGGCGTTGTTCCATGCCGTGGTCGGCGTTGGACTCGTCGCGGCCGGAACGGCGGCGCTCAACCAGGTCAGCGAGCGTGACCTCGACGTCCTCATGCGCCGCACTTGGCGACGGCCGTTGCCGGCGGGACGGATGTCCGTGCGGCACGCCGCGCTGTTCGGGATCATCACGACGATCGCCGGTTTGGTCTATCTTGCGCTCGCGTGCAATCGGTTGACGGCGGCGCTCGCGCTCGCCACTTCGGCCGCGTACCTAGGCGCCTACACGCCGCTGAAGCGGCGCTCGCCTATCTGCACGTTCATCGGCGCATTCCCGGGCGCTATGCCGCCGGTGTTGGGCTGGGCGGCGGCGGCGAATTCGGTCGGCTGGGAGGCACTCGCGCTGTTCGGCATCGTGTTCGCGTGGCAGTTCCCGCACTTCCACTCGATCGCGTGGCTGTATCGCGAGGATTACGAGAGCGCGCGCATCCGCATGCTGGCGGTGGTCGAACCGGCAGCCACGGCGCGCCAGATCGTCGCCTATTCCCTGCTGCTGGTACCGATCAGCATTGCGCCGGTGTGGTTGAAGATGGCGAACACCTGGTACGCCGTGGCTGCGTCAGTACTCGGAGTCGCCTTCTTCTGGACGGGATGGCGGCTGGCGACCGCGAAGAGCGAGCCTGCTTCGGCAATGAGCAAGGCGCGTGCGCGCCACGTGCTGCAAGCCTCCGTCCTTTACCTGCCTCTGCTCTTCGGCGCGCTCATGCTGAGCGCGGTATCCTGAGTTGTGAATCCGTCGGCCATCACGCCGAACCTGCACGCCTCTCCCACGACGTCCGCGCTCACGGTGGAGCGGCTGTCGCACAGCTATGGCGAGCGGCAGGCGCTCCGTGACGTCTCCTTCAGCGTGGGCGAGGGCGAGATCTTTGGCCTGCTGGGCCCGAACGGCAGCGGCAAGACCACGTTGTTCCGCATACTTTCGACATTGATGGTCCCGACCGCGGGCGTTGCGACCGTCTGCGGGCATGACGTCGCCCGCGAGCCGATGGCCGCACGACGCGCGCTCGGCGTGGTGCATCAGCAGGCGAGCGTCGACGCGAAGCTGACTGCTGCCGAGAACCTGCGGCATACCGGTCATCTTTACGGGCTGTCTGGGGCGGAACTCGAACGCCGCGGGAGCGAGATGTTGGAGCGCGTCGGCCTGACGGACCGCGCGGACGAGCAGGTGGAACGATTCTCCGGCGGCATGCAGCGCCGGGTGCAGCTGGCCGCCGGCTTGCTGCACCATCCTGCCGTGTTGCTGCTCGATGAACCGACGACCGGGCTCGATCCCGGTGCGCGGCGCGATCTGTGGCTCTACCTCGATCAGCAGCGCAGCGAGCAGCGGATGACCATGGTCGTCACGACTCACCTCATGGAAGAAGCTGAGCGCTGCGATCGCCTCGCCATCTTGAACGAGGGCAAGCTCGTCGCGCTGGGGACTCCGGCGGAGCTGAAGCGCGAGATCGGCGGCGACGTGATTGTGCTCGAGCCGGCGGGCGACGCGAAGAAGCTTGCCGATGACATTCAGCAACGCTTTAACACGTCCGCGCAAGTGCTCGACGGCAAGGTACGGATCGAGCGCGAAGGCGGGCATCGCTTCGTGCCCGACGTCGTTGAAGCGTTCCCCGGCGCGGTGCAGTCGGCGTTCGTGAGCAAGCCGTCGCTGGAGGACGTCTTCATCCGTCGCACTGGGCATCGTTTCTGGACCGAGGATGGAACCTCGTGAGCGCGCGAGACTCAGCCCAAGCCGTCGCAGCGCCGCGGCCCTTTGCCACGCGCGCGAGCAGCGCGCCCGCGTTCGGACTGCGCGCGGCGCTCTCGCTGTGGCAGCGCGAGATCGTGCGCTTCTATCGGAACCGCGGGCGCGTGGCGGGTGTGATCCTCTCACCGGTGCTGTTCTGGCTGGTGATGGGCTCGGGATTCGGTACTTCGTTCCGCGGCGGAACCGCAGACTCGGCGCAGCACTACCTCGACTACTTCTACCCCGGCGCGCTCATCATGATCGTGCTGTTCACCAGTATCTTCACCATGATGTCGGTGATCGAGGACCGCAAAGAAGGCTTCCTGCTCGCGGTGCTCGTGGCGCCGGTATCGCGTTCGGTCATCGTGCTAGGCAAAGTACTCGGAGGCGCGACGCTAGCGACGGTGCAGGGACTCATCTTCCTGCTATTCGCGCCGCTGGTCGGTGCGCAGGTGAATGTTGAGACGGTCGCGCTGGCCACGCTGGTGATCGGGCTGGTCGCGTTCGCACTCACCGCATTGGGATTCGCCATCGCGTGGCCGATGGATTCGTCGCAGGCGTTCCACGCCATCGTTAACCTGTTCATGATCCCGCTGTGGCTAGTCTCCGGTGCGTTGTTCCCGCTGAGCGGCGCGTCGCGCTGGGTGCGCGCCGCGATGCTGGCCAATCCGCTGACCTACGGCGTGGAAGCGCTGCGCAACCTGCTGTATCCAGGGTCGTCGCCGGAGTTCGGTGTCGTACGATCGATCGCGGTGCTTGGCGGTTTCAGCGCGGCGCTGTTCGTACTCTCTTTTGTTTTGGTGAATCGGCGCACCACGCGACCGGCCGCATGAATGACTACGCCATCTTCCCCATCATCAATGCCTCGCTGAATGCTGCGAGCGCCGTGCTGCTGGGCATCGGGCGATTCCTCGTTCGCCGCAAGCAGATCGCGGCGCACCGCGCGTGCATGATCGCGGCGGTCTGCACGTCGGCGTTGTTCTTCGCGTCGTACATCTACTACCACGCGCACGTCGGCAGCGTGCGCTTCACCGGACAAGGCTGGTCGCGTCCGCTGTACTTCACCATCCTGACGACGCACACGCTGCTCGCCGTCACCGTGCCGGTGCTCGCCATCATTACGCTGACGCAGGGACTGCGCGCGCGCTTCGACCGGCACCGCGCGATCGCGCGCTGGACATATCCGGTGTGGATGTACGTTTCGGTGACGGGCGTAGTGATCTACCTAATGCTGTACCATCTTTTTCGGAGCTGACGTGCCGCTGGTGCGGTTAAAGATCGATATCGCCGGCACCACCGGCGACGAAGCGTGGCGCGCGCTGCAGCATCACGACGAAGCAGTGCAAGCGCGCTTCGGACCCGCAGTCGGCGGAACGAAATGCCGGCATGAGCAGGACGTGCCGCACCGCGCCGGCGAGTGGTGGGCCGCCGAGATCGAGATGAGCACGCCACTCACGGCGCAGTACGCGGTGTCGCATTACCTGGAGCAGCCGCGCGTACTGGATGCGGATGTGGAATGAAGCTGTCAGCTTTCTCTCAGCTTTCAGCTGTGCGACGGAGGAAATACATAGATCCTTCGTCGTCCGCCGCGGCGGACTCCTCAGGATGACGTGTCTTTGTGGATGAGGGACGAACCGATCGGATGAATAGCACTAATGAGGTCGCGCTCGAACAGCCGAAGCGCCACATGAAGACGCGCACGCGCGTGCTCTTCTTCCTGACGGCGTGGGCGATCGTGTTGCTGCCGTTCCTGTTCTGGCGCAGCACGTGGTTCGGGCGTCCGCTGAACGATGCCGAGATCACCGAGTACCTGCACGACAACTCCAAGCCACGGCACATCCAGCATGCGCTGGTGCAGATCGGTGAGCGCATCACGCGCGCACGCGCACAAGGCGTGAACGACTCGGGCCAGTGGGGCGTGGCGCAGTGGTATCCGGACGTGGTTCGACTGGGCTCGCATCCCGTGGAGGAGATACGCAACACCGACGCATGGATCATGGGGCAGGACCCAGCACGCACTGATTTCCACAATGCGTTACGCAAACTGCTGTCTGACCCCAGCATGAATGTGCGGAGCAACGCGGCGCTGTCGCTGGTGAGTTTCGGCGATGCGAGCGGGCACGACCAAATCGTCAGCATGCTGCAACCGGCAGTCGTGACGGCGCCCACCGCAGGCCAGATCGTGAACATCGCTGATCCCGGGAAAGCGATCCATCAGGGCACTACGCTGATGCTGCTGCAAAACGGACCACATCCACAGGAGATGCGTGCGCCAATCTCCGGTACGCTGACGGCGATCAAGGTGCAGCTATGGCAGAAAGTGGACAAGGACGCTCAGTTAGCGGTCGTTGCGCCTGGGCCGGAGCAGGTTTGGGAAGCGCTGCGCGCGCTGTACGTCATCGGAACGAGGGACGACCTTCCGCTGGTGAAGAGCTACGAATCGAAGCAGATGGACCAAGGCGAGAAGGTCGGAAGACAGGCGCAGGAGACGGAGCGCGAGATCGCTCGAAGGTCGAGATGAGCGAGCGTCATCGCCAGGTTGGCTCCGGCCGCGAACGGCGAGCTCATAAGCGTCGAGTGCGAGTCGCGCTGTTAGTTTTGTTCTCGTCAGTACTTGCGTTGTTCGCCCTTGCCGTCTACGAGAACACTAGCGGCTGGCCGCAAGTTGAAGGTCGAGTGGTTGCACAGCGACTATTGCCGTTTTTCGCGGCCAACAATCGTACTCTCACGACGCAAGGAATCATTTGGATGGCTGAATATGAGGTCGTATACACCGTGTCGGGACGCCAGTACTCGACACGTGTGACTGGGCCCTGTCGCGACACGAGTAAGGAATGGGTCGAAGAGCATGCCAGACGCGTGGCGGAAGATGGGGTTGTTGTCAGATACAGCCCGTCACAACCGGCGGAAGGCGTGGCGGTCTTTGCGCAAAAAAGATGCCGATAGACTTGGGGCTAGTAAGGCAGCTTGCCGACGATCTGTTCGACTTCCTCCGTCGGCAGCATGACGATCGCGTCCCACGGGCAGCCGTCGAGGAATGAGCCGTCGGGCCCCTTGCTGGTGCATTTGTTGCAGCCGATGCAGAGGATGGGATCCACCTGGATGCGTCCGAACGGTGGATGGTCTTCGTCGGGCACCCAGAACATGCAGTCTTCCACGGGACAATACTCGACGCAGGCAGGCGAGCCGGCGCAGCCGGTGCAGCACTCGGTGATGACCGCGAGTTCTTTCGGCTTCTTCTTGCGAGGGTAGTTCTGGCCCTTGGAGCGGGGCTCGTGCTTCATCTCAGCCGGAACCATGCCGCGAGCCGGAGTGGGAGTGGTCGCCATGGCGCGATTATAGCCGACGCGATTTGGTACGGCAGTGCGTCAGTAGTCGCATCATAAGGTCGCGAGTCGTCACGACGGCGTTATCCCACCCGTGTCTCTTTCTGCACCCGCATCTTCGTCTGTTATAGTGAGCGCAAAATCCCCCACGGAGCGGCCGCAATGAAGAGCGTCAACAAAGTCATCCTGCTCGGCAATCTTGGCAAGGACCCCGAGGTCAAGTTCACGCCGCAAGGCACGGCGGTCGCGAAGTTCTCGCTGGCCACCAACGAGCGCTTCAAAGACAAAGACGGCAACTGGCAGGACCGCACCGAGTGGCACAACATCGTGGCCTGGGCGCGGCTGGCCGAGATCTGCGGTGAGTACCTGAAGAAGGGTGGCAAGGTGTACATCGAGGGACGCATCCAGACGCGCTCGTGGGACGACAAGGAAACCGGCCAGAAGAAATACATGACGGAGATCGTCGCGCAGGACCTTGTGCTGCTCAGCGGACGCAGCGAAGGTGGCGAGGGCGGTGGCGGTGGGATGAACCGGGCGCGCAGCGCGTCGGCGGGTGGAGCGAGCGGAGGACAGCAGGCCGCACCGGCGGACGAATTCGCGCAGACCGGCGTCACGGACGAAGATATCCCGTTCTAACTTCCTGCCGCAGATGAACGCAGATTTGCGCAGATGAGTCGTTTGGTCTGCGCTGATCAGCCTTTATCCGCGGCAATCTTTTTTGCTAGCGCTGTAGCCAAGCCTTTCATCGTGTACTGTCGCGCCTCGACATCGGCGCGCAGGCCAAGTTCGCGCAGGGTCGCCGACGTGACCGGCCCGATCGACGCGAGCGTAATCCCCTCGAGGAGGCGCTTGGCCCTTGCTTGACCTCCGATCAGCTGAATGAAGTTGCGCGCCGTGGATGAACTCGAGAACGTGATCGCGTCGGGGCGCTGATGGGGCGAGGCCAGCAGTCTTCGCAGGTGCGTCGCTGAGCCACGCGGCACAACTGTTTCATAGACTTCAACGACGTCTACGTTTGCACCGGCGCGCCGGAGTGCCCGCGGGATCACGTCACGGGCGACACTCGCGCGCGCCAACAGCACTCGCTTCCCTGTCACTCGCTTGCGCAGCGCGGCCACGACTGCTTCGGCGACATATTCCTGCGGCACGAGCGCGACGCGGAGTCCATGTTTACGGACCGCGCGTGCGGTCGCGGGGCCGATGGCGGCAATCTTCACGCCGCGCAACTCTGACTTCGCAATGCGCAAACGCTGCATGCGTGCAAAGAATGCTTCCACTCCGTTCACGCTGGTGAGAATGAGCCAGTCGTAGGCGCTCAGGTTACGCAGTGCGGCATCCAGCGGGCGATTGGAGCGCGGCGGGCGGATCTCAATCGTCGGAATCGCGACGACCGTTGCTCCTTGGGCGCGCAGCAGCCGCGCCATGTCGCCGGCCTGGGTTTGCGCGCGGGTGATCAGGACTCTCACGGCTGTGGCGGCGTCGCCGCGCGCGTTCCGTAGACGTCATCAAGGATGGCGCGGGCGCCGCGCGCCAAGAGAGCTTCTGCGACGACCCGCCCGAGGGGTTCCGGAGCTGCACCTGTCTGCGTCTCCCGCAGGACCGCGGAGCCATCACGGCGCGCCACGACGGCAGTGAGCTTCAGCATTTCGCCTTGCGGTTCCGCGAAAGCGCCGATCGGCACCTGGCAACCGCCACCGAGCGCAGCGAGCGCCGCGCGCTCACAAGCCACACTACGACGGGTCGCAACGTCGTCAAGGAATGCGACATGCTCGGCGACGGATGCATCGCCCGCCCGGGTCTCGATCGCCAGCGCTCCCTGCCCGGCGGCGGGACAGACGACGCCGGTGCTTAGTATCTGCTCGAACGCCGCTTTCAATCCCAAGCGCTTGACGCCGGCGCTGGCGAGGATGATGGCATCGAACTCCCCCGCACGCAGCTTGCGCAGGCGCGTATCCACGTTGCCGCGCAGCGACACAAACTGCAGATCGGGCCGGAAATCCCTGATCTGGGCTTCCCGGCGCAGGCTGCTGGTGCCAACGAGCGCACCTTTCCGCAGCGAGAGCAAGGCGGGATAGCGTTCAGACAAGAACATGTCGCGCGGGTCTTCGCGTCGCATCACGGCCGCGAGCGCGAATTCGCCCGCAAGCTCCGTCGGCAGGTCCTTGAGACTGTGGACAGCGAGGTCGACGCGCCCTTCCGCGAGCGCTTCCTCGATCTCCTTCGTGAACATGCCCTTCGTCCCGACTTGGGCGGGCGCCACGTCAAGGACCTTGTCGCCGGTGGTCTTGATGATCTCGATGGCAACGTTGTGGCCGCGTCCGCGGAGCAATGCCGCCACGTAGTTCGCCTGCCACAGGGCGAGCTGCGAGCCGCGCGAGCCGATGCGCAGGTGCGCCATCACTCTCCCGCGCTCTTGCTGTCTCGAGTTTTTCCTTGATCGGCGGCTTTGTCGCGCAGGTTGAACAGGCGGCGGATGAGGTCGATGACGGTGGTGGCTTGTGGATCGCGCGCCGCCGATTTCAGGGTGGTGATGGGTGTGTGCAGGATCTTGTTGACGATGGCGCGCGTCGCCGCCTCGACGGCAAGCTCCTGTTCGGGCGAGAGCGCGCCCAGCCGCCCGCGCACGCGGTCGAGTTCCGCCTGGCGGATGTTCTCGAGGTGTTCCTGTAGCGAGACGATGGTCGGCACCACCTCCAGCGACTGCAAGTGTGACTGGAAGCGCTCCACTTCCTCACTGATGATGCGTTCAGCCTTCTCCGCTTCGATTTGACGATCGGCAGCGTGGCCCGCGGCGAGCTGCTGCAGGTCGTCTACGTCGTAGACGAAGACGCCATCCACCTGCTCAACGTCGGCGGCGACATCGCGCGGCACGGCGATGTCGATGAAGAACATCGGCCGGTTGCGGCGCTGAGCGAGGAAGTGCGCGACCTGCTCGCGCCGGAACAGCGGCGTGGCCGCGCCCGTGGAGGTGATGACGATGTCTGCGCGATAACCCTCGTCGTGCAACTGCTCGAACGGCAACACCTCTGCCTGGTAACGGCGCGCGAGGTCCGCGGCCTTCTCGGGTGTGCGATTGCACACAAGGAGGCGATTCGCACCATGCGCAGCGAGATGGCGCGCCGCGAGATCGCCCATCTTGCCGGCGCCAACCAGCAGGACGGTGCGCCCATGGAGCGAACCGAAGATCTTCTTGGCCAGATCGACGGCGACAGAGGCCACCGATACTGAGGCGCTGCCCACGGCCGTCTCGGTGCGCACACGCTTGGCGACGTTGAAAGCGCGGGTAACGAGCGCATCGAGTTGCGAATTCACGGCGCCCACGGCGCGCGCCACCGCATACGCCTCCTTCACCTGGCCGAGCACCTGCGGCTCGCCGACGATCATTGAGTCGAGGCTCGAAGCAACGCGGAACACATGCCGCACCGCTTCGTCATCCTGTTTCTCGTACAGGTGCGGAGCAAGCGCAGCCGGATCACACTGAAACCAATCCTTGAGGAAGGGATGCAGATCGGCACTCCCATTGCGCGTGCGCGCCATGAACTCGACGCGGTTGCAGGTCGAGACGATCATCCCTTCCGCGATGCCCGGGGACTGCGCCAGGCGGCGGGTCGCCTCCGGCAACTGCTCCTCGGTTATGGCGAAGCGCTCGCGCACCTCGATGGGCGCGGTGCGATGGTTCACGCCGATGAGCATGAATCTCATGACGCGATGAACCCGTGCACATTGCTGAAGTAATTCGCCGCCCACGCGAATGCCGCGGCGAGAAACGCTGCCGTCGAAAGGAACGCCGCCCGCCGGCCACGCCAGCCCACACTCCAGCGCGTGTACAGCAGGACGAGATAGACGGCCCACATCAGGAGCGAGAGCAGGACCTTCGGATCGAGGAAGAACGTCGGCCCGAACTGCGCCTGCGCGATCGCCGCGCCGGCCAGCAGACCGAACGTCATGAACGGGAAACCGAAGAGGAGCGACTTGTAGCCGATGTCGTCGATCACTTCCAGCGCCGGCAGGCGCGCGGCGATGCCGGACTCGCGCTTCAGCTTGAGGCCTCGCTCCTGCACCAGATAGAGCACGCTGGCGACAAGGCTGAGAAAAAGCGCGGCGTATCCCGCAAGGATCAGTGCGATGTGCAGCGCGATCCAGCCACTGCGCAGCAAAGGCGATGTGAACTGCGGCGGCTGCTTGCCGATCGCCGCGGCAAAGGTCAACAGGAAGACGACCGGAAAGACGAAGATGCCTGGCGACAATGTGCGGTAGCGCAGGTAAACGACGAGAAAGAAGACCGCGATCAGGAAGGCCAGCAAAGATTCCAGGTCATGCACCGAGGCTGGGGTGATGCGGCCGACGGTCTGCATCCCTTCGAGCAGGGAAACAACCTGGAATACGGCGCCCAGTTGGACAGCGCCGACGACGATCCGGCCCAGCATCTGGCCCCGCCGGGCGAGCGCGAGCAGCGCGTAGGCGAGGCCTATGCCGTAGAGCAAGAGCGCGATCCTGAGCCACACAATAGGCATTTCGGCTGGAAGGAAGATTATATGTTCAACTCACCAAGGAATGTGACGCTGATCACGCCAATCCTGCTCACGTTGACCGCTGCTGCGTCGTCATTTAGGGTGATTCGTTTACCTATCCATCTCCATAGGTGCCGTGGCGGCGCATGAAGAAGAACCGGTCGTTGATGATCGCCGTCGTGGTGGCCGTTCTGGCCGGGCTGATCTACCTGCAAATCCGCACCTGGCGGCATTTTGACTGGGAAAAATTCAAAGACGGTACCGAGGGCATCAACTACTGGCATGTGTTGGTAGGCTGCCTGTGTATCTACGCCACCGACATCGTGCGTGCGGTTCGCTGGAAGATCTTCCTACGCCCGACGGCGCCGCGGGCTTCCTTCTGGGGCCTGATTGCCCCGCAATATGTCGGCTTTGGGGGGCTCGCCTTGCTCGGCCGGCCCGGTGAGTTCATCCGCCCCTACCTGATCGCCAAGCGCGAGAACCTGACAATCGCCTCGCAGATCGCCATTTGGTTTGTCGAGCGGGCGTTTGACTTCGGTGCTGTAATCGCCATTCTGAGCGTCGATATCTTCTTTGTTCCTTCCATTCGGGACACTTATCCAGCATGGCATAAGGCTGGCTGGCTTCTCATTGCATTGTTCATAGGCTTCGTTGTGCTTCTCGCATCGCTTGCAACGCGTGGCCCTGCGTTGGCGAGCTGGGTGTGCCGGCGAATCGCGCCATTCTCGCAGAGAGCGGCAACCGCGTTCGAAAAGAAGTTGCGCGCCATGGCAGGCGGATTGAATGTTGTAAAAGATGCCGTGTCGTTTATCGAAGCGGCGGGGCTTTCGCTGGCCCTGTGGCTACTAGTGGCACTAGCGTATCGTGAGGTGACACGCGCGTTTCCCGGAATCACGGGACTCCAAGACTTGGAACTGCCCGAGGTCATCCTGTTGATGGGCGCCAGCGTTGCCGGCGGCGTGTTGCAGCTACCCGTGGTCGGCGGCGGGTCTCAGCTTTTCACGATCGGGGTCTTGAGCGGAGAGTCCAGGCTTTCCTTTGTGCCCCCCTTTAGTCCGGAATATGGAGTGCCTTGCGGCATCCTCCTGTGGCTCGTGACGTTCATGTCGGTCGTCCCCCTGGGGCTGCTGCTGGCGCGCTTCGAGCATGTCTCGCTGCGGCGGCTTTCGGAAGAGAGTCAGGCGAGCGAAAAGGCCGCGGAGAGCGTGCTGGCACGGCAATCGAAATCGGGCTGATAGAATCAGGCGCCGTGAAATGCCCGTTCTGCGGTCACGAACACGACAAGGTGGTGGACTCGCGCGAGTCGAAGGAAGGCGAAAGCATCCGCCGGCGGCGCGAATGCCTGAAGTGCGAGAAGCGCTTTACCACGTACGAGCGCATCGACGAGATCCCGTACATGGTGGTGAAGAAAGACGGGCGACGCGAGCGCTTCGAGCGGCAGAAAGTGCTGAATGGCCTGATGCACGCTTGCGAAAAACGCCCGGTATCGATCGGCAAGCTCGAGCAGATCGTGAACCAGGCAGAATCATTCGTGGTCGATTCGCCGGAGCGCGAGCGCACGACCAAAGAGATCGGCGAACTGCTGATGACCGAACTGAAGAAGCTCGACAAGGTCGCTTACGTCCGGTTCGCGAGCGTCTACATGGACTTCAAGGACGTGAAAGAATTCATGGCCGAGCTGAAGGACTTGATCGAGACCAAGGCTGAGCCGGCCAAGGCGAAGCCGAGCAAGCACGTGAACTAGGATCTTTGTTAACTCATGGAGCGCGCTCGCCCTCGAGCGCGCCCGGCCGAGGGCGGCCGGGCTCCATAGGGTTTGAGGGAAGATGGCATACAAAGTCACATTGATCCCCGGTGACGGCATCGGCCCCGAGGTGATGCGGGCCGCGACGCGCATCCTCGAGGCCACCGGTTTGAAGTTCGAGTGGGAGAGTTTTGCTGCCGGCGCCGAGGCCTATGAAAAGTACAAGCAGTACATCCCAAAAGAGCTGACGGAATCCATCGAGCGCAATCGGGTCGCGCTGAAAGGGCCGGTGACGACGCCGATCGGCGGCGGGTTCCAGTCCATCAACGTCGCGCTACGCAAGCAGTTCGAACTGTTCTCCAACTTTCGCCCCATCCGCAACCTGCCTGCTCTGCCCACGCGCTACCCCGAGGTGGACCTCATCATCGTGCGCGAGAACACCGAGGGCGAGTACAGCGGCATCGAGCACGAGGTGGTGCCGGGCGTGGTCGAGAGTCTGAAGATCATCACCAAGGTCGCGTCCACGCGCATCGCGCGCTGGGCGTTCGAGTATGCGCGGCGCGAGAAGCGGAAAAAGGTCCACGCCATCCACAAAGCGAACATCATGAAGATGTCGGATGGCCTGTTCCTGCGCTGCGCGCGCGATGTGAGCAAGGAGTACCCGGAGATCACCTACGGCGAACACATCGTGGACAACACGTGCATGCAGCTCGTGATGAATCCGTATCAGTACGACGTGCTGTTGCTGGAAAACCTGTACGGCGACATCATCAGCGACCTGTGCGCGGCATTCGTCGGCGGGCTGGGGCTCGTGCCGGGCGCCAACATGGGCCTGGAGTGCGCCATCTTTGAAGCGGTACACGGCTCGGCGCCCGACATCGCGGGGAAGGACATCGCGAATCCGACTGCCGTGCTGCAATCTTCGATCCTGATGCTGCGGCATTTCGGCGAATTCGCGGTCGCAGACCGGCTCTACGACGCGGTGGGACGCGTCTATCGCGCGAAGGAGCACCTGACGCGCGACGTCGGCGGCACGGCCTCGACAACGGAGTTCGCCGACGCCGTCATCGCGGCATTGCAAACCACTCCTGCTGCCGCTGCGCCATGAGCCGCCTGACCCGCCGCGAGCTGCTTGGTTCCGTCGTCCTGGCGGCGTGCGTTCCTGCGCGCGCGTACCCCGAGCCAGCAACCATGTCCGCAGAAGACGCGTTCGACCACATCCTGCTCGGTGCTCCCGACCTCGACGAAGGTGTCCGCTGGGTGGAAGAGCGCACCGGCGCAAAGGCGAAGTTCGGCGGCGTACACCCGGGTCGCGGCACGCGCAATGCGCTGGTGGGTCTCGGCAAGCGGCATTACATGGAGATCCTTGCGCCCGATCCCGCGCAAACGACGAGCACGGACGAGCGCGCGGAGCAATTACGCGGGCTCACCGAACCCCGCATCGTGGGATGGGCAGTCGGGACCACAGACATCGCTGAGACAAAACGTGACGCCGAAGCTTCGGGACTCAAGACGCTCGGCCCGTCGCCGGGCTCGCGTAAACGGCCCGACGGCAGATTGCTAAAGTGGCAGACGCTGTTCATCGTGTCGAACGACCCGCTAACACCTTTTTTCATCGAGTGGGATCCTGACTCGCCGCATCCCTCGCAAGATGCGCCGCCGGCCGGCACTGTCCTATCGCTGCAGTTCGCTTCCGCGCGTCCCGATGCATTCGCCGACACCATGAAGAAGCTCGGCATCCGCACCATCGTCGAGCTGGCGCCGCCGAAGATCACGCTGCAACTCAAGACGGCGAAGGGCCTCGTCGAACTGAGTTAGCGTTGCCACGAGTTGACGCTTCCCTTCCACGGAAAACGCGCTATGCTTTCGCTATGCGTCGCGCAGGTCTCTTTGTCCTGATCATTCTCGCTGCCATCCTCATCATGGCGCTCGGCGGCGGGCGCGACGAAGGCGACTACCTGAGCGAGAAGATCGCGGACGCCGCGCAGCAGATGACGCTATCCAACGACGATGAGGCCATCGTGCACTACGCTCCGCGCAGCGGACTCGACCAGGACTACTGGGTCGCGGTCGGCGCCGGGCCGCGCTGCCCGAACGGCGATTGCGAAGCGCTGCGGCAAAGCTGGCTCACCGTCCACACCGAAGGCAGCGATAGCGGCGTGAGCCGCAGCTATCAGCGCTTCGTCGCGGTGCCGCGCCCGCTCAAGGTGATGAAGCACGGCGCCGGCGTGGACATCATCCTGCGCAAGATCGGCGACGAGATACAGTTGGTCGATCTGCGCTAGCCACTCACTGCTACGCCTTCCGTTGACGCTTCCGCGCGCCCCCCATATAGTGACCAATCCACTCTCGTACAGCGGAGGGCTCTTGCTCGGCCAAACGGTCTCGCATTACCGCGTCCTGCGGCAAGTCGGCGGCGGCGGTATGGGCGTGGTGTACGAGGCCGAAGACCTCGACCTGGGCCGGCGTGTCGCGCTCAAGTTCCTGCCCGCCGAGCTCTCACACGATGCGTCGGCATTGCAGCGCTTTCAGCGGGAGGCGCGCGCTTCGTCCACGCTGAACCATCCGAACATCTGCACCATCTACGCCATCGAGCAGCATGCTGGACAGCATTTCATCGCGATGGAGCTCCTGGAAGGCGTGCCTCTCTCGCAACGGATCGCCGAAAAGCCGATGGACATGGACCACTTCCTGCCGACAGCGATCCAGATCGCCGATGCACTCGAGACGGCACATGCGAAGGGGATCGTGCATCGCGACATCAAGCCGGCGAACATCTTCATCACCGACCGCGGGCAGCCGAAGGTCCTCGACTTTGGTTTGGCGAAGCTGGAGGTCGCGCGCGGCGCGACACCCGGCGCCGACGAGACCATCGGTGGAAAAGTAAGCGAGCTGACGAGCCCAGGTACGACCATGGGCACGGTAGCGTACATGTCGCCCGAGCAGGCGCGGGGTGAGTCGTTGGATGCGCGCAGCGACATCTTCTCCTTCGGTTCCGTGCTCTATCAGATGGCCACTGGCGTACTTCCCTTCAAGGGTGATACGTCAGCGGTGGTCTTTGACGCCATCCTGAATCGCGAACCGATCCCGCCTCTCCTGCTCTCTTCCCGACTGCCGAGTGAGTTGCAGCGCATAATCGCCAAGGCCCTGGAGAAGGATCGCGCCCTGCGCTACCAGTCGGTGCAGGACATGAAGACCGACCTTATCCGGCTGAAGCGTGACCTCGAATCTGGCCACCGGCCCGTTAGTGGAGGCCAGTCGGCGGCCATCAGCGCCGCGCCTGCGACGGAGGACAAATCACTCGCCGTCCTGTATTTCGAGAATCTCAGCACGGCGAAAGAAGACGAATACTTCCGCGACGGCATGACGGAAGACGTGATCACCGAGCTTTCCAAGATCCGCACCCTCCGTGTGTTTCCGCGACCGCGCGTAGCGGCGTTCCGCGACAAGAGCGTCGCCGTCAGCCAGGTGGCACAGCAACTGGCAGCCCGGTATGTGCTGGCCGGCAGCCTGCGGCGTTCGGGCAGCCGCATCCGCATCACGGCGCAGCTGATCGATGCGCGCACCGAGTTCCCGCTGTGGAGCGAACGCTTCGACCGCGAGCTCCAGGACGTCTTCGAGGTGCAGGACGAGATAGCGCGCAAGATCGCCGACTCGCTGCGCATCACGTTGTCGCCGCAGGAGCGGAAGGAGATCGAGGCCAAGCCGACCGAGAATGCGCAGGCCTACGATTTCTACCTGCGCGGACGCAGCTATTCGCGCCGCGTCACTCGCCCCGACCTCGAACTCGCGGTGCAGATGTATGAGCGCGCTACGGAGCTCGATCCAAACTTCGCCTCGGCGTTTGCCGGACTCGCGTACGTTTACGGGCTGTTCCACGAGTGGCATGCGCGCGGCGATCAGCAATGGGTGGAGAAGGCGCAGGTCGCATGCCAAAAGGCGGCGGCACTCGCTCCTGAGCTCCCCGACGTACTGGCGGCACGCGCGCGGGTAGCGTACGCGCTCCACGAGTACGAAGACGCGATCCGCTTCGCCCGCAAGGCCATCGCGCAGAAGCCGGACACGGATGGCGCGTATTGGTGTTTGGGTCAGGCGTACTTCGCCGCCGGACTATTCGAGCCGGCGGCGCAGACCGCCGAGCAAGCAGCGGAAGCTGCCGGCGACGACTACAACGTCTTCATTCCCTATCGCAACTGCCTGATGCGAGTGGGCGATATCGAGCGCGAACTCGACCTGCGCCATCAGCAGATCAAGGTGATGAAACACCACCTGGAGCTCGTGCCGGAAGACGTGCGCGCGCGCATCCTGCTGGCCACCACGTATGCGCGGTCGAATCACGAAGCCGCGGCGCTTGCCGAGATCAAGACCGCCATCGCGCTGCGGCCCAGCGATTCCAACATTCTCTACAACGCGGCGTGCGCCTATGCGCTGCTGCGACGCAAGGAAGACGCCCTGCTGCTGCTCTCGCGTGCTAAAGATGCAGGCTTCTTCAACATCGATTGGGCGTCGAAAGATCCCGACCTGGTGTGCCTGCACGACGAACCGGAATTCAAGAAGCTCGTTGGCGGCTAACGTTGCTCACACGCGTTTGACGACGCACAACTCGTTCGTTAAGATGGCCCGTTTCGCGCAAGGGGCTGGGGAAATCTTTACGATGCAGCGCACTCGGGTAGGGGTGGTGCTCTTCCAACTCGGCGGACCGGACACGCTCGCTGCCATCGAGCCTTTTCTTTACAATCTTTTTTGCGACCCCGACATCATTGATTTCCCGTTCGCTCGCCTCGGCCGCAAGCCGCTGGCCAAGCTGATCTCCACGACGCGCGCCCGCAAGGTGCAGCATCACTACGCCGTCATCGGCGGCGGTTCGCCTATCCGCCGGAACACCGAGCGCCAGGCGGCGCTCCTGGAAGCCGAACTGTGCGACCAGGGTTTCGACGCGAAGTGCGTGGTCGCGATGCGCTATTGGCATCCGTTCACCCGCGAAGCGATCGCTCAGCTCACCGAATTCGCGCCGGACGAGGTCGTGTTGCTGCCGCTCTACCCGCAGTACAGTTCGACGACGACCGGCAGCAGCCTCAACGAATGGAGGCGCCTGGCCGGCGAGACGCCGGCGCTCCAAGTGATCGCGGATTTCTATCGCGATCCGGCATATCTCGATGCGCTCGTTGAAAAGATTGATGACGCGTTGGCGCGCTTCGACGACCCCACGCGTCCTACGCTCGTCTTCAGTGCGCACAGTGTGCCGGTTTCCGTGATCGAGCGCGGCGACCCGTATCAGCGGCAGATCGAGGAGACAGTCGAGCTCGTGTGCGAGCGAGGCGGGTGGAGCAATGCGCGCCGGCTTTGTTATCAATCGAAAGTCGGGGCGAGCAAGTGGCTGCAGCCATCGTTGCGGACGACCATCCGACAACTCGGCGCGGCCGGGACGAAAGAGGTCTGTGTCGTGCCCGTTTCGTTCGTCTCGGACCACGTGGAGACGCTGGGTGAGATCGATCATGAGGCGCGCGAGCTGGCGGAGCAGTGCGGCATTCAGCGGTTCAAGATGACGGAAGGGTTAAACGATTCGCCGCGGTTCATTGCGGCGTTGGCGGGTTTAGTGGGCCGCGCGATCGGCGTTCAGGAAGAAGATCTAGTCGCTGCCGACTGAGGATTGAGAGCTGATGGCTGAGAAGGGTGTGATCGGTGGATTACCGCCGTTGCCGCGCAAGCCGCTGAATGCGTCGGTGATCGCCGCCGAGCAGGCGTATCGCAAGCGCAAGGGCTTCCCCCTGCTTGCCGACCAGGACATGGAAGACCTGAAGGCCGGCAACCCCATGTGGTGGGAGGCAGGCGGATCGGGAGTCGAGCCGGCGGCGAGCGCCGCTCCGGCAGCCAGCGCTCCTGCCGCCACCGCGGCTGCGCCGGCAGCGTCGGCGGCGAGCCTGCCGATGTCGAACATCCAGGGTGGCCTTCCCAATCTGCCACGCAAGGCGCTGAACAATTCCGTCATCGCCTCGGAGCAGGCCTATAGAAAGAAGAAGGGCATAGCGTCGCTGTCACCAGCGGAGATCGCCTGCCTGAAGGCCGGCAATCCCATGCCGTGGGAGCCCGGCGGGCAGATGCCCGACGCAGCCGCGATTGCAGAAGCTGCTGGCGGCAGTGCACCGGCAACGCCTGCCGCAGCAGCACCCGCTGCAGCTGCTGCAGCCGCTCCAAAAGCGGCTACCGCAGCGCCGCTTCCCGTCCCCACAGGTCCAGCAGCGGCGCGTAGCGGCGTCGCGACAAAATACGTCGGCACGCCGGCGGTTGGAACATCGCAAGCGGCAGCGGCGGGCGGCATTCCAGCCACGGGTCCCGACAATTCGCCGATCAACCAGGCACGGCGGCGCTTCGTGTGGGCGACGGTCGCAGCGTTCCTCGCGGCGTGGTTCATCGCGTTCTTCCGCTTCTTCCTGCCGCGCACGCTATTCGAGCCGAGCACGGTGTTCCGCATCGGCTATCCGAGCGACTACGGCCTCGGCGTTGACACGAAGTGGCAGGCAAAATTCCGCATCTGGGTGGACCGCACGCCCGATCGCCTGTTCGTCGTCTACGCGCGCTGCACGCACCTCGGCTGCACGCCCGATTGGAAGCCGGGCGAGAACAAGTTCAAGTGTCCGTGCCATGGCTCGGGATACGACAGCGAGGCCATCAACTTCGAAGGCCCCGCGCCGCGTCCGATGGACCGCGCGCACGTTGAGATCGATCCGCAGGGCCAGATCCTGGTCGACACCAGCCGTCTCTATCAGCAACCCAAAGGACAACGCAGCCAGTTCAACGACCAGGGAGCATTCATCCCGGTATAAGCAGTCGGGTGAGATCATGGCAGACGAAGTCAAAGACAACAAAGCTCCGGCGACAGGCGGCAACGGCGCGACGTCCTCCGCAAATGGTGGGAATGGCGGCGGCAAGATGAAGGTCGCGCTCGATGCGCTGAAAGAAGATGCGCGCACGCTGCCCACCGAGATGGTGGAGAAGGCGAAGGAGCAGGTCGACCTCGTCAAAGACCCGACCAAGACGCAGGTCTACACCTCGATCTTCCGCCACAAGCACGACGACACGCCGCGCAATCGCGCGCTGGGCGTGCTGTCGAATGTCTTCCTGCACCTGCACCCGGCCAAGATCAATCGCGATGCCGTGCGCTACAAGTTCACCTGGGGCATGGGCGGCATCACGTTCTACCTGTTCTTTGTGCTCACCTTCACCGGCGTGCTGCTGATGTTTTATTACCACCCATCGAAGGTGCAGGCGTTCCGTGACGTACTGTATCTGGAACACGACGTCCCATTCGGGAAGCTGCTGCGCAACATGCATCGCTGGGCAGCGCACCTGATGGTGATCGCGGTCGAGCTGCACATGTTCCGCGTGTTCCTGACGGGCAGCTACAAGAAGCCGCGCGAGTTCAACTGGGCGGTCGGCGTGATCCTGCTGACGCTGACGTTGCTGCTCTCGTTCACCGGATACCTGCTGCCCGACGATCAGTTGGGATTCTGGGCAGTCACGGTGGGCACGAACATGGCGCGCGCCACGCCGCTGCTCGGGCATGAAGGCCCGTTCGGGCAAGAGATGCACATGACGCCGTACAACGACGTCCGCTTCGGGCTGCTCGGCGGCTCCATCGTGGACGCGAACGCGCTGCTGCGCGCCTACATCTGGCATTGCATCGCCATCCCGATCATTGCCAGCGTGTTCATGATCGTGCACTTCTGGCGCGTGCGTAAGGATGGCGGCATCAGCGGCCCAGCGCCGGTGATGCTCGAATCGGAGATTAAAGTAAGACATTAAGAATTAAGAGCAACCACAAAGGTCACAAAGGTTTCACGAAGGACACGAAGTATGGACCTGCGACAACTTTGGGACATTGCGGCGACGCCAGACAACATCCCCATCGTGGCGCTGTTGCCGTTGGTGGTGTTCTACACCTGGATCGCGTGGAAGCAGGCGCGCGACAATGACGCGCTCATCGAGAAGCTGGAGAAAGACCCGGCGCTCGCCAAGACGCATCACCGCAAGACGTTCCCCTTCCGTCCCGGCTGGGCGAAGGAGATCCACGTTTGGCCGTTCCTGCTGCGCGTGGAATTCCTGGCGGCCATCATCGTCTCCATCATTCTTATTGTCTGGTCCATCACGCTGAACGCGCCGCTGGAAGAACCGGCGAATCCAAACCTGACGATGAATCCCGCAAAAGCCCCGTGGTACTTCCTCGGGCTGCAGGAGATGCTGGTCTACTTCGATCCGTGGATCGCCGGCGTGCTGATGCCCGGGCTGATCATCGGCGGGCTGATGATCATTCCTTATATAGATACGAATCCGCTCGGCTCCGGGTACTACACGTGGAAGCAGCGGAAGTTCGCCATCGGGACATTTTTCTTCGGCTTCGTCATCTTGTGGGTCTCGATGATCATCATCGGGACGTTCATCCGCGGGCCCGGCTGGCAATGGTTCTGGCCAGGGCAGACGTGGGACCACAACCGATTGGTGTACGCCGTGAACGTGGACTTGCCCGACCTGTTCCACATCACGTCGAACTGGGGGAAGGGCATCTTCGGCGTGGCCGTGGTAGGGGCGTTCTACGCCATCGGTGGGCTCATCATGCACTCATACTTCAAGCGGACGCATCCGCGCGACTACAAGCTGATGAGCTTCGTGCAGTACAACACCATGATGTTCTTCTGGCTCACGATGCTATCGCTGCCGGTGAAGATGCTGGCGCGGCTGGCATTCAACATCAAGTACGTACTCGTGACACCGTGGTTCAACATCTGAAGACGCCGTTGGCTGTTGGTCGTTGGTCGTTGGCCAACACCCAACAGCAGGCTTTTGGGCCAAAGACCAACGACCAAGGACCAACGACGACCTAACATGGCCGACGAGCAAATCCCGCAGCGCGACCCGATCGTCACGAAGTCGTACACCACGCATTATGTCGTGGCTTCCATCCTCATGATGTTCACGCTGTTCTGGGCATTGTGGGACGAGGCGTACGGCCAGCGTCCGTGGAAGGCGTTCCAAAACGAATTCAAGTCGCGCTATGCGGCTTACTTGGGCACGGTGAACAGTCGTTCTGACGCCGCGGTGAAGCAGCTGCAGCAGGGCAGCGAATACAAGCAGCTCGATGATGCCGCGAAGGCCGCTGACAGCGCCGCCGCCGACACCGTCAAGAAGATCAACGAGGACCGCGCCAAGGTCGACGAGAAGCTGGCGCTGGTGCAGTTCGTCTACACCGACGCGAAAGCGTGGTTTGCCGCTGAGACGTACGACGCGGAAGCCGGAACGTTCGAGCCGGCAGCGGCGAAGGTCGAGGAGAAGCACGAAAGCCGCGTCCAGACCCTCGAGAAGAACAAGAGCAAAGAGCAGTACACGGTCGATCATCCCGATTACCAGGGCAGGAAGCTCAGCTACAACCAACTGGAAGCGGAGTACAACGCGCTGCGCATCGAGAAGGCGCGGCTCGTCACCGCGCTGAGCGATGCCATGAAGCCCGCGAACGAGGCGAAGGCGAAGCGCGACCTGTACATCGCCGACCACATCGTCGACCTGACGCCGTCGCAGATCGAGGGCCTCAAAAAGAAATACGCCAGTTGGGACCCGCAGATCGTGCAGATCAACGTGGCGGAAGCGAACATCGTGGACCGCTGCGAGTCGTGCCACATCGGCACGCGCGAGCCGCTGACGGTCACGCAAGCGGGCATGGCATTGAAGGGTAGCAAGCAACCCGATGCCTATGCGCACGCGTTCGTCAGCCATCCGTCGAAAGACCTGCTGACCATCCACGATCCCGACAAGTTCGGCTGCTCGCCCTGCCACAACGGCAATGGGCGCGCCACCACGAGCGCTGAAAAGGCGCACGGCTACTACGAGCACTGGTTGTGGCCGATGTTCAAGAAGGAGAACATCGAAGCCGGCTGCCAGACGTGCCACGCTGCTGACATGGTGCTGGTCGCCGGTACTTCCACGTCGGGCGCGATCATCAACGACGGTAAAGACCTCTTCCGCCAGCGCGGCTGCATGGGCTGCCATCGCTACGAGAATTACGACCGCGAGCCCGAAGACCTGCTGAATTTCGCGCAGGTACTCAAGCAGTTCGAAGGCGCGATCAAAGACAATCAGAAGCAGGCCTCCACGCTGCGCGCGCAGGCTGACAAAGCCGAGACCAACGAAGAAGCCAACCGGCTGAACGCGGAAGCTGAGGCGCTGACGGTGGCGAACAGCAAGCTGGCGGGCCGCATCGAGCAGGTGGACCTGCAATCGAAGAGCGTGCTGCGCGACATGAAGAAGGTCGGGCCGAACCTGAAGGAGATCCGCGCCAAGATCAACCGGGACTGGATCCCGGTGTGGCTCAGCAAGCCGACGAATTTCCGGCCGACCACGAAGATGCCGAATTTCCGGATGAACGAGGAGCAGATCCGGTCGATCTCGGCGTACCTGTGGCAGGTGGCGCTCACCGACCCGATCGAGCAGCAGAAAACGGGCGACGCCGCTAAGGGCAAAGAACTGTTCGAGACGCGCGGCTGCCTGGCATGCCACTCCATGGGCGAAGGCGATGACCGCGAAGGCGGCAACTTCGCGGCGAACCTCAGCCGCGTGGGCGAGAAGGACAACTACAACTACCTGGTGCGCTGGGTGCTGAACCCGCGGCACCGCCTGCGTCCGTATTGCCCGTACGAGAAGAAGGACATCGGGCCCGAGGATTACGCGAAGAAGAAGCTGCCGTACGTCTTCGACCTGGACCACACGACGTGCCCGAACGACGGCCACGAGCTGCAAGTCCAGCAGATGACGGTGATGCCGGTGCTGCGTCTCACGCAGCAGGACGCGCAGGACATCGCCAGCTTCCTGATCACGAAGAAGCACCAGGAGGCGGGCCAATACGCGAACGCGGCGTTCATGGATGATCCCAAGCTGCGCGACCAGGGCAAAGTCTGGATCAAGCACTTCGGCTGCGCGGGCTGCCACGAGATCTCGGGCCTCGAAGACGAAGGCCGCATCGGCACCGAGCTGACGCAGGAAGGCTCGAAGCCCATCGAGCGCCTCGATTTCGCGCTGCTCACCGAGACGGCGATCCGCGGCGGCAAGGAGCCGATCGACGACGCCGACATCCAGAAGCGGCTGCCTTCCGGTCCGGCGACGGGACACGAGTGGTACGACCACAAGGGCTTTTTCGAGCACAAGCTCGCCATGCCCAACATCTATGACAAGGGCAAGATCCGCGGCGAGACGGAAAAGCTGAAGATGCCCGATCCGCACCTGACGAAGGAGCAGATACGCTCACTCGTGACCTTCCTGCTCGGCTCACAGGAGACTTCCCTGCCCGCGAGCTACAACTTCCTGCCGCAGGACGCGCGGCGCGACATCCAGGAAGGCTGGTGGGTGGTCAAGAAGTACAACTGCATGGGCTGCCACCAGTTCTACACCGGCCAGCAGAACGTTCCGAATGCTTCCACGGCGCTCGAGACCGTGCCCGCGTACAAGGACGCGAAGGAAAAACTGCCGCCGAAGCTCCTGACCGAGGGCGCACGCGTCGATCCCGAGTGGCTGTTGAAGTTCCTGACGAATCCGGCGTTGAGCACATCCGACGTCAATCGCAACGGCGTGCGTCCGTACCTCGCCGTACGAATGCCGACGTTCAACTTCTCGCCGAATGAGCTGCGCAAGCTGGTGCGCTTCTTCCAGGCGCTCTCGCAGCAACCGCAGCCCTATATCCCGCAGAAGATGGCGGACCTCTCGCCGCAGGAAAAAGAGATGGGCCGTTCGCTCTTCTCCAGCGCGGCGGCGCCGTGCTTGAAGTGCCACGCCACCGGCGATCCAAATCACGATAAGACCGCCACGGCGCCGAACTTCCTGCTGGCGAAAGAGCGGCTGAAGCCCGGCTGGGCGGAGCGCTGGATCATCGATCCGCAATCCATCTCGCCCGGCACGGCGATGCCGTCGAACCTGTTCCGCAAAGACCATCAGGCGGACCATGACCAGTGGGTATTCAACGGACCGACGCCGCCGGCGTTCCAGGGCTACGACAAAGATCACACCAAGCTGCTCGTGCAATACATCTTCCAGTTGACACCGGAGGAGCAGCGCGCGGTCGCGGGTCGCATGGGCAAGACGACGGCCAGCGCGCCGGCAAAGAAGGCGACGCGCGCCGGCGGCGCAGCGCCGTAGTGTTTTTGTCATCCCGAGCGCAGTAACGGTGGCGCTACGCGCAACCGTTGCGGAGTCGAAGGATCCCTATCGCAACTCATGATTTCGAGTAGCTATAGGGATCCTTCGACTGCGCTCATCCGCCGCGGCGGACTCGCTTCGCTCAGGATGACGGTGTCGTTGTGAAAGGTGGCTTGCCACACCGCGAGAGTCGGCAGTAGCATCATAAGTTTTAGGTCCTAGTACAAATCCCTTCAGAAAGGTGTAGCGATCATGATGAAGTCCAAGATTTGGGGCGTGCTCGCGCTGGCCATGTGTCTGGCGCTGGCCGCGTGCAGCAAGACCGAGCCCCAGCCAGCAGCGAGTTCCGGCGGGGAGACCAAGGCGGCGCCGGCAGCGACGCCGATCGATAAGAGCACCGTCGGCAGCGTGAGCGGTTCGGTGAAGTTCGACGGCACGAAGCCCAAGGCTGCGAAGATCGACATGAGCCAGGATGCCGCCTGCGCCAAGAAAGGCGAGAACATGGTGGAGGCGTACGCCGGCGACGGCGCCGCGCTCGCCAATGTTTTTGTCTACGTGAAGGACGGCCTCGGCAGCCGCACGTTCGATGCCCCGACTACCGCGGTCGAGATCGACCAGTCGGGCTGCCGTTACCATCCGCACGTACTCGGCGTGATGGCCGGCCAGCAGATCAAGATCCTCAACAGCGACGACACCACGCACAACATCCATCCCACGCCGGCGGCGAACCGCGAATGGAACGAATCGCAGCCGCCGAAGGGCGCGCCGCTGGAGAAGACCTTCGCCCGCGAAGAGATCATGCTGCCGGTGAAGTGTAACCAGCACCCGTGGATGAAGATGTACATCAGCGTGGTCAAGAGCCCGTACTTCGCCGTGACCGACAAGGACGGCAAGTACGAGATCAAGGACCTGCCGCCGGGCGACTACACACTGGCGTTCGTGCACGAGAAGGCCGGCGAGACCACCCAGAAGGTGACCATCGCTGCCAAGGAAGACAAGAAGGGCGTCGATGTCAGCATGAAAGCGGGTGGCTCAGCCGGCGGCGCACAGTAAAAAGGAACGGGTGGAGCAGGCCTTCAGGCCTGCATTCCGCGCATGTAAAGAATCCGGGCTTTAGCCCCTGAGGCTCACCTCACGGGCTAAAGCCTTTTCTCTTCTGAAAGCAGTTCTCTGCAGGCCTAAAGGCCTGCTCCACCCTCTTGCCGAGCGTATTGTCTGCCCATCCACAACACTGCGGCCGACACTCCGCAGGCCGCGATCGCCACCGCGAATGCCATGGGCATGCTGGTCGCGTCGGCGATGCGGCCCATGATCGCCGGCGCGGGCACGTCGCCGAGCATGTGGATGAGGAATATGTTCACCGCGAGTGCGGTCGCACGGATCGGCGCTGCAACCGAGTTCACCACCGCCGCATTCAGCGGGCCGGTATTCATGAACAATACAAACTCGGTGACGAACATGCCGGGCCACATGGTCGGGCCGGCAACGTAGATCGTCAGGACCATCGTGGGGATGGCCAGGCCCATCGCCAGCGACGAGATCAGATAGTGCGCGTCGCTGCGGCGGCGTAACAGTCGGTCCGCGTACCAGCCGCCGATCAGCACCGGCACAATACCGTTGAACAGGCTCATCAAGCCGAACACCGTGCCGGCGGTCCCCTGCGCAACGCCGCGCACCTGCACCAGGAACTTGATGACGAATGTCTGCAGGCCCGATTCGCAGAACGTCAGCATCGCCATGCCGAGGCTCGCCGTCAGGAACGCACCGTTCTTGAAGAGCCCGAGGATGTGCTGCTTGCCGGCCGTCTTCAGCGAGTGATCGGCCGCGCCGCGTTGCGGTTCGGGAACCATAAAGATGAGCAGCGAGACGATGAAGCCCGGGAGTGCGCTCACATAGAACGGCGCGCGCCACCCGTAGCGCACGCTGAGCGTGCTGCCCAGGATGGTCCCTACGGCCATCCCGACAGGCAGCGCGGTGTTGAATATCGCGAGCACCTTGCCGCGCTCTTCTTCGCCGTACATGTCGGAAAGGAACGCAGGAGCGATGGTCGCAAAGCTCGCCTCGCCGATGCCGACGACCAGATGCCGCACGAAGAGCGACGTGTAGTCGTAGGTGAAGGCGGTAAGGAGCGTCGCGCCACTCCAGACGAGTCCGCCGGCGGCGATGATAACGCGCCGCGGGTAGCGGTCGGCCAGCATGCCGACCGGGATCGCCGCGATCGAATAGAAGATGAAGAACGAGCTGAACAGCAGTCCGTACTGCTCGTTCGTCATCGGGATCTCGCGCTCCAGCGGCACCTGCACCGCCGGCAGGACGTAGCGATCGACGTAATTCAGGAAGTTCAGCGCGGTGAGAAGGAGGAGCGCTGAACGAGCATGCGCGCGATTGAGCATGGGAGTTGGCGAATATAGCAGACGCGTGTTCGAGACGAAGCAAGCTACGTCTCTACCGTCGCTACTTCTTGGGCCGTGGCCAGCGGGCTTCCACCGCGGTCGAGATACCGCCGCGCGGGCGGAATTCGCCGCGCACCACGCACCACACCGGCTTCGTCGCGCGCACGACGTCCTCGAGCACGCGGTTGACCACGTTCTCCTGGAAGATGCCGAGGTTGCGGTAGGACTGCAGATATTCCTTCAGCGATTTCAGTTCCATGCACTTTTTCGCCGGCATGTAACGGATGCTGAGCGCGCCGAAGTCAGGCAGGCCGGTCTTGGGGCAAACGCTGGTGAACTCCGGATCGTCGACCACGATCTCGTAGCCCGGATACTGGTTCTCGAAGGTGTCGATGTCGGGAAACCTGGCGTCGAGGCCGGCGCGGGCGTGCGTGTCGGTGTAGCCGGTGCGTTGGGACATGCGGCTTCTATTCTACTCAGTCATCCTGAGCGGAGCGACGCGCAGCGTCGCGCAGCCGAAGGATCCCTATAGCTACCGATGAGCCTAGGTGCAATAGGGATCCTTCGACTTCGCCGCCTGGCTGCGCCATGCGGCTTTCGCTCAGGATGACATCACCACGTACCCTGGTCTTCGCCAGGCTGCTCTACTCCGCTCAGCATGACGGTGGAGGGCTAGGCCACTTTCAACGTGATGAGCTTGTCCTCGTCGGGGTCCTGCTTTACCGGCAGCGGCGCCTTCCCGGCCGCCTTGCGCAGCTCGGAGTTGATCTCGGCGCCGAGCAGGATGACCATGTTCGTCCAGTAGAACCAGATGAGCAGAGCGACCACGGCGCCGAGTGTGCCGTAGGTGCGGTTGAGGTGCGCATACTCGCGCAGGTAGATGCCGAACGCCCACGATGCCCCGAGCCACGTGGCCACCGCAAACGTCGCGCCCGGCAGTGATGCCCAGAAGCGCTGCTTCACGTTGGGAGCAAGGAAGTACATCATCTCGACACCGATCACCGTGAACGCGATGGCCACGCCCCAGCGCACGTATTGCCACACAAAAACGAACACCGGGCCCAGCCCGATGCGATCTGCCAGCCAGGCGCCGAATTGGGGACCCACCGCCATGAACGCCATCGCGATGAGAAAGAAGCTGCCGATGAAGAACGTCAGGCCGAAGGCGCGCGCGCGCACGTCCCACCAGCGGCGGGTTTCCGGAACATCGTAGGCGACGTTGAGCGCTTGGATCATCGCCGTGGACCCACCCGACGCCGCCCAGACCGTTCCCAGGATGCCGAGCGAGAGCAGCCGCGGATGGTCCTGGAGCACGTCTTTGAGAACGCCGCGGACCACCGACATGCCTTCCGCCGGGACAAGGTGGCCCATCGCCCACAACAGCTTCTCGAACAAGTCGGGCACGGGCACGTACGCAACGGTAGTGGCGAGCACAACGAGCAAGGGGAACAGCGACAGCAGGAAGTAATAGGCTAGGCCGGCGGAGAGCGCCATGGTCTGGTGGCGGCTGAAATCGCGCACGCTGTTGCGGATTGCGCGTCCGAAGCTACGGGGTCCTATCATTGATTCTTTGTCGCTCCGCTCCAAAACCGCTCGCAAGCACTACTCGCCCGAAGACCCTCCAGGCCTTCCATCGCGCTACGCGGCCTGCACCGGCCGCTCCGCTTTTCTTGTCGCCTCCGGCTCCAACACCGCTGCAGAGCATCAACTCGCCCGAAGACCCTCAAGGCCCTTCGTCGCGCTACGCGGCCTGCACCGGCCGCTTCGCTTTCGCGAGCCCGGTAAACCTGAAAGCCAACAGCTAGTCCATTCGATGTGCTTCACAATGAGAGAGTTTTCGCGACCTCGGCGTTTTGGCGGGCATCGAATGCATAAACCGGCGCTAAAATAGGAAGTTTGGCGGTAGTGCAAGGCTGAGCAACGGCAACGTTCGACCAATAATGGCAGCGATCGAACCCAATACGGCTCCGCGACGCGGCCCACTGGCAGTCCTGGTGGCCGTCATCGTGTTGGCGGTCGTCGTGCTGGCGGCGTTCATGTCAATGCGCAAGGGCGAGCTGCCGGTGCGCGCCGAGAAGGCGCAGCGCAGCACGATCGTCGCCACCATCTCCACGAACGGGAAGATCGATCCGGTACAGAATTTTGAAGCGCATGCGCCCGGCGCGGCCAGCGTGAAGGCGGTCCACGTGAAGGAAGGCGACTGGGTGAAAGCCGACCAGTTGCTGGTGCAGCTCGACGACGCTCCGGCGCGGGCCGCGGCGGCGCGGGCAGAGGCGCAGTTGCGCGCCGCGGAAGTAACGCTTTCCGCGGTGAAGAAAGGTGGCTCGCAGGAAGAGGTCTTGACGACGCGCGCCGAAGCAGTCAAAGCGCGAAGTGAACTCGAAGCGGCGCAACGCAATCTGGAAGCGTTGCAACGGCTGCAGAAGACAGGAGCGGCGTCGGCGGCTGAGGTCACCGAAGGCCAGAACCGGGTGAAGGCCGCACAGGCCCAGGTCGAGCTGACGCAAGGCAAGCAGACGTCGCGCTACTCGCCCGAGGAGATGCGCCACGCGCAGGCACAGGAAGAAGAGGCGCGGGCGGCGCTCTCGGCGGCACAGGATGTCCTGGCGAATTCGAATATCCGGGCGCCGCGGGCGGGTATGGTCTATTCCCTGCCGGTGCGTCCCGGAGTGTTCGTGAATTCAGGTGATCTGCTGGTGCAGGTCGCCGACCTTCACACGGTCACGGTGCGGGCGTTCGTTGACGAACCCGACATCGGCCGGCTGGCGCGTGGCCAGCACGTGGACATCACCTGGGACGCCGTCCCGGGCCGCATATGGCAAGGCAGCATTACTAATGTGCCGACTACCGTAACGTTGCGCGGCACCAGGACTGTCGGCGAGATCACCTGCGAGGTGGATAATCGTGATCTGAAGCTGCTGCCGGCGGTGAACGTCAGCGTCACGGTCACGACGGCGCGGCATGAAGGCACGGTGACGGTGGCGCGAGAGGCGGTCCACCAGGAAGACGGGCAACGCTTCGTCTACCAAGTGACCGACAACAATTTACTCAAGCGCGTTCCGGTGCAGACAGGCATCTCGAACCTGACGCGCATCGAGATCGATAAGGGCCTCGGGGACAATGTCATGGTGGCTTTAGGGACGACCAACGGACAGATGTTGCGGGACAACATGCCGGTGCGGGTGGTGCAGCGATGAAGATGCTGCGTCTGCTCGCGTTGGTGATCATGACGGCGACTGGCTTTGCGCAGGAGTCGCCGGAGGCATTGCTGCGCGCCGGCCGTCCCGATGAAGCGATGGCCATGCTGAAGCAGCGCGTCGCGGCGGCGCCCAACGACGCCGCGTCGTGGAATCTGTTGTGCCGCTCGTATCTCACCCTCGAGCGTTGGGACAACGCGGTGAACGCCTGCGAGAAGGCTACGGCGAATGAGCCCCAGAGCAGCGCGTATCACCTGTGGCTGGGCCGCGCGTACGGCGAGAAGGCGGAGCACTCGATCTTCATCACAGCCATCCGACTGGCGAAGCGCACGCGCATGGAGTTCGAAAAAGCCGTTGAGTTGCAGTCGACGAACCTCGATGCGCAATCCGACCTTGCCGAGTTCTTCATCGAGGCGCCGTCGTTCCTCGGCGGCGGTAAAGACAAAGCGGAAGCGCAGGCACAGAAGCTCGAGCCCGTCGATCCGCCCACGTCGCACTGGATCAAGGCACGGGTGGCGGAGAAAGAAGGCCACAACAGCGACGCCGAGCGGGAATATCGCGCCGCCATCGCGGCTTCGCCGAACAAGGCGCCGTACTGGCTGAATCTGGCTTCGTTCTATCGCCGGCAGAAGCGGTACGACGACCTGGAACAGGCCGTGAACAGGGCCGTAGCGGCCGAACATTCGCACGACGACATCTTCTACGAAGCCGCAGAATTGCTGTTCAAGGCGGGGCGCAACTTCCCCGGCGCGAAGCAGCTGGTGACCAGCTACATCTCGTCGAACGACAAGCAGGAGCAGGCGCCGACCTTCAAGTCGCACTACCTGCTGGGCTCGATCCTCGAGAAGATGGGTGACCGGCACGCCGCCGCCGTCGAGTATCGCGCTGCGCTCTCGCTGGCCAAGGACTACGAGCCGGCGCAGGACGCGCTCCGGCGCATCGCGCAGTAAGATGCCTTTTCCGTCATCCTGAGCGGAGCAGCCGGGCGCCAGCCGGGCTGCGCAGTCGAAGGATCCCTATCGTGCTCCGAGCGTCGGAATTGAGTAGGGATCCTTCGACTGCGCTCCGCTTCGCATCGCTTCGCTCAGGATGACCACAATGGGAAGTGCGAGCGCCCACCGCTTTCCACGATGTTATTATCTAAAACGACCACCGACCCCGCCCCGGGGTCGCACCTGCGTTTGGCGCGGAGAGGTGCGTGAGTGGTTGAAACGAGCCGCCTCGAAAGCGGCCATACC
>CAYWSH010000006.1:0-60316 GCA_964460655.1 uncultured Terriglobales bacterium | reverse complement strand
CTGCCGAAGGGAACTCGTGTGGACACGGGCGACTCGCCCGTGTTCTATCGCGCCGCCGGTTGCGATGACTGCCGTGGCATCGGCTACAAGCATCGTCTCGGCATCTTCGAACTGATGGAAGTGAACGAATCCATGCAGTCGCTCATCGCGCGCACCAGCGAATCCAACGTGCTGCGCGAGGCGGCGTTGCAGCAGGGCATGAAGACGCTGCGCCAGGACGGCGTAGACAAAGCGCTCGCCGGCGTCACCACGCTCGACGAGGTCCTGCGCGTGACGCAAGAGGAGGCCCAGTAATGCCGAGCTTCGCCTACCAGGCCGCGACCGCCGACGGCCGCATGGTCTCCGGCGCCATCGACGCCGGCGACAAGCTCGGCGCGCTGGCTCGCTTGCAGGAGCGCGGCCTCGTGCCCATCAATGTTGCTCTGCCCGGCGAGACCAGCGCGAAGCTGCACTCGAAGCTCTCCGACCTGTTTGCCAAGCAGGGCATGTCGCGCCATCGCCTGGTGTTCGCGCGCACGCTCGCCTCGATGCTGAACTCCGGCGTGCCGCTCGACCGCTCGCTCACCGTCAGCGCCGAGTTGGCCGAATCGCCGCTGCTGCGCGACCGTCTGCAGCAAGTGTTACGCGCGGTGAAGGGCGGCAAGAGCCTGAGCGCGGCGCTCGAATCGCATCCCGATATCTTCCCGTCGTTCTACGTCAGCATGGTGCGCGCCGGCGAGGCCAGCGGCAATACGGCCGCCGTCTTCCAGCAACTCGCGGACTATCAGGAATCGGTGAACGAGCTTCGCGGCCAAGTCACGTCGGCGCTGATCTACCCGATCCTGCTCACCGTCGTGGGCGGTGTCTCGGTTTTCGCACTTCTGGAATTTGTTGTTCCGAAGTTCGCCATCGTCTTCGAGCAGACTGGTGCCGCGCTCCCGCTTCCTACTCAGATCCTGATGTCGGTCAGCAACTTCATAAGCCTGACGTGGTGGGCATGGCTCGTCGGCATTCCGCTCGCCATCTACGCCGCGCAGCGTTGGATCAATTCGCCGGCGGGTCGCGCCAAATGGGATTCGCTCCTGCTCCGTGTCCCGAAGCTTGGTTCGGTCATCGAACGCGTGCTGGTCACGCGCTTCGCGCGCAGCCTAGGCACGCTGCTCGCCGGTGGCGTCCCGATGATCCGCTCGCTCGAGATCGCCGGCCAGGTCGCAGGCAACACGCGCATTGCATCGGCCGTGCAGAAAGCATCGCAGGGCGTGAAGCAGGGCAAAGGCCTGACCAAGCCGCTCGCCGAGACCGGCGCCTTCCCACCGCTCTCGCTGCATCTGCTCGGCGTAGGCGAAGAGACGGGACGCCTCGACGCGATGCTGCTGCAGGTGGCGGACGTCTACGAGCGCGAGACGCGGCAGGCCATCAAGAACATGGTTGCGCTCTTTGAGCCAGTAATGATCCTGGTGATGGGCGGAGTGGTGGGGACCATCGTGATCTCTATTTTGCTGGCGATCTTCAGCATCAACGACATTCCGCTTTGAGTCTGAGGAAAGACATGGAAAGACGCAAACAAACCGGCTTCACGCTGATCGAACTCGTCGTGGTGCTCACCATCCTGGCGATGCTGGCCGCACTCGTCGTGCCGCGTCTCTTCCGCAACGTCGATAAGGCGAAGGTCAACGCCGCCAAGGCGCAGATCGCGGCGCTCGAAGGCCTGCTCGATGAATACCGCCTCGACGTCGGCTCGTATCCGACCACCCAGCAGGGTTTGCAGGCGCTGCTTACCAAGCCCGCGGGCGCCGAACACTGGGCCGGTCCTTACTTCAAGAAGGAGGAGCTTCCGCTCGATCCCTGGGGTCACCCGTATGCCTACAAGTCACCCGGCGACCACGGCGACTACGACCTGATGAGCTACGGCGCCGACGGAGCACCCGGCGGCGAAGGCATCAACGCCGATGTGGTGAGTTGGAAGAATTAGATCGATTGTGTGGACACGGGCGACTCGCCCGTGTCAGCCGGCGAAGCCGGTGAACGAGATGAAGATGCAACGTACAACTCGTAGCGGCTACACGCTGATGGAGCTCATCGTGGTGCTCGCGCTGCTCGCCATTGCGACCGCGATCCTCACGCCCCCCATCGGCCGCACCTTTGGCAGCCTGCAGCTGCGCATGGCCGCCGCCACGGTGAAGAACATCTGCGCGCAGGCGCGCACGCACGCTGTCTATGAGGGGCACAACTATCGCGTCATCGTCAGCTCGCGCGAAGAGCCGCAGCGCACCCTCTACCTCGTCCGCGACGATGGCAAGACCATGCAGCATGTCATGCTGGCGCCCAGCATCAGAGTTTTCGCGTCGAGCTCCGCCAATGAATGGTCCGACGAAGTCGCGCCGCTCTACTTCTTTTCCGACGGTACCAGCCAGCTCGCTACCCTCGAGCTGCGTGGCGCCCGGGAACAACGTGTCCAGCTGACGCTCGACCCGCTGACCGCGCGCGCCCGCATCTCGCAGCTCTATCGGGCAGGGGAGGAGGCCCAATGACGCGGCGCCGTCAGGCCGGCTTCACCCTGATGGAGGTCCTCGTTTCCTCCGTCCTCATCGCCACCGTGTTCGTTGCGGTCGTATCACTGATGTCGCAATCGCTGCGCAACATTGCGCGCATGACGCCGCACGAGATCGCGCTCACCCACGCCCGCGAAAAGATGACCGACGTGCTCCTGCGTGATCAGCTTGCCCTCGAGCACCTGCGCGGACGCTGGGACGATGGCTATCGCTGGCAGCTTGATGTGCGTCCGCTGGTCGCGGCGAACCAGCAGCCGCCCGCTGCCGGTACGCCGGCATTGTTCAAGGTGCGCGTCGAGATCGCCTGGGGCGACGCGTCGCCGCGCACCTACGCAGTCGAGACCGTTCAGTCGGCGCTGGTCGCGCCGCCGGTGAATCGTTTTTGAGATGAAGCGCACGCAACACAACTCGGGTTTTACGTTGATGGAAGTCGTCGTTGCCACATCACTCATGGCGATGCTGATGACGACGCTCTTCCTCGGCTTGCGTCTGGCCGCGAGCGCGTGGCACAAGGGCGAGTCTGCGCTCGCTGCGCACGCACAAACGATGGCGGGACGCGAGATGGTCGAGCGCGCCGTCGGCGCAGCCGTGCCCCGTACTCTGATCGAGACGCGCGATCGCAAGCCCGTGCAGTTGATGTCCTTCAGCGGCACGGCCAGCGAGGCGCGCTTTCTGACGCGCCGCTCGTGGCAGGCGGACCGTTCGCGTCCGCTGTTCGTCGCCGTTCTCAGCGTCGTGAAAGACGCTGAACATGATCGCCAGCAGCGTTTGCAGGTCAGCGAGCTGTCTATCACCGACGCGACCTCTATGGTGGCTGCCCTCGAGCCCAGCTCGCTGCGCGCGCTCGCGATGAATCAGGCGAAACCCGTCACAGAACTCGTCGGCGATCCAGCCGACAAGATCGAATTGCAGTACTTGCTGCCCGGTATCGGCGACAAGCCTGCCGTATGGCAGAGCGCCTGGGAGCCGGAGAAGCACGAAGAGCTGCCGCGCGCGCTCCGTGTCGTCTGGACGCGCGGCAAACAGATCTCGACCGATACCTTCCTCGTGCCTACGCGACGCGAGAAGCCGGAGATGCGTTAGTGCATAAGCGCGGCACAACTCGTCAGCGCGGCACAGTGCTCATCGCCGTCATGTGGGGCACGTTCGTCCTGACTGCAATGGCGTTCGCGCTCACTACGCTCGTGCGGAGCGGTACCGAGGAGCTACGCGCGCGCAAGGAGCACCTCCAGGCCTACTACGTCGCGCGCGGTGCCGTCTACCAGACCATCCCCCTGCTGGGCGCGAACGCTGCGACTGACGCCGCTTTCCGGCCGGGCCAGCGTTCGCTCTCCTGGAAGGACGGCGAAACCAGCGTCGTCGTCGACATCGCCGACGAGAATGGCAAGCTCGATCTCAACCAGGCACCGCCCGCCATTCTCGAAAAGCTGTTCCTCAACCTAGGCATGGACCGCGTGGCGGCGCGTGAACTGGTCGCCGCCATCGCGGACTGGCGCGACGCCGACAACGACACCCGCCTCGGAGGCGCCGAAGAGTCGTACTACCGCACGCTGCGGCAGCCGTATGCACCGGCGAACCAAGACTTTCGCACCGTCGAAGAACTGCTCCTTGTGCGCGGCGTCGCGCCCTCGCTGTTCTGGGGCAAATACGTGGTGAACCAAGATGGCTCGGTGACGCGCCGGCTCGGACTGGCTGACTGCCTGACCGTCAACGGACAGTCGGCGGGCGTGAACATCAACTACGCACCGCGCCCAGTGCTGCTCGCCGTGCCGCAGCTCGGAGAGCGCGTCGCTGATTGGATCATCGAGGGCCGCCAAAAGAGGCCCTTCAACTCGGTCCAGCAGTTCGTGCATGACTACCCGGTGCTACTGAGCGGCGAAACGCTCAGCACCCTGACGACATCGGCCAGCGGCCGCTACACGCTGGTGGCCTCAGCCACCATGCCCAGCGGCATCACGGCCCGCGTCCGTACCGTGGTGCAGGTCACGGGCCTCAGCGTAGCGGCCCGGCGCGATGACAGCGGCAACATCATCACGCCGGCGCGCGTCGGCCCGCCGTTCTGGATCATGGAGTGGAATGATTCGTATGTTCAATAGCGCTCTCAATTCGGTTTTCCGCACGGTGTTCCAGCCCACGCGCCCGCGTGTAGAGCGCAACACGGCACGCCGTGCGCTGCATCTGCGTCGCGCTGCGGTCGGCTTGGAACTGCGCGGCAACGCGCTGCACGTCGCTTGCGTGCGCCCAGGCCTGCATCGCAAGTGGATCACGGCCACGGGCGTCGTCGCTGACTTTGCCACGCTCGCGACTTCCGAGTTGCACGCCGCTGTGCTCATCATCACCGGCCCGCTCGACGATCCGCTCATCGCGCTCGGCCTGCCGCGGCGCGAACTGATGTTGCGTCACATCCAACTGCCGATCGCAGCGGAAAAGCAATTGCAGAGCGTACTCGACCTACAACTCGGCCTCTACAAGCCGAGCGACGACGAGGAGTTCTGCTGGGATGCCGCGACCGCGCGTTCGTCCGAGCAGCTGTCGATCGCGCTGGCGTTCCTGCAGCGGGAGCGCATCACCGGTCTGTGCGATCGTTTCCGCGATGCCGGCCTCCCGCTCACGCGCATCACCGCCACGCAGATGGCGGTGCTCGATTGGGCACTGCGCGGCGCCGAGCCGCAGTCACGCCGCCTCTTCGTCGACGTCCGCGGCACCGAGGTCGATCTCGCTGTCACCGAGGGCACACGCTGCCTCGCCACCCGCAGCGTTCCGCTGGCGCAAGGCGACCATGCTGCTCAACAGATCGCCGCGCAGGCGCGGCAGATCACCGCTGCGGCCCGGGGTGCTGGGACGGAACCGATCACGGTCGTGTTGGGCGGCGAGGGAAGTGAGGAGCTCATCCAAGCCCTTGCCGAATTCGGCAGCGTCGAGTGCCTCGAGCAGCACGTTGCCGCCGAAGCCGCCTTCAGCGCCGAGTCCGACGGCAGCGGTAAGCTGTTCCTCGGCGCCGTCGCGCTTGCGCTCGAAGGCTTCGGGTGGAGCGGGCCGTGCCGGCTGAATCTTGTCCCGAAGGCCAAGCGTCCTACTCCGCGACGCTGGCGCAACACGCCGACCTACGTTCTGCTCGCCGTCAATGTGCTGCTGCTCGCCGCCGTCGCGACGCGCCAGCCGCTGCAACAGCATGTACTGCTGCAACGCTACGAAGCGGAACTGGCCGGAGTCGAGCGCCAGGCAAATCTCGTCGATCGCCAACTGCGTAAGTCGGAAAAGCTCGAGCAGCGCCTCAGTACGCTGAAGGATTTCCAGGAGGCCGGCCGTCGCCCGCTCGACGCGCTCGGCGAGGTCGCGCAAAAGCTTCCGCCCGACGCTTGGGTGAACGGCTTCACCTATCGCCAAGGCGAGGTCGACATCTCGGGGACGGCGAAGTCTGCTTCGGCGGTGCTACCGGCGCTGAAGGGGTCCGCGGAATTCGAGGAAGTGCAATTCCGCGGCGGCCTCATGCGGGAAGGCACGGGCAACGAGCGTTTTCAGATCCAGATGAAGTTGAGGGCAAGCCGATGAACCTGGCCGAACGGGAAAAACGACTGATCGCCCTTGCCGTCTTCTCGGCAATGTTGTTCTCGCTGCTGAACTGGGTCGTGCTGCCATGGAGCGACGACTTCTTCGCTTCCGGTCAGGACCTGGCGCGCGCGGAAAAGAAGCTGCGCTCCCGCCGCGAACTCGTAGCCGCCGCGCCCCAGGTGCAAGCACGCCTGCAGTTGCTGCAAGTGAAGCTCGACGGCGAAGAGAAACGCCTGCTGGCTACCGCTGACTCAAACCAGGCCGGCGCCCAATTCCAGCAGTGGCTCGCGCAGCGCGCCGTCGAGCAGAAGCTCGACGTGCAGCGCACTGATTTCCTGCCGGTGGCGCCGCTCTCCGACGATTACGTGCGCGTGCCGGTACGACTCGACCTCGAGGGCCCGATCACCCAGGTGGTGCAGTTCATGAACGCCATCACCCATGGCGACAAAGCCGTCGCTGTCGATGAACTGCACGTCGCCTCGAGTGGCCCGGAGAAGGAGAAGCGCGTGCGTTGCACGATCGTCATCTCCGCGCTCATGGCGAAGGCGGTGCAAGGATGAAAAGGCTACGGATCATCACGATCGTTGTCCTCGCGGTAGCGGCCATTGCGCTCGGTATGCGCCTGCGCAGTGACTGGCTCGCGTATCGCGCTGCCAATGATCCGCGCAACCTCAAGCTTCGCCCAATGCCGCCCGCGCCGGTCGCCGACATCACTCCGGCGAAGGACTACTCGGTCGTCGCCACGCAGAATCCCTTCCATCCGGAGCGCAACAACAGTGTTCCGGCGCCGGCCGAAGCACAGCGCATCTCGGGTCCGCCGCCACTCGTTTACGGCTCGATGTTGCTCGGCAAAGAGCGTTTCGCCTTGATGGCGACCGAGCAGGACCCCAAGCCGCGCAAGATCGTCGAAGGTGAGAGTCTCGCCGGCTACAAGCTGGCGGAGGTACGCGCGCAGTCGGTGGTGCTCGAGGCTGATGGTACGAAGAGCGAGGTCATGTTCTACAACGCGCTCGCGCGCTTGCGTCGCGATTATCAGAAGACGACGGCAGTCGCCGCAGGTCCTGCCGTACAGAGCGTAGCGGCGGGCGGCGGTCCAGCCGCGACGACCACAACCGTGGCCGCCGCACCTGCGGCGCCGGCGAATAGCGCGAATCCCAAAGCTGAGCCGCCTGCGCCTCCGGGTAAGCATTATGTCAACACGCTGTTCGGTCGCTTCCTGGTTGACGATAACCCGCAGTAAGTAAAGAAGGGCGAGAAAGGAAACGAGAGTTGCCAATACGAAAGGCAGTCCTGAACCGAGGTCTCATCGCCGTCACGTTGGTCGCGGCGCTCGTGCTGCCGTCGCCCGCACAGTTGGGAGCGGGCGGCGCCTCGCCGGCCGCACCCAAAGCACAGCCGAAACCTGCGCCGCCGAAGTCCGAGCAAAAGTCTGACGCCAAGCCGGCCGCGCAGAAGCCCGCACCGGCCACGCCGGCTATCAACACGCTTGTCTGTCCGGCTGGTCAACAGGCGGTGAAGAAGCAGACCCTCTTCGGCGATTTCATGGTGTGCGAGCCCGGTCCTGCCGCGCCTCCGGATGCGGTGAATGTGCAGACCGCGCCGCCGACCACGCCCGTGCAACCAGCCGCTACGCCGGCGCCGACGACCGCACCCGGGGAAGTGAAGCCTCCGGAAGCCAAGCCGACGTCCGTCACCATCACGCCTCCACCGGCCGATAGTGCCGACAGCGCCGTCGCGCTCAACTTGGAGAACGCCGACCTGTACCAGGTCCTCCGCATCCTCGGCGGTGAACTCAAGATCAACTACATCACTGATCCCGCCGTGAAAGGCACGGTGACGATCAACACCAGCGGCAACGTCTCGCGCAAAGACCTTTTCGGCCTGCTGCAGATGATCCTCGAGATCAACGGTGCCGCAGCCGTGAAATCGCCGAATGGTTACTACAGCATCGTGCCGCTGCAAAACGCCAAGCAGCAGCCCGCGAATTTCCGCTACGCGAAAGAGGCTGAATCGAGACCCGCACCCGAAGACGCCTTCACGCTATGGGTCGTGCCCATGAAGTTCATCTCCGCCTCGGAGATGTCGAAGCTCATCACGCCCTTCATGTCTGGAGCCGGCCAGATCGTCGTGCAGGAAAAGGGCAACATCATGATGATCGAGGAGAGCGCAGCGAAGCTGAAGCAGCTGCAGGAGATCATCAACGTATTTGATGATCCGGTCATGGGTCGGCAGCGCGTCCAGCTCTTTCCGGTGACCAATAATCTCGCGCAGAACCTCGTTGGCGAGTTGCGCAGCGTCTTCGCCGGCTATGGACTCGCCAGCGGCCAGAGCGCCATCCAGTTCATCGCGATGGAGCGGCTTAACTCCATCCTGACGATCAGTGCCTCGCCCGAAGTGTTCTCTGAGGTCGAAGGCTGGATCAAGAAGCTCGACCAACCGGCACGTGATGTCGGCATCCAGAATTTTGTTTACAAGGTGCAGAACGCGAAGGCTGCCGACCTGCGCGACATCCTCATCGAACTCTACGGCGGCCAGGCTTCGCGTCCGGTCCCCCTATCGGTGACCAGCGAGTTGACACAACAGAATCCGGCGGGTGGAGCCACGCCCGCTACTGCGCAACCCGCCACCCCGCCGCCGGGAGCGACTCCGACCGCTATGGGCCCGAAGCCCGAGGTCGCGGCCAGCACGACGCGCGTGCAGGGCGAGCTGCGCATCATGGCGGACACCAACAACAATTCGCTCATCGTCCAAGCCACGCCGCACGACTACGCCATCGTCGAGCGCACGCTGCGTGAGATGGACATCCTGCCGCGCCAAGTCCTCATCGACGCCAGGATCTACGAGGTCAATCTGTCAGGTGACCTGTCACTCGGCCTCTCGTATTTCCTCAACAAGCAGTCCGCCCAGACACCCATCACGAAGAGTGGCTCCTTCGATCCCTCGAACGGCGGCCTCAAGATGCAGGCGTTCGCCTTGCTGCCGAACGCTTATCAACTGCAGGCATTCCTCACCGCGCAGGAGAACCGCACCAAGATCAAGACGCTCTCCGCGCCGTCGATCCTGGTCACCGACAACACCACGGCGCGTATCCAGGTGGGCAGCGAGGTCCCGGTCCCGATCGGCTCGTCGCTCACGCCCGTGCAGTCGGGCGGCAGCAGCATCTTCGCCCAGACCATCCAATTCCGCGACACCGGTGTCATCCTCGCGGTGACACCGCGCGTCAACGCCAGCGGCGTCGTCACTCTGGACATCAACCAGGAGGTATCGAACGCCGCACCCAACTCCACCTCAGGCATCGTCGCGCCGGTCATTAACAAGTCGCAGTTCCAGACCAAGGTCGTCCTGCACGACGGCCAGACGTTGGCTCTCGGCGGCATCATCACCGACAGCCTCACCACCTCGCGCAACCGCATCCCGCTCATCGGCGACATCCCCGGCGTGGGCATCCTGTTCGGCAGCACGTCGCGCGGTGTCGCCCGCAAGGAGCTCGTCATGATGATCACGCCGCACGTCGCGCAGGATATGGACCAGGGCGCCACCGTGAGCGCCGAATTTGTCGGTAAAATGAGAGAGTTGAAGAAAGATCTGCAGAAATCGATTTCGCCCGCGAAGTAGGTTCGCGGTCATTTCCTGGGAGAATCCGTAGTGCGCGATCAGGTGCGAGTCTTTGGTTTGTTCGCTGTCTTTCTAACCCTCTCTTGCGTCGCCGTGGCCCAGCTGCCGCCACGGGCGGTCATCATCCACAACGCGACCATCATCGACGGCACCGGCAAGCCGGCCCAGACGAAGATGGAGATCCTCTTGCTCGGCGGCAAGATCAGCGAGATCGCCCCAAAGGTCCAAGCGCCGCAGCTTGCAGTCCCCAACATCGAGATCGATGCCGCCGGCAAGTATGTCATCCCCGGCCTGATGGACGCGCGCATCGCCCTGAACACCAGCGCGGCCAATGCCAAGTTCCGTGCTGAGACCGGTGCGGAGCAGCGCCTTGCGTGGCTGCACGCTTTGCTCGCCGCCGGTGTCACCACCGTGCGCGTCGTCCAAGGCGACCTTGCGGAGCAGGCGACTTGGAAACGCTGGCGTTTGCTGAACTACTTCAACGGCCCTGAGGTTCTCGCCGCGGGCCCCGTGTTCACCGCCCTCGATGGCGACCCCGCTAATCGCTACAGCCCCATCGCCGGCTATCAGCGCGAGCTGGAGGTCGCAGAAGTGGGGAACCACGACGAGGCGCGCGACAAGTCTCGCGCCGTCGCACACAACGGCGCCGACGCGTTCGAAGTCGTCTATGACAAGGGCAACGAGGGCAATCCGCGGCCCCGCCTCGCCGATGCGGAACTCGCCACCATCATCAAGGAAGCCAAGGACCACGACCTCAAGGTCTACTGCCAGGTCGGGCGCGATGAGGAAGTGCGCAAGGCGGTCGACGCGGGCGCCGATGTGATTGAAGGCGTCACCGAAGAACTGCTGTCCGACGCTACCCTCGCCCTGATGAAGCAGAAGAACGTCGCTTTCCTGCCGATGCTCGCGAACCAGGGCGACTTCGTGAATCTCCTCGCGCCCGACGTGATGAAGCAGTACCTCGCGCGCCCTATCGTGCAGCAAGGCCTCTCGCCGGTCATAAAGAAAAGCCTGGCGGAAGAGAAGGGAAGCCTCGACAACCTGCGCGCCTCGCTGGACGAGGAATTGTTCATGATGCACCGCGATCCAGCCGCTGCCAGCGGTGATAGACCAAAACCTGAGAGCAAGCCGCAGGCGCAACCACAATCCGATCAGCAGAGAGCTGCGCCGCAGGTCGCCGGCGCGCGGCCGACCGGCGACGTCACCACGCTGCGCGGGCTCTTGCGGAAGCAGACGGAGCGCGCGTTTGAGAACACGCGGCGCGCACGTGCTGCTGGTGTCCTCGTCGTCGTCGGGACGTCGGCCTCATCGCCGCTCAACTTTCCGGGTGCCTCGGTGCATCGCGAGCTCGAGCTATTGGTGAAGGCTGGATTCACACCGCTGGCTGCACTGCAGGCCGCCACGCGGGACAACGCCATCGCCGCCGGTCACGGCCAGGATTTCGGCACCATCGAAGTCGGCCGCAAAGCCGATCTCGTCATTCTCAACGCCGATCCGCTGGATGACATCGCCAACACGCAGAAGATCGACACCGTCATTCGCGCTGGCCGCGTCATAAAACCCGCGGAAGTGGATACCTATTGATCTAAAAGCAATGTCGGGCTTCCCACCTGACGCGCCGATTCGCGCCGAAGGGTGACTCCATCGGCCTACTAACGCTGGTAGTCGAGCGCGGGCAGCCACTACGCTCTTGAGCCATGCTGGCCTTTCGTTCGCTGCTCCTCCTCGTCGTCATCACTTGCGCGGCGGCGGCGCAGAATCCCTCGCCGCAAGCGTCATCTCCGCAACCCGCGCCGCAGAAGCTGCCCACCGTGCAGCAGAGGATCGAAGTAACGGCGACGCGTACGCCGGAAGACCCTGACAAGGTCCCCGCGCCGATCGAAGTGTTCACGGGCGACGAAATGAGAGCGCGTGGCGCTACCGACTTGCGTAGTGCCCTGGCGTTTGCGACGGGAGTGGAGATCGCGCCCGGTGGCGATGCCGGACCGGCCAGCTCGGTGCCCGATTTCTGGGGACTCAAGGAATTTGACGCCTTCCTGCTTGTGGTGGACGGCGTTCCCTGGGGCGGGACATTCAATCCCGCGCTGACAACGCTCAGCCTCAGCGACGTTGACCGCATCGAGGTGCTGCGCGGCCCCGCTCCTGTTACCTACGGCGCCACGTCGTTCGTGGGCGTGATCCAGGTCATCCACAAAGACGTGAAGTCCAGCGAGCGGACCCTTGAATTTCACGGCGGCAGTTTCGGTAGTGGAGGCGCTGCGTTCTCCACGCCCGTGCCGCTCAGCGGCGACTGGGCATCACGCCTGACTTTGGAAGGGGAGCGCGTCGGTTTCAACGACGACCGCACGGCGTTTCGCCGCGGTCACGGTTCCTGGCGCATCTCGCGCGCTCCGGCCCGCGGGACGCGGGTTTGGATCAACGGTGACTTGAACTGGCTCGACCAGGACCCTGCCAGCCCGCGACCGCGTGTCGGCGCTGCAATGTCGCCCCTCGTGCCGGTGGACTCCAACCAGAACATGGCGGGCGCCTTCCTGAACGACCATCGCTGGACCGTGATGGGAGGGTTCGATCGCACGCTCCATGACGACGCGCAGTGGTTCACTACGGCTTCGGTCTCGCAGAGCCGCCAGGACATCTTTCGCGGTTTTCTCACCGACGTCTCGAACACGCCCGACAATGCGCACGGATTCCGCGAGAAGATTACTCTGACGGATGCTTACCTGGACTCCCACTGGACCAGGAAGCTGGTTCCTGCCCTCCGTGTCGTGTTGGGCGGAGATTATCTCCATGGAACGGGAACGGCCCGTGGCGCCGATTTCGATTACACCGCGCCCCTCAGCGGTTCACCCGCTCCACGTGTCACGGCACCCAGCGATCTGGACTTCCACATCAACGATCAGCGCGACTTCTTCGGGGCTTATGGCTTGCTGGAGTGGACTCCGGCGGAGCGTCTGCGCATCGACGGCGGTGTGCGGGTGAATGCAACGCGCGAACGTCAAGAGGTGATCGACGGTGGCGCGGGAACGAAGGATGCGCAGAATCGTCCGGACGCGCGCGTCGGCGCCAGTGTGGGAGCGCTCTTTACCGCCTGGCAGCGTGGCCAGAACACTCTTGGCTTCTACGCGAATTATCGCGACACCTTCAAGCCCGCCGCCATCGATTTCGGCATCGGCGAGAGCGGAGGTGGCGATCTCATCCTCGAGCCGGAGACCGCACGCAGCGTCGAAGGCGGCCTCAAGGGACGATTCCTCGATCGCCGCGTCGAGGTCGAAGCGTCCGGGTTCCTGATGCACTTCAACAACCTCGTGACCGCCACGAATGTTGGTGGTGTACCGGCACTCATCAATGCCGGCAAGCAGCGGTTCCAGGGATTTGAATCCGAGTTGGCACTGTTCGCCCGCAGCGACGTCGTTGCCCATGCCACGTACAGTTTCCACGATGCCACCTTCACCGACTTCGTGCAGGATTTCGGTGGCGTCCCGACGCAGCTGGCGGGGAAGCGGATCGAGATGTCGGCGCGGAACCTGGCGGCGTTCGGGATCGCTTATGTGCCGTCACGCGGCTTGCTCGCGAATCTCGAGCTGAACTACACAGGCGGCCGTTTTCTCAACAGGCGGAACACAGCGCCGGCAGAGGGGTTTGCCAGCGTAGGGATGGGGTTGGGCTTTCGGACGGCCCGTTGGGAATTGCGCGTGGACGCGAAGAACCTGGGCGATCGCCGCGATCCCGTCGCGGAAAGCGAGTTCGGCGACGCTCAGTACTATCTGCTTCCCAGCCGCCGCGTAGACGCAACCTTCAAGCTGCGGTTCTAGGTGCGTCGGGCGGCCCGTCGGCAAAGATACCCTGTGACAATGGAGCCTGCCCGTCCTCGGCCGGGCCTCGCTTGTGGGTGGACGCGGGCGACTCGCCCGCGTAGCTGCCAACTGCCTTACTCCTTCGCCTTCTTCCTGATCTCGATGCTCAACCGCTTGATCTTCTGGTTCAGCGTTGAAAGCGGCACGCGGAAGCGCATCGCCGCGTCCGTCTGGTTCCAGTTGCAGCGTTCCAGCATGTCAACTATCACGCGTCGTTCGCATTCTTCCATGATGTCGAACAGCGACGCATCCGGCCGGTGCTCGATGATCTGTTGCCCGAGCCCGCGCCCCGCGATGTGATCGGGAATCAGCTCCAGCCCGACCTGCGGCCCGGTCGAGAGCACCACGGCGCGCTCGATCACGTTCTCCAGCTCGCGCACGTTGCCCGGCCAGCCGTACTCCACCAGCGGACGAAGCGCCTCCGGCCCGATATCGCGCATCGGCTTGCCGTTCTCGTCGGAGAATTTCCGCAGGAAGTGATGTACCAGCAGCGGGATGTCCTCGCGCCGATTGCGCAGCGCCGGCAGGTCCACCGTGATGACGTTCAGCCGGTAGTACAGGTCGTCGCGGAAGCGCCCTTCCTTCACGAGTTGCTTCAGGTCCACGTTGGTCGCCGCGATGATGCGCACATCCACCTGGACTTCGCTCACGCCTCCCAGGTGCATGAATTTGCGGTCTTGCAGGACGCGCAGGATCTTCGCCTGGGTCTCGAGGCTCATGGTGCCGATCTCGTCCAGGAAGATCGTGCCGCGGTCGGCGATCTCGAACAGGCCTTTCTTCGAAGCCACGGCACTGGTGAACGCGCCCTTCACGTGCCCGAAGAGGGTCGATTCCAGCAGGTCGGTCGGCATCGACCCGGTATTCACCGGCACGAAGGGACGGTCTTTGCGCGGCGAGTTCGTGTGGATCGCCTTGGCGATCAGCTCTTTCCCCGTGCCACTCTCGCCCGTGATCAGCACCGTCGAGCGCGATGCCGCCACCTGAGCGACCAGATCGAAGATGCGCAGCATCGCGTCGCTCTTGCCGATGATGTTCTCGAAGTTGTAGCGCTCTTTGAGCGCGCGCTTGTACTGGAGCAGTTCTTCTTCGGCGCGCCGCCGTCCCACCGCGGCCTGGATATCGGCCAGCAGCTTCTCGTTGTCCCACGGCTTCTGGATGAAATTGACTGCGCCCACCTGCATCGCTCGCACGGCGTTCTCAACGGTGCCGAACGCCGTCACGATGATCACCGCCATCGCGGGGTCGTGCTGCCTTATCTCTGCTAGCACGTCGAGCCCGTTGCGGCCGGGCAGCGCGTAGTCCAGCAGGATGACGTCGTACGGCTCGCTGGCGATGCGCGAGAGCCCTTCTTCGCCGTCGTTCGCCGTTTCGACCCGATAACCTTCCATCTCCAGCACCGTCTGCAGCGACTCGCGGATCGACGGTTCGTCATCAATGATCAGCACCGAGCCGGAGCGCTCTGTGCCTTCCGGGCGCATGGGCGCCGCTACTACTGCTCCTCTAGACATTCACGGCCTTCCTTATCAATGGGAATTCCAGGTGGAAGGCGGTGCCTTCGCCCGGCCGGCTGTCGACTTGGATCTTGCCGGCGTGCTCCTGGATGATGCCGTACGTCACCGAAAGCCCCAGGCCTGTGCCGCGCCCTTGTCCATCGCGCGGCGCTGTCTTGGTGGTGAAGAATGGGTCGTAGATCCGATTCACGTGCTCCGGCGCGATCCCGCTGCCGGTATCGCGCACCGTCACGCTCACGCCAAAGCCGTTCTGCGTGCTCACTGCCAGCGTGCCGCCGCCGGGCATCGCATCCTTCGCGTTCAGGAACAGGTTCAAGAAGACCTGCTGCAGCTTGCCGGCATTGCCGTGGATCGGCGGCAGGTCCGGCGTCAGCTCCGGCCTCACGGAGACGCGTGCCGTCTTGAGCTGGTGTTCCAGAAGTCCCAGCGTATCGGTGATGATCTTGTTCAGGTCGACTGCGCCGAACTCGCTCGCGCCCGTGCGCGAGAAATTCAGCAGGTTGTTCACGATCTCCGACGCGCGGAAGCTCTGCCCCTTGATCTTCTCCAGCAGCACCGACTTCTGCTCGTCGCCCTGCAGCTGCTTCGCCAGCATCTGCGCATAGCTGGAGATCACCGCTAGCGGCGTGTTCACTTCGTGCGCCACGCCCGCCGCCATCAATCCGATCGACGACATCTTCTCCGCCTGCGTCAGTTGCGATTCCAGGTCCAGGCGCTCGGTGATGTCGTCCACGATGATCAGTCGCCCGATCACGTTGAAGCGCCGCGTCACCAACGGCGCGATCGCGATGTTCGCGATGCGCGCATCACCCGCGAGCGTCGCCATGCGGAACTTGTACAAGTTGTGGATGCCCGCCGTCGTCCGCGTCCGGTAGAACTCCTCCACGAAGTTGGCAGGGAAGACCTCGCTCAGCTTCCTGCCCAGCGCGTCCGCGCGCGGCAGGGCGTAGGTCACTTCCATCTGTGAGTTCCAAAACTCCACGCGATCGTCCAAGTCGACGGCCAGCACGCCCACGCTGATGGATTCCACGATGTTCTCGTTGAAGTCCTTCAGCCGCTCGTACTCCGCGACCTTCTGCTCCAGCGACGCGAATAGACGTGCATTCTGGATCGCGATCCCGATGTAGCCTGCCAGTGTTTCCAGCAACTCGACGTCTTCGCTGGAGAGGAAATCACCCTCGGCAGTCTTGCCCAGGCCGAGCATCGCGATGGTTCGTCCTTGCACCTTGCACGGGATGTAGTAATTCAGGTCGAGCCGCGAGATGGTTTCTTGCGCCGCCGGCGTCTCGCGCACTGCCTGGTGCGTGTTGTCGAAGAACAGGTGGCCTGTGTACTGCTCTGGCCGCGTCGCCCCGAGGAAGCTCAGGTCCAGCCCGATCAGCGCGCCCATGCCCCACGTCTTCGCCATGACAAATCCGGCGGGCGTCTGGGGATCGGCAAGGAACACCGCCGCGCGGTCAACCTCCAACGTGGCGGACAATCGTTCCACCACCGACGACAGCATCTTGTCGAGGTCGGTTTCTGAGCTCAGCTCACGTCCGAACTCGACCAGTGTCCGCCGGTAGTCATAGCGCTTGCGATAAAAGAAGCGATCCAGGCGCTCCTGGATCCAGTCGCGGATGGGATTGAAGAGCAGCGCCGTCACTACCACCGGGATGATCAGGCCCCACGGCCCCGCGCTCGGTAGCGAGGCGTGCACGAACTCCGCCGCTGCCGCGACGAGGCCGAAGTACAGAACCAGGATCGCCGCCGCGGCCAGCGTGTACGCCATGCCGCGCTTGAAGATCAGGTCAACGTCCATCAGCCGGTAGCGGAAGATGGCGTAGCCGAAGGTCAGCGGCAGGAAGATGAGCGAGATCACACTCATCTTCATCAGCGCCGTCGGCAGGACGCCGAACGTGAAGGGCAGGGCATAGAGCAGCGTGAAGGGAGCGATGGCGAGCACCGTCCCGCGCGTCACCCACTTCATCTGCTGCCGGAAGATCGGCGTGTTGGCGTCGCGATAGCTGTCCCAGAGCACTGCGGTTGCGGCCACGAACATCGCCGTCAGATAGCAGGTATGTACGCGGTCAAGGTTCCAGCGCAGGGTCTCGCTCGGGGCCAACCAGCGCAGCGCCACCAGGTGCATCGCCAGCAGGATCGCGCCCGGCAGATAGACGGCGCGCTCGATCCACCCGTACCGCTCGACCACGGCTTTGCGCTGCGGGAACGTCAGCACGAAGTGCAGGAACAGCGCCGGCTGCAGCAGCCAGGCCACCACGTTCGCCCAGTACACGATCCAATCGAACGCGTTGAATTTCCCGATGTAGTGGAACGAATACAGGATGAACGACGTCAGGCAGAACAGGTAGAAATGCGTCGCCTTCGGCGCGGTCCACCGGCGCAGCAGCACGTACAGCCCTATCCCCAGGTACACCAGCGCGATCAACCGCTGGGCGTTATTCAGGCCTTTGTCTGCCGGCTCGAGGAAGACATGCGACTCCAGCGCTACGCCGTTGCGCAGCAGCGCATAGTTTGCCTTCGACCACACACCCGACCGGTAGATCTGTCGCGAAACCGCCGCATCGCTCGTTACCCCGACGCCGTTGACTGCCGTCAGCTGGTCACCGGTCTTCAGCCCAGCGCGTGCCGCCGGGCCCGCAGTGTCCACTTTGGTCGCCGTCGGGATCCCGTCGCGTACCACCCAGACCACGCCGTCGTAGGGCGCAGGCGTCTGGCGCTCTTTTTGGTAATTGATCCAGGCAAAAACACAGGCGGCCACGGAGATCAGCGCCAGGATGGTGGCGGCAAACCGGACTTGGAGGTCCTTCATCATGGGCCGGTGCGGTGAAGGGCGAGAGTGATTCGGTCCCGATACAGCTGGGATTTCCAATTCTCGTATCTGCAACTCGCGTGCCAGCCCAATACCCAAGACGTGCCTGTAAGCCATTACAAATTAACTGCTTACAAGATTATAGAAGGGAATTCAGTAGCCGGATACAGTTTTTGGGATTTCGCTGTTGATTTTGGAATAGGACTTTCAGGATGAGGGTCAAAAAAACCGGGGAGTCAGCGTGACTCCCCGAATCAGAAGCGACAGAGGCGATACAGACACTAAGACTCAAATCGCGCTAATGAGGTTGCCTTGCGCCTGGCACCACGCCGCCTTGCTTCTTCCATTCCGCCAGGAACGCCCGCTCGCGCTCTGCCACAAACGCCTTGTAGCCCGCCGGATCAACGAATGGGTTTGCCGCACCCGGCTTCCCCAGCCGCGCGTACTTCGCTGCCAAGCCGTAATACGACCCATGCGCTCCCAGGAATACATCGCAGGGCAGCGACTTCAGCAGCTTGAACGTCTCCGCGTAATCCGAAGCGATGTTGGGATACTCCTGGTTCCTTATCAGCTTGTATCCGGGATTCACATTCGGACTTCCCACGATCACGACGTCGTACGTTCGCCCGCCCTCCGCCACTTTCATCGTCCACGTCGTACAGCCGCGCGTGTGGCCGGCCGTGAGCCGCGCCGTCAGCACATTCCCGCCCATGCTGACCTCATCACCGTCGTGCAGCACGCGGTCCACCGCGACCGCTTTCCAGCGCTGCTCGGTGTACTGGAAATCGCCCTCGCCGCCGTTCTCCATCAGACCGGCATCGCCGTCCATCACCATCAGCTTGGCGTGCGTCAGTTCCTTCGCGAGCGCCGCGCCCGCGGCGTGGTCATCGTGCGCGTGGCTGATCAGGATGAGCCGAATGTCATCGAAGCGGAATCCGAGCTTCTCCACCGCGTCGCGGATCAGCGGTACCGACTCTTCATAGTCCGGATTGATCAGGATATGCCCGCGGTCCGACGTGATGAGGTACGACGCCAGTCCGTTCGTCCCGACGTAGAACACGTTCCCGATGATGCGATGCGGCGGGAATGGCTGGTTCGACTTCGGGTCATACGTCGCCCACGCCATCGTCGCCGTGAGCAGAATCACGCAAGCCGCGAGCCGTCTCATGCGCGGACTATAAATAGCTGACAACCAATAGCCAATAACAAATCCCGAGGAACCTTAAGGTCATGGCGCGCGTATCATCTTGCGGAGGGGAACGTCATGTACTGCAACTACTGCGGCAAGGTCATCCCGGAAGACGCCAATCTTTGCGCCTACTGCGGCATTCGCGTCGGCGGCGTCATCGCTCGCAAACGCCTCGTCCGTCCGCTGGCCACGCGCAAGGTGGCCGGTGTCTGCGCCGGATTTGCCGAATATTTTGATCTCGACGTCACCTTGATCCGCGTTGTCTGGGTCGTGAGCACCATCCTGGGCTTCCCGCTGGGTATTGCCGGTTACGTGATCTGCTGGATCGTCATGCCCGATGAGCCGCAAGTCATGTACGTACCGCAACCCGGCGCGCAGCCACAGCCCGCGCCGCGCTAGAATCGGCGTTCGGCGGTTTCTGACTTGTTCCAATCACCCAGTCATAGATCGCCTAATCGCCCAATGTTCTTCAAATCTGACGACGCGCAACTCTGGTACGACGTCCGCGGTCCGGCGCAACGCGACGCGCCCACCGTCGTCTTCCTGCATCCTTTTCCCGCCGACCACCACATCTGGCTGCCCGTTGCCGAAGCGCTCGCCCCGCGCTACCGCTGTGTGATCCCTGACTTGCGCGGGCACGGCGACTCCGAGACCGGTAACGGCCCGGCGACGATGCAAAAACACGCCACCGACCTGGCGCGTCTATGCGAGGTGCTGCAGCTCGGCCAGGCGGTTTTTGCCGGTATCTCGATCGGCGGCTACATCCTGTTCGAATTCTGGCGCCGGCAGCGCGAGCGCATCCGTGCCCTCATCCTCGCGGACACGCGCGCCACGCCGGATTCCGACGGCGGTCGCAAGAAGCGCTTCGATTCCATCCGCGAGGTCAACGATGTTGGCCCCGCCGACTTCCTCGACCGCATGTCGCAAACCCTCCTCGGCGCGACCACACGCCGCAATCGTCCGGACGTAGTCACCGCTGCGCGGCAGGCCATGCGCATGTCCGTCAGCGGCATCACCGCCGTGCAGGCCGGCATGGCCGAGCGCCCCGACTCCACGCCGACGCTGCACCACATCAGCGAGCCCACGCTCATCCTGGTCGGCGAAGAAGACCTGACCACGCCACCCTCCGACGCCGCCTTCCTGCAGCGCGAGATCCCCGGCAGCCGCCTGGAGACCATCGCACGCGCCGGCCACTACTCCGTCTTCGAGCAGCCCGAAGCCGCCTCGCGCCTCATCCGCGCCTTCCTCGAAACCCTGCGCGCATGATTGCTGCTCGCGTGGCGCGGACCCCTCGTCCGCGGGCGCCCCACACAAGCCGGTCTTGTTTGTGTGGGAGTAGGAAAGTCTAGGTGGACGCAGGTGACTCGCCCGCGTTGCTCTCTGGCCCGTAGCCAATCGCCCAGCATCTAAACTACAATCTGCGTTTCATGCTCGACGCGCATCTAATTCCTGCGAAGACCGTCGTCACCACGAAAGGCGAAGGCATGCCGCTCGAAATCACGTCGCTCGCCAATCGGGTTGTGCTGCTCACGCTGAACATCACCCAGATCATCGAGCAGGAATCGATTGACGTCAGCGTCTGGGCCTCGGCCGACGGCGCCACGTGGGGCGACAAGCCCGTCGCCGTCTTCCCGCAGAAGTTCTACGCCGGCCAACATCCCATGTTGCTCGACCTCAGCGCACGCCCCGACGTCCGCTTCCTGCGCGCGCAGTGGACTGTGAACCGCTGGGGCCGCGGGACGGAGACGCCGATGTTCGAGTTCAACCTCGCCGCCCGGGAAGTCCCCCAGGAAATGCTCGCGGCGAAATAAAACGGCGCGTCGAGACGCGCCGTCACGCACCACCCCGAACGATCTACTTCGGCGCCATATACGCCTTCATCTGTCCCAGCACCTTGCGCGCCTTCTCGCTCTCCACGCCGTTCGGGTCGGTTTGCAGGAACGACTCCAGCTCGTTCATCGCTTCGGGATAATTCTTCTGCGCCAGCATGATGTTCGCCCGCACCAGATGGATGGGGGCATAATCCTTCGGGCCGGTGACCGCTGCCTTGTCGATATAACGCAACGACGCCGCCAGGTCGTTCTTCGCGAGATACGCGCGCCCCATCTCGAATTGTGCCTGCCAGGAATGCGGATTGAGCGCCAGGCCGCGGTCGAGGACGCGCACTGCATCGTCAAAGCGCTGCATCTGGTTGTAGTCCGAGCCCAGGATGATGAAGCCCATCGCGTACCCGACATCGAGCTCGATCGCGTGCTCCAATTCGATGGCCGCCGCCGGGTAGTCACCTGCATCCATCTTCAGCAAGCCGCGCATGCTGTACGCCTGCGCGTACTGCGGATAGATCTCCAGCGCCTTCTCTGTCTGCCGGCTCGCTTCCTCGAGGTCGCGCTTCGCCATTGCCTTCTCGGCCTTCTTCAGCGCGTCGCGCGCTTTTTCGGGCACCTTCATCTGCGCTACCGATACCGTGTGGGCATCTCCCGCCCTGGTATCGCCGCCGGGCGCTGGCAGCGTGAGATTGGACATCGCTTCTACACCCTGGAGCTGCACCCGATCGGTCGCCTGGCTCAGTCCGCTCGTTACCACGATCTCGTACGAGCCGTTTTGGAGGCCCATGAACTGATAGGTGCCGTTGAAGCTGGTATAACCAGAGGTCACCACCTGGCCGTTCATCGCGTTGCGGACCTCGACCTGTGCGTCCGAGACCGGCTTGCCGTCGGTTGTCCGCACCGCGCCGCTGATGGCCGCGCCGCCTATCGCGTTATGCTGGGCCGCGGCACTCATTGCCGCAGTAATAAGAAGGAGGAACAGAGTCAACGCCCGGAGCGACATAGGAACCTCGCGCGTGTCGTTGAGGATCGCCGGGCTCAAAGGGCAGGCTCTGAAACCTGGGTGATTCACTCAGCGCCTGCTGCTTAACGGCGCTAAACAATGAGATGAGCGCGGATTCATTTAGTTGGCCGCGTCGCTTCCGCGCTCGCAGATATATCGCCGTGTGCACAGGCAACTATTTGTTGAGTGAGGATTCGTGGAAGGCAACCCTGCCGTGGCGCACTCTGACGTAGTCACCATCTCGCCTGCTCGCCGCGTGCATGGCAGCGTACGACTGCCGGGAGACAAGTCCATCTCGCATCGCTATGCGCTGCTCGCCGGTATCGCGCATGGCGAAAGCCACTTCACTAACTTTTCCACGGGCGCCGATTGCGCCTCGACCCTTGCCTGCATGGCCGCGCTCGGCGCGAAGGTCGAACGCAACGGCGATGAGGTTCGCGTCACCGGCCGCGGACGCGACCTCGCTGCGCCCTCCGCTCCGCTCGACTGTGGCAACTCCGGCTCGACCATGCGGATGCTCGCCGGTATCCTCGCCGGCCAGCCGTTCGTGGCAACGATGATCGGTGACGAATCGCTTTCTCGCCGCCCGATGGCGCGCGTCATGCAGCCGCTCACGGAGATGGGTGCGCGCATCACCGCCGCGTCCAGCGACAAGCCACCGCTCGAGATCCGCGGTGCGCAGCCGCTGCGCGCCCTCGCCTACACGATGCCCGTGCCGAGCGCGCAGGTAAAGAGTGCCGTGCTGCTCGCCGGACTCTTCGCCGAGGGCGAGACATCAGTAGCTGAGGCCATTCGCACGCGCCACCATACCGGGATCGCGCTGCCTGCCTTCGGCTGCCACATCGAGCGCAGCGGCAACCGCGGCACCGTGCCGGGCGGCCAGGAGTTGCGCGCGCTCGCAGCCGCGATCCCCGGTGACATCTCCTCCGCCGCGTTCTTCCTCTGCGCCGCCGCGGCGCTACCCGGCTCGTCGCTCGTCGTTGACGATGTCCTGCTCAACCCGCGCCGCGCCGTCCTGCTCGACGTCCTCGGCGGCATGGGCGCTGAGATCAGCATGCTGCGCGTTGAAGAGCAATTTGGCGAACTCGTCGGCACGGTCAAGCTCGCGAGTAGGGAATTGCGGGGTGGCACGATAGCCGGCACGCAGTCCGCTGCGCTCATCGACGAGCTGCCGGTGCTCGCCGCCATCGCGCCCTATACAAAGGATGGAATCGAGATCCGCGACGCGCGCGAGTTGCGCGTGAAGGAATCTGACCGTATCGCTACCGTCGCCGAGAACCTGCGCCGCATGGGCGCCACGGTGGAAGAGCGCGATGACGGCCTGCGCGTCCCCGGTCAGCAAAAACTTCGCGGCGCCGACGTCGAGGCTGCCCTCGATCACCGCATCGCCATGGCCTTCGCCGTCGCCGCTCTCGGCGCCAGCGGCGAGACGCGTATCCACGGCGCCTCCGCCGCCCGCATCTCGTACCCGGAATTCTTCACCACCCTCGACCGCTTGTCCGAGCGTTAGCCGATAGTCTGGCTATGCGCGCCTTCCTCACCTAACCGCGCAATTTCTGCCTATTTACCGCTTGGTAAGTAACCAACTAACTCAATGAATCAAAATGAGTTATGCCGCAAGCAACTCTGGCGGCCAGTTTGCACTTCTTATCGCGTGCCACGGAGGCTAAACAACACATGAAACGGTTCCTACTAGCGTCACTTCTCCTTGCCGCCACCACGTCGGCTCTGGCCAAGGACAACAAGTTCTATCAGACCGGCACACTCGTCCAGATGGATTCGGTCGAGTGCGGCATGGATGAGAATTCGGGCAAGGGCTTCGTCGGCGCCATGATCGGCACCGATAACTCGCACAAGAAAACGAAAGCCATGATGTGCCCGGAATACGTGCTGCGCACCGAGCGCACGATCTATCGCATCCGTCCGCGTGAGGACAAGAACCCGGCCATCCTGCCCATCGGCGAGCAGGTGCGGTTCCGCATGAAGAAGGACCGCATGGTGTTGCGCGTGCCTGAGGGCGACGACAAGGAGCGCGAGTACAACGTCATCGGCGCCACGCAGACCGCGGCCGCCGCCGCGAGCGACAACAAGGTCGCTGACGCGAAGCCGAAACAATAGGTTTTTCCCGCAGATGGTGGACCCCCTCCCCGCCATCGGCACGAGAGCCGGCCGCAGATCGTAGCGGCCGGTTTTTTGTTGTTTTGGTGGAGCAGGCCTCCATGTGTGGGTTCCGTCGGGTGGAGCAGGCCTTCAGGCCTGCATTGCAGCCACCCACAATCGTCATCCTGAGCGAGCGCGAACGAGACCAGCGTCAGCGAGTCGTAGTGAGTGCGAGTCGAAGGATCCCTATTGCATCCCGACTGCCGCGCGTGACCGGCTACAATCGCGCGATGCTCGACCGCAACCAGTGGCGCGGGTTTTGGGCCGCGTGGGCCGGCTGGACGCTCGACGGGATGGATTCGTTCATCTATGCGCTCGTCATGACGCCGGCCATGACGGAACTCCTGCCGCGCTCCGGCATCGCCGTGAGCCAGCAGTTCTATTACGGCGGCCTGCTCTTCGCGCTCTTCCTCGTCGGCTGGGGCTGTGCGTTCCTTTGGGGACCGCTCGCCGATCGCTTCGGACGTGTCCGCATGCTGATGGCGACCGTTGTCTGGTACTCGGTCTTCACCTTCGCCGGCGCACTCGCCACCAACATTTGGCAGCTGGCCGCGTTCCGCTTTCTTGCCGGCATCGGCATCGGTGGCGAGTGGGCGATGGGTGGCACCTTCATTGCCGAATCCTGGCCCGAGGAGCGCCGGGCGCACGGCGCTGCCTGGATGCATACCGGCTACTACGTCGGCGTCCTCCTCGCCGCTCTCGCCAACGCCACCATCGGGGCCCAATACGGCTGGCGCGCCATGTTCCTGCTCGGAGGTACGCCGGCGCTCATTGTCGGCTGGATCCGCCACGGTGTGACAGAGCCCGACCGCTGGAAGCGAACCACCGAAACGTCGTCGAAGAGCTTCCGTATGCTGTTCAGCAGGGAACTGCGGGTGCGCACGCTGCTCAACACCGTCTACGTTTTCATCAGCATCGTCGGGCTGTGGGCGGGTTCGGTGTACGTGCCCACGGCGGTGATGCAGCTCGCGATCCGTACGGGTGCAACTCTGGCGCAAGCGGTGCGCGCGGCTTCAGAAGGCACCATCATCCTGAGTATCGCCACCGTGTTCGGTTGCATCGTTCTGCCGCCGCTTGCCGCGCGTCTCGGCCGCAAAGGCGCGCTCGCGCTCTACTTCGTGCTCATGCTCGTCTTCGTCGCGCTTGGGTTCGGTTATGTCTTCTATCTGCCGAGCGGCCTTGGTTGGTTCCTGGTCTGCCTCGTATTTATCGGACTTGGCGGCGCCAGCTTCGCCGTCTACACGCTCTGGCTTCCCGAACAGTTCCCGACGGCGTGCCGCGCCTCGGCATTCGCGTTTGCGACCAGCGTTGGGCGATTCGGCGGCGCCGGCATCACCTACCTGGTCGGCGCAGGCGTTACCCATTTTCATTCGCTCGGCACGCCGGTTGCGCTCACCGCGATCGCATTTGCTGTCGGCCTTCTCCTATTGCCTTTCGGCGTCGAAACCCGCGGCCAACAACTGCCGGAGTGACGGTGGGAGCACCGCGCTTTAGCGCGGTGATTCAGCGTCGCGGTCACTGCGGGGCTTCAGCCCCGGCCACAACCCTCTGTTAAACTCAAACGTGTGGGCGCGTAGCTCAGTTGGTAGAGCAATGCCCTTTTAAGGCATGGGTCGCAGGTTCGAATCCTGCCGCGCTCACCACGAAGCTATCAGCTATCAGCTATCAGCCGATCCAAAGCAGACCCAAGGAACAAGAGCCGCTCATCCTGAGCGCAGCAGTGTTCACGCGGATGCGTGAACACTGCGGAGTCGAAGGATCCCCACGGATTCCGACCCATCACCGCCGCCGGTCGTTCTCTTCACCGCGGACACTCTGCGTTCTCGGCGGTGAATCCCGCTTTGAGTAAAATGCCGCCATGCGAATCTTCCTCGCCGTTCTTCTGCTCGCCGTCGCCGCCTGGGCTCAGACCGATGAAGTGGCGTTCTATCAAGCCACGCTTATCCAGGCCGCGCCCGGCAAACTCACCGGGCTGCTCGATCAGTACAAGTCGCAGTTCGCGAAACAAAAAGACGCGCCTCTGTGGATGCGCCACTCGCAGGGCGACTTCTGGGACCTGCTCATCCTCACGCCGCTCGCCCACGGCTATGCCGACCTGCACCATCGGCCCGCCGGAGATGACGCGCGCCGCGACCTTATCGCCCGTGAAGAAGACGTCTTCGTCTTCGGCCCGCCCGTCGCCACCGTGCGCGCTGCGTTCACCGGCGCCGGCTTCTTCCACGTGGAGATGTTCCACGCGCTTGCCGGCCAGCGCGCCGAGTTGATCAAGGAGCGCGGCATGGAGAACGCCTACGCCGCCGCGCTGAAGCAGCCCACCAACCTCATCTTCGTGCGCGACTCCGGCGCCGCCTGGGACGTGTTCACCATCGGCTGCTTTCGCGACTTGAAGCACTACTCCGAGTCCGCGGACGTCACGCCCGAGCAGGCCAATGCCGCTGCCCGCGCTGCCGGTTTCGCCGCATCCAGCGATATCGGCCCCTACCTGCGCCGCTTTATCGCCAGCCATCACGACACGCTGGCGGTGGCGGTGAAGTAGAGGAAGCTGGGCCCGAGTGCCCATCGTCCAAACCAATCAGTCGCGCCGCGACCTATTGACTTCCGTCTGACGTGGCGAGAGACTGGGCAGTCCAGCCGCCATGCCCATCAACTTTCGCCAACTCCAGGTCTTCCGCGCCGTGGCCGAGGCGCGCAGCTTCACCCGCGCGTCGCAGGCGCTCTTCATCTCGCAGAGCACGGTGAGCCAGCACATCCGCGAACTGGAAGAGATGCTGCGCGTCAAGCTCTTCGACCGCACGCGCCGCACCGTCTCGCTCACGCCCGCAGGCCAGAACCTGTTGCAGCACGGCAACCACGTGTTCCAACTGCTCGACGAAGCCGAGAACGCCGTACACACGCAGACCGATCCGTATTCCGGCCGGCTGGCGATGGGTTGTGCCTCGACCACGCTGCTCTACCAGATGCCGACCGTACTGGTGGACTATGCGCAGCGCTATCCGAATGTGGATTTGAAGATCACGGGCGGCACCATCCGCGAAGTCGCGGCCGAGATCTTCAATGGTGCGCTCGACCTCGCGCTGGTCGTGCTGCCGCTGCATGCGCCCGGCCTGCGCAAGATCCACGTGTGCGACGAGCCGTTCGTCTGCGTGGTGCCGTCATCGCACCGCATCGCGCGGCGGCCGAAGCTGGCGATCGAAGACCTTGCCGGCGAGCGCTTCATCCTGCACTTGCCCGGCCAGAACACGCGCAAGCTGGTAGACCGTTTCCTCTTTCATCACCGGCTGGCGCCGCGCGTGCCCATCGAGCTGGCCGAGACGGAAACCATCAAGCGCATGGTCGCGCACGGCCTCGGCGTCTCGCTGCTGCCGGTGAGCGCGTTCATGCATCGCACCGCGCATGACGGCATCAAGACGTTCCCGGTCCCGGAGAGCGAGTTGAAGCGCTCGCTGGCCATCGTCTATCCGAAGCAGAAGACGCTCGGTCCGCCGGCGCTGGCGATGATCGAGCTGTTGCAATCGCATTTCGGCGAGAAGCCGCGCCCGGTCGCGGCGCGAGCACGCGCATGAGCAAGACACGGTGGATCACCGGCGCGCAAGTGGTCGATGTGGCGGCCGGTAGCGTCTCGCCGCCGCAAGCGATCGCGGTGACGGACGGCCGCATCGCGGCCTTCGCTCCCTCGGCGCCTGCCGGTGCCGAGACGATCGACGCAGGTGGACTGTTCGCCGCACCCGGCTTGATCGATGCGCACGTGCACTTCTTCCTCGCCGGCGATGCCACGCCACTGCGCACGTTCGTCGCCAGTTCCGACGAGCAGAGACTGGCCACCGCCGAGCACAATGCGCGACTCGCATTGCAGTCAGGCATCACAACCATGCGCGATTGTGGTGCCCCGGCCGGGCTGATGAGCGAGTTGCGGGCACGCGTCGCTCGCGATCCCGCTCGCGGCCCGCATCTTGTCACCTGCGGCGCGCCGCTTACGCGCAAGGCGGGCCATCTGCACTTCTTTGGCGAGGAGGTCGCGACCACGCTTGAGGTGCGCAGCGCGGTCGCGCGGCAACTGGAAGCTGGTAACGAGTTCATCAAGCTCATTACGTCGGGCGGCGGTTTGACGCCCGGCACCGATCCGGCAGAAGCCGATCTTCCGGAGCCCCTGATCGCCGAAGCGGTCACGGTGGCACACGCGAACAGCGCCCCGGTGGCGGCGCATTGCCACGCGACGGAGAGCATTGTGCGCGCGCTCGAAGCCGGGGTTGACGTGATCGAACATGCCAGCTTCATCACGCGCACGGGCTATGCCTTCGATGCGGACATCGCCTGTCGTTTACGCGATGCCGGAACGATCGTGTCGCCCACGGTGATGGGCGCGCTGCGCAGCGCAGCCGAATTCCGCAAGATGGGACAAGGCCACAATCGCGCCGACATCACCGCCATCGAGCGCCTCGAAGGCCGGCTGAAGAACAGCGGCCGCTTTCGTGAACTGGGCATGAAGATCGTGGCCGGTACCGACGCCGGCGTGACGAACACCGGGTTCGATGCGCTGGTGGAAGAGCTGCTCGCGTACGCCAGCGTCGGCTTCTCGCACGCCGAGGCGCTCCGAACGGCGACGTGCGACGCGGCGGACTACCTGCGGCTTGGCCGGTGCGGCCAGCTCCGCGAAGGCTTCCAGGCCGATCTGGTCCTGCTGCGCGGCAATCCTATGGTCGACCTCGCGGCGCTACGCGCGCCACTGCTGGTCATGAAGAGCGGCGAGGTGATGCACGCCGCGCCGGGCTTTGCCGGCACTACGCCTCCTGCTCCTGCTTACGTCGTCCGCGGTGCGATGGCCGCTGACGGCGCAGGCCGTGTGCGCGCGCGAGAAGCCACTGCGGTCGCGGTCGCGGAAGCGCTCGAATTGCGTTCTCCGGTCGGTCACGACGAGATGGAGCAGTATTTCGACCTGCGCTGGCGCATCTTGCGGCAGCCGTGGTCACAGACCCGCGGCGAAGAGCGCGACGAACTGGAGGGCGCGGCGACGCACGTAGGCGCGTGGTCGAACGGTCAGCTGGTAGGTGTGGGGCGCGTACATTTCATTGCGGCGCATGAGGCGCAGATCCGCTACATGGCCGTCGAAAGCGGCTTGCAGGGCCGTGGTATCGGCGCGCAGATCCTCGGGGAACTCGAGCGGTGCGCCCACGCCGCCGGCGCGCAGAGGGTCGTGCTCAACGCGCGCGACCCCGCCGTGCACTTCTATCAGCGGCATGGTTACGTGGTGACGCCCGAAACGGGGGTGCGGTGCTATTCGCTGAGCAATTCGGTCTCGGGCACGCAGCTTGCAGCCGTGAGCTATCAGCTCGCCACCAGCGGAGATCAGCGCGGCGAGCCATAAAGATAGATCAATCCGTCGGCTACGCCGCCGCGCCAGTTGAGCGGTTCGTGGCCAGCGGGCTCCTCGCTGAACTTGACGTCGTAGCCCTTCGCGGCGAGCACGTCGCGCAAGCGATGGTTCGCCTCCCAGATGCTCGGGCCGTTGTTCGGCGTCGCCACGACCTCAAGCATGCCGACCTGCAGCACAAACCGCACCGGCAATCTCGGCTTCTGTTCGAACTGCTGCCGTACCCATTCGAAATCCTGCTCGTCACCTTCGTTGCCGCGCCAGAATGCACCGGACGCGGAGAGCACGTTGCCGAACATCTCCGGGTGCTGTAGCGCGAGATATCCGCTGGCAAGGCCGCCGGCGCTGCCGCCGCAGAGCGTGGTCTGCCGCGGGTCGGTAGTGATGTTCCACTGCTTGCGCGCCCACGGCACGACCTCGTTCGCCATAAAGTCGGCAAAGGCCCGGCGATTACGGAGCTCCTGATTGCCCTCACCCGGCGGATCGTCAATAAAGAGTGCGACGAGCGGCGGAATACGGTGGGCGGCGATGAGATTGTCGAGCGTTACCGGCACCGCGACCTGCTGCGGATCGACGTACTGGCCGCCGAAGAAGCAGATGAGCAGCGGATACGGCTTGGCGTGCGGATCGTAGCCGGGTGGAACGTAGGTCCACGTGGCGTGCTGGTTCTTGAGCGTCGGACTCGCGAGATCCTCCTGCGAGAGCTTGCCCCGGGGACTGCCGTCGCGCACCGCGACCCACGGCTGCGGCGCCGCGTGCGGGAGTTCGATGAGGGAACGCTCGTAGGCGACGCGCGGATTCAGCGGATCGCGCTGCGGCGCCCCGTCCACCACGAACGAATAAGTGAAGCGCAAGTCGCTGCGCAGCCGATAGGCGCGGTACCAGACGTCGGTGTCAGCGAGGTGCGTGAGCGCATTCTCGTTGGGGTCGCGCGTATGACCGAGCTGCGCTTGCAGCACCACACTCTTCGTCGCGGGCGATCCGCGCCAAAGGAATGTGACGATGAGGTGTTGCGGGTCGGCGCCGGGTTCGACGAGTGGCGTGGTGCGGCCGCTCCAGAACGTGGCGGTCGCGCTCTTATCGGTTGGCAGCCTGGCTTGCAGCGCGGTGATGGCGGTGCTAGTGGCGAGCAGCTGGAACGGGGCGTCGTCGGCGCGCGCGACCGGCGAAAACATCGCCAGCGCGATGAGCAATAGCGTGCGTCTCATCGTGGACTCTTAGCTCAACCGCACCTTGTGCGTGCTGACATTGCCGGCGGCGTCTTCGGCGCGCACGGCGACGGTGGACGCGGCGGGCTTGAACGTGACTTCCCACTCAGCGAAATCGGGGCGCACCGCGTGCGCGTCGTGGCCATCGACCTGTAGCGACTTGATCGGGCCGTAATCCGTCGCGGTACCACGCAGCGTCACCTGGCCATTCACCGGCTTGCCGACGTAGGTTGCGATCACGACGGGCGCGAGATCATCGACGGGCTCCAGCGGCTGGCCGGTCTTCGGAAGTTCGAGGTCGAAGAGCGGCATCGGCGGGACGTTCCGACTCGGATAATGCGAGTCCGTTTTTTCCCAGGGCAGGCCGGGCACATTCGGCCCGGTAGCATCGAGGATCACGTGGGCCGAGATGTTCTCCATGTGTACGTTGTGATACGAGTGGTTCTCGAACCGCGGCTTCCATAGGCCATAGGCCGTGTTGTGGATGTCGAAGTCCTCGGCTTTGATCGAAGGCGAGAACGGATGGAATGCCCAGTGCGCGTTCCAGACGCGCATGTTACGCACGATGAACGGGTGATGCACGTCGGGACCGACACCACCGGTGCCGCCTTCCAGGTTGATGTCGAGCCCGCCGACGTCGAGCGCATGGTTGCGCTGGCAGTGCGATTCATTGTCGGCGAAGCGGATGAACGGCAGTGTCCGTACGTCGACCTTGCGACGCGATCCATCGAGCGCCGGCACGCTAAGCACCGGGTCGAAGTCCTTCGTCCTCTGCATGTCGAAGCGGAAGCCGTAAACGTCGCACTCGCACGCCACGTTGCGCGTGAACGTGTTGTGACTGTTGGCGAACCAGAAACCGGAACCCGAGTTGTGGTCGAAGGGCAGCACCTGGTTGGGCAGCGGCTTGCCGTTGCGTCCTTGCACGGCGAGGTTGCGATCGAAGACGTTGAAAACCTCGGTGCCGTCTTCGAGGAAGTAGCCGTGGCCGATGCTGTTGTAGCCGACAACGTCGCGCACGACGAGATAGTCCGTACCGTGGACTGTGATCCAGCGATTGTCGCTATCCCAGATCGAGGCCCCGACGACGGACGTGCCGCGCATGGAATCGCGGACGAGGTGGAAATGCACGCTGTAACGGCCCAGCGTATCGAGCTTGCCCAGATGGCGGAATTCCGCATAGCTGATGGAGCCGGCCGAGCCGTGGTGGTACATGGTGTGGCCACGCTCGCCTTTTGGGTCGGCAGACTCGATGACGATGTTGCGGCTGAGATTGGCAACGTCGCCGCGATACGGACCGTTGCAGATGTGGGCGAAGGCGGCGGGCTGCCTCAGCGTGAGCTTCGCGCCGTCGACTGCCTTGATGATGTGTTCTTCGGTCTGCGTGTTCTCGCGGACCGTGTCGGTGAACATCTGCGGGCCGTCGTAGTCCGTGGGAAGCTGGCGCAGTGTTGCCGTTAGGATGATGCGGTCGCCGGCACGCCATCCATTCACCGGTTCCGACAGCGTGATATCGGTATCGCCCTTCGTCACCGGGGCACCCAGCTTGAGCCAGGTGCGGTTCATCGGGGCGCCGTGCAGGTCCATGCGTCCGCCGCAGCACATCACGGCGGGCAGGGAGTCACGATCGGAGCCGGCGAAGTAAACGAGGCGGATCAGCGCCGTGTACTCCGCGGGTAACGGATGGTCCTGCGTACCGATCTGCAGCGCCGGCCGCGCGCCGTTATGCTCGTGCAGGGAACAGGTGGCGCCGTCTTCCGTCGTATCACCGCCGATCTTCAGCAGGCCGACATCGAGGCGCGTGTTGCGGTCCCGCGCAAAGTCGAGCGTACCGAGGACGTGCACCATGCGCAGCGCACGATTGGAGAAGACATCATACGTGACGTTGTGGCCGGTGGCGATCTCGACGAACGCACCAGCGGCCGGCACCTGGCCGCCTTCCCAAGTCGAGGGCGAAGACCAGGGCCCGCTTTTGGCGGTGCGAGTGCGTGCCGGCTCAGCGGCAGCCCACGCCGGCAGCCGGCTGCCCAGTGCGGCGGAGCCGGCGGCCAGCGTAGTCATGAAGTTTCTGCGGGTGAGCATAACGACTGCTCCAGTTCAGCTATTGCTTCGTCAGCGTCATTTCTTGGGTGCGCGGGTTGCCTTCGGCCGAGATGGTGACCTTCATCTCTTTGCCCGCGACCTTGCCGGTGTAGTTGATGTGTCGCGCGCCGGCGTCGCTCTGGTAGCTGAGCGTGAAAGTGACAGTGTCACCCGCGACCTTGCCGTTCTCGATGTCGCGCGGGTCGCGGTTGCCCTGCTGCCATGAGCCGGTGAGTTTCTCGCCCGCCTGCTTCACGGTGAGGACGGTCTCAAAGGCGCCGCCTTCACGCGTCTTGAAGGTACCCTGCCAGGTGCCGCTGACGTCAGCGGCAAAGGCAGCGAAGGCAAATGTGAGGACGATTGCTAATACCAGGATTCTCTTCATAGTTCTCTCCTAATGCGGTTGCAATGATTGTCTCGTGCTCTCGTGCTTCGGCAAAATAGATATTTCGCCTTAATACGTATCGACGAAAAAGATAGATGTCCCGGGGGTAAAGCCGCGCGGGTTGCACGCACATTACGCAACGCCGGAAGGCGTCGCCTGACAAAGGTCCAAGCATACCTTGACACCAGCCCTACACCGCCAGCTTCTTCCACCAGATCACGATACCGGTGATCACCATGACGACCAGCGCAAAGCTGCTGAACGACATGATGAGGTGCGTGGGAAAGCCGTACACGTCGCCGGTGTGCAGCGAACGGTTGTAGCGGATGACGCGGTAGCCCATCGAATCCGTCATGTAATTCTGGACCTTCAGCACCTTCCCGGAGTACTGATCGACCACCGCCAGGCTGTGCACCGCTTCCGAGGTCTCTTCCGGTACGCGCAAGCCGACGACGTAGGTGCCGTTCGGCCTCGCCGGGAGCTGGAGGGTGGCGACGGTGGCGATCGGAATGGCCGCGCGGCCGAGTTCCATCGCCTTGTCGGGCGAGATGGGCTGCGCGCCTTCGACCACCGTGGAGCTCGGCAGACGGCGCTGCACCATGGGCTCGGACTTGGTCAGCTTGAAGATGAGAGGTTCCGCCCACTCGAACCCGATGAGGATGCCGGTGACGGCAAAGAGCAAGATGATGATCGCGGTGTACAGGCCGAAGGCACTGTGCGTGTCAAAGAAGATGCGGTACCAGGAACCGCTGAACTTGATGGTCGCGCGCTTGGTACGGAACCAGATCACCAGCCCGAAGATGACTTCGAAGATCAGGATGCTCGACGCGACGCTATTGATGAAGACGCCCCACTCGCCGATCGCCATGCGCAGGTGGAACTGATGGATAGCTGCCAGTACCTTCTGGCTGGTGGGCACGCCCGTGCGCGTGCCGAGGACCGAACCGTCATAGGGGTTGACAAAGATCAGCATGGCGGCACCGGGGGTGTCCACGCTCTTGCCGACGGGCGCCACCTGCATCACCTGGGCGAGATAGTCGTGACGATTGAATGTGACGTTGCGGACAGTCTTGCCGGGAACCTGCTGCTCCACCTTCTGGATGAGCTGCGCCTCCGGCAACGGCTGGCCCGTGACTTTGACGTACCACAATGACGGGTGGAGCCAGCGGTCGGCGTAGCTTTCAAACGCCATGACCGTCCCAGTAGCACCGAGGATGAGGAGGAAAAGCGCGGAGGCGAGCCCGAGCCAGAGATGCAGCTTGAGCGAAACGTTGTGCACCGTCCAGAAGCTGGGCTTCTTGCGCGGCGCGACGGGAACAGCGGGCGGATTCTCAGCGATGGCCGACATGGTCCTTATTTGATGTAGAGCATGTTGCCGGCGCCCTTCAGCGATGCCGGCTTCAAGATCTTGTAGGAGCGGAGGTCGATGACGACGCCGGTGCCGTCAGAGGTAGCGGAAAAGAGATAAGTGGCTTCGGGGTTCGCGGTCAGGTTGTATGCCTGGCCGAGGGGGATCGTACTCGTCTGGCGCGGCTCCGGCGTTCCTTCGTGATTCTTCTCACGCAGCTCGACGACGCCGATCACCTGCTCAGCGGCGCCGTTGACGTAGAGCCGCTCGCCGTTATCGGCGATCACAATGCCCTGCGGCGAACGCGTGATGCCGAACGAGTTGATGTAGTCGAGCGTGTCGGCTTTGTACCAACTCAGGATGTCGGAAGAGACGAGCGCGACGATGAGGTTCTTGCCATCCGGCGTGATCACCATGCCGCGCGGATCGAGGCCGATCACCTTGATGGTACGCATGACGGAATCGGTTGCCGGGTCGATGACGGCCAGCTCGCCACCGTCACCGCAGGAGACGACGAGCTTGCCGTTGGGCAGGAAGATGCCGATGCGTGGGTCTTCGGGAGTAGTGATCTTCTTGACGAGCTGGTGGGTCGCGACCGCGAAAACGCTCACGACGTTGCTGGGAGCGTCCGCAATGTAGAGCTTCTTGCCTTCGGGCGAGACGACGCAGCTGAAGGGGCGCTTGAATGTGTCACTGAAGTTGCCACTCACCGTGAACGACGCCAGATCGATGGCGGCAGCGCCGCTGGGCATCGCGACGAACAAGGTCTTGCCGGCGGGATCCGTACACATCGGTCCGGGTGACTTGCCCACCGGCACCGACTTCTTCACGGGAAAGCGCGGCGGCCCTTCCACCTGCACAAAGCCGACAGAATCCTGTGCCGGGAAGGTGACGGCGAGCAGCGGCTCGTGCTGCGCAACGGCGGCCGTCGTGAGCGCCAGCAAGGCGATGGTGAATCGCGTGGCGGTCATGGTCATCAACGAACGCCCGCCAGGAACTGTTGCTGGTGTTCCACGATGGATGCCGCGGTGATCTCGGGCACGTTCGGCAGCAACCCTGCTTTCTTGGCCTGTTCGACGCGCGCCGGTGTGATGAAGTCGCGCACCAACGTGACCGGAGTCGGCTTCAGCGCGATCTGCACCACGCCTTCGGCAACGTAGTCGGCGAGCGTGCGCGCCGGCGGATCGCCGACGATGGTGGCGGCGAGCGGCTCCGGCAACGGAAGGTCGCCCACCGGCGACGGCTTCAGGTCGAAGCCGATCATCTGCTTGTCCGCCGGCAAGGCAGCGAGCAAAGCGTTGATGGGAGGCATGCCGCCGGAGGCGTTCGGCGTTGCCGGTGGCGCCTGGCCGCTGAACATGACGATGGAGGTGACGCGGTTCCCGATGCGACGCCTCACCTGATACGCGGCGCTGAAGCGCAGGCCGGTCTCCTCGCGCTGGTCTTTAGTGACGCGCAGCGTTGTGTGGCCGCTGCCGTTGTAGAGCAGCGCTTTCTGGCCGGGATCGAGGAACTCGCGCTTGATGATGGAGAACATCCAGACGTTGCGCGCGATCTGGTTGCTGCCCCACCACGCCTGCCAGCGCTGTTGGCGCCCATTGACCTGATCACCTGCGTGAGCCAGCGCCCAGTCCGGGCGCAGGTCGATGGCGATGATGCGGAAGCGCGGCGCGCCCTTCTTCAAGCCATGGTTCAGCGTCCACGCGGCGCGGAAGACGTCGGCATATTCCTGGAAGGCCCAGCCGACGCCAGGGTCCCACTGGTAGAGCAGCCCGAGTGCTTTGTCGTTGTCGAAAGTGTCGGCGTTAATGAGCTGGTCGATCGCGGCCTGGTCCTCGGACCACGACATCTCGAAGCCGAGGTTTCGCACGCCCGCGGCGTAGAGCTTGGGGATGAGCTTCTGCAAGAACTGCAGCTCTTCCTTCACCATGTGGTGCTCGCCGAGGAAAACGAGATCGTGATCCTTGAACTTGGAGACGACATAGTCTTCCGGCGTCTGGTAGTGCGCGACGACGTAATCGGCGGCGCGCTGCGTGGCGGCATCGGGCGCGGCCGCGGGCGTCTGCGCTTGCAGCGCCGACGCAGTCAGAACGAGGGCGAGAAAAGCAACACGGTTTTTCATATCACTTGAGCCATATCACGTCCCCCGGATGGCGGAGGCCGGTGAGGATGAAATCGGGTTGGAACATCTCGGTGTCGATGTGGATCACGGTTTCCTGGAAGGTCGTGGTCGAGACATAGAGATGCTTGCCATCCGGGCTCATCGCCATGCCGCTCGGATACTTGGGGAGTTGGATGGTCTGATAGATGCGCCGGTATTCGCCGCGCGAGCGCAGGTTCAGGACCCCAAGCTGTCCGTGCCACCGTCCGAGGGTGTAAAGAAACTTGCCGTCAGGTGAGGGAATGAGGACCTGCGGCGACTGCGGCACGCCGACCTGCTGGTCGAACTCAAGCGTGTCGGCCTTGAAGAACTCGACGGAGTCGTCGTCGATCAGCGCGACACAGAGGAACTTGCCGTCGGCAGTGTACGTCATGTGCGCCGGCTCGCTACCGGTCTTGACGGCTTTGACGACGGCGTCGGTCGCGGGATCGATCACCTGGATCGTGTTGGCCTTCGAGTTGGAGACCAGCAGCTGCTTGCCGTCGGGGGAGAAGAGCATGTGCGTCGGCTCTTCATTGACCGGGATCTGCTTCAGCACCTTGCCGGACGCTGTGTCGAAGACATAAACGACGTTGGCGACGGAATCGCTCAGATACAGCTTCTTGCCGTCCTGGTTTACCGCGCATCGGACGGGGCGCTTGGCGCCCGGCACATCGAAGCGCGTTGTCACTGCCTGCGCGGCCACATCGACCACAGCGACCTTCTTGTCGCCGAACTCGCTGATATAAAGGCGCGCCCCTTGCGGGTCGGCACACATGCCTACCGGCGTGTTTCCGAGAGGCACCTTCTTGGCGGGAGCCATGACGCCGAGGTTGTTACTCAGGCGGTAGAACTGCAGCGCGTTCTCGTCGATGGCGATGACCGCAAGTTGCGCCGCAGCCGCCCTAGTGGTGGCGGCTGCGGACACGAGAAGCAATAGCGCAGCGGAGAGATGTCGTTTTGTCATTCGCTCCCGATCCTTAGAAGAACAGTTTCAGGGCGAACTGGTAGTTGCGCGGCCCGCCTGTGCTGAAGATGGGGTTGAAGCCCGCGCCCGACGCCGAATTCGGCGACAGCGCACTGTTCGCCATCGCGGTCGAGCGACCGAAGGTGGCGAGGGAGACGTTCGCGGCTTCCGCGCCGAAGTTCGGATGGTTGAACACGTTGAACATGTCAGCCTGGAACTTCAGGCGGAAGCGCTCATTGAGCGGGAAATCACGCGAGAGCGAGAAATCCAGCTCCTGGAGTGGGAAGCCACGCAGGATGTTGCGTCCCACATTGCCCGAGACTGCCTGCGTGCCGACCGGCGTCGGCGTGCAGAATGCGCCTTTGGCACTAGTGATGATGCCTTGGGCATTCGCCGTCGTCACGCAGCCGGCGGCGGCGAGAGTGCTCGCCATCGCCGACGTGACCACCGTATTGTTAAAGGCGCGCCCGCCCGGACACGAGAAGCCCGACGGACCTGAGGCGCCGCCGGTAATGACAGCCGTGGCGTACTGCGTAGCGCAAGCGTCACCCGTGACGTAGAGCGGAACGCCGGGGATGAGATTCGGCCGTTGGATCAGGTTCGTTGCCGAGGCCAACGTCGAAGTCGCGTTCAGGATCACGTCGACGGGCGCCGCCGATTGGTAGTGATAGATCGGCGAGATCGTCCAGTGACCGACGACGGCGCGTTCCCATGCGTTGCCGCGCTTCGGCGTCTCGTAGACGAGAGAGAAGGCGAACGCGTTGCGGACGTCGAAGTCTGAACTGGCCTTCAGCAGGCCGGTGGCAAGCCCGATGGTGGCCAGGTTGGCAGCCGTCGGCACAGCTTGCAAGAGGGCGCCGTTCTGGTTCACGCCGTTGCCGGTGGATTGCGTGTCGATGGAGTGCGACCAGGTGTACGACGCGAGCGCGCCGAGCCCGTTGGTGAACTGGCGCTGGAACTTGGTCTGCAACGAGTGATACCAGGAGTTGGCGGCGTTCTCGAACACGTTCACCGTGTCGCCGATGGTCCCGTTCCCCAGGTAATTCGGATTGACCTTGTTAGGCGGGTACAGCACCGGTGCGATCAGGTGCTTGCCGAGTGCGCCTACGTAGCCGACCGACAGAGTCTGCCGGGCCTTGATCTGCTGCTCCCACGTCAGGTTCATCTCGTGCACGTAAGGCAGGCGGAAGTGCGGGTCGATCAACTGATCGGTCTGCAACGCGATGGGGAAGGTGAAGCTCGACGGGAATACCGGCACCTTGACGAACCGTTCGTTGGCGACGGAGAGCGGCATGGGGACGGTCGCTAGCGTCGGGCCGGTGTACGGCGGCAGCGTACACGCGCCTTGATTGTTGCAGCGCGCGCTGTACGGACCCTGGAGTGTCGCCGCGGAGTTAGCGCCGCTGTCATAGAAGACGCCGTAGCCGGCGCGGATGACCGAGCCCCAATCAGCGCTCTTGGAGAGCTGGTAGGCCAGGCCAACACGCGGCGCCACGTTGCCGAAACGTGTCTCGTATGCCGTGGGTCCGAGCCCCAATATCTTCATGGTCAGCAGATTGGTCTTATCGAAGCCATTGGGGTCGACCGCCCACGCCGGATACGTGAGGTAGTCAGGCGCCGGATTGATGTCCCAGCGCACGCCATACGTCGCGGTGAGGCGCTGGCTGATCCTCCAGGTGTCCTGGCCGAAGAACGAATACTGCCGGATGCGGAAATGCAGCGGCACCAGATGCTGGATGTTGGCCAGGTTCGCGATGCCGCAAATGAAGCCGGGCAGTCCCGTGAAGCCGGAGCCCGCTGGGCAGGTCGTACCGGTGAAGGTGATGTTGTTGTTGTGGTTCGCTTGGTTGGCCGCGGGCGTGAGCTGGCGGAAGTCGCCGCCGAACTTCAGTTGATGCGAACCGCGCAGCCAGCTGACCGAATCGGTGATGTTGATCTGGTCGTTGCCGTGGTTGCGCGCATTGGGCGAGAGGTTCAAGGTGTCTACGCCGGTAAAGCTGAACTGGAAGGCGTAGGAACTCTTGTCGAAGTCCTGCTCCGGCTGCGCAAAGCCCGTCGGGAAGATCGTGCTGAAAGATCCCGTGAAATTGATCGGGTTGACCGCGTTGACGTAGGTGGCGTGCGTGAAGTTGAAGCGCACGTCGTTGGTCAGGGTGTTGGTGAAGGTGCTGGTCAAGCCTGCCGTGTACGTGTCGCTCAAGAAGGCGGTGGCGTTGGTCTTGACGGTGTCAGCACTCAGGAGGCTCGATGGGGTGTGGCTGTAGCGGCCGAACAGGTTCATGCGCGGATTGATGACGTAATCCACGCGCGCGCTCGTGGCGTCGAGTTCCGTGTGGCTGGGGAAGCTGGCGGTGTAGTTCGCGATGCAGGTGGCGGCGGTGGTGCAGAGCGTTGTGGGATTCCCGTCGGGCAGCGGGTAGGCGTTCCAGAACTGCGCCATGTAGCCCGTTACGCCGTTGGCGACTGCCGCCGCGGCCTTTGTCCGCAGGTCCTGCGTCGGCACCGTTTTCACCGCCGGGCTGGGCGCGTTCAGCCGCAGCCCTTCGTAGGAACCGAAGAAGAAGAGTTTGTCCTTGATGATCCGGCCACCTAGAACGCCGCCGAAATCATTCTGCTGCACCACGCCGCGCGGCGACGGGGTCGAGACGCCCGCAGCATTCGTCTTTGCTTTCAGGAACCAGTCGTTGGCGTCGAGCACGGTGTTGCGCAGGTAGTCGAAGATGTCGCCGTGGAAGGCGTTGGTACCGGCGCGCGAGACCAGCGAGACTTGCCCGCCCGGCGAGCGTCCGAATTCCGGCGCGAAGCTCGACGTGGAGATGCGGAACTCCTGGAGCGCGTCGACCGACACCATGTTGTTGAAACCGCCCGAGGCGCTCGTCGCAGCCGACGCCCCGGTGCCGTTGATGAGCGTGTTGCCGGCGATGGGCGTCGAGGTGTTGGCGCTCACGCCATCGACCGTGAAGTAGTTAGTGTCCGCACGCTGGCCGTTCACCACGAACTGCCCGGCGTTATTCGTATTGGTCGCGACCGTGGTCACGCCCGGCGTCAGCGTAATGAGACCCTGGAAGCTGCGGCCGTTGAGCGGAATGTTGGAAACGAACTGACGTTCGACCACCGTGCCGACGGCGGCGCTCTCGGTGTTCAACGGTTGTGCTTCGGCAGTCACGGTCACGATCTGGTCCATGGCGCCGACCTGCAGGGAAATGTTCTCCGTGAGGCGGTCCTGCACGTGAACGACGATCCGTTCCAGCACGTTCTGCCGGAAACCCTGGGCCTTCACCGTGAGCCGGTAGGTCCCCGGCGACAGCGTTGCGAAAACGTAGTTTCCCGCGTCGTTGGTCTTGGTGTCCGACGCTACGTTGGTCTCGATGTTGGTCGCCGTGACGTCGGCGCCGACGATGCCGGCGCCCGACTGGTCGACGACGCGACCGGAGAGAGAAGCATTCTGGGATTGCGCGCAGACGGAGCCACAGAGAGCGAGCAGACAGCCCACGAAGACGAGGAAACGCCGCATGGAAGCACCTCACGGGGTTTAGGGCACGATGATTAAACCTTGGTTAATGCTCATCGAACAAATTGATATTTTGCCGTGGTTGTAATCGCCTGCGCCGATGAAGCCTGCCGGACGATATCGGTCGCAGCCAGGCGTACGGCACTCGTCGCCGACAGCTTGCCGTAATACCGCACGAAACGCCGGGCTTCCTCCGAATCATATTTCTCCAGATTATGCGCCCAGCGGAAGCCGATCGGCTGGTACCAGAGCTCGGCGGTGACGTGGAGCGCGCCGCGCGCGTCGCCGAGCGCGATGGCGTAGCGCGTCGTGCTGCCCGTGTCGGTGAAATCCGGATCGCTCGCAGCCTCGCCGACGACGGCGATGTCAGGGTCCGCGGTGCTCTTGCGGAATCCCGCCGGCAGCAGGCGATTGTCTTTCAGATAGCCGACGGCGGCGAGCAGACCGGTCGTCACGCGGCCGGCCGAGTCCTTCAGGATAGGTTCGAAGATCTGTACCTGGTCGCCGCGCGTGATCTCGCGGTAGTGCGGCTCGAAGCGCAGCGGATCGGCATCGTTGTCGTTGCCTGCGATGGAGCCATCAGGATTGAGCGCACCCGATTCGAAAACCACGCGCTGCTCCGCGTCGCGCACAACGAGGTGCAGCCAGACGCGGCGCGAGGGATACGCCGTCGGCAGCTTGTGCCCGCTGCGGTTCTCGACGCGCACAGCCAGGCGCAGCGTGTTCTGGGCCACGCCAGCGCTCGTGATCGTGATATGCGCCGATTCGTTCTGCAGGAAAGCGATGGTGCGTTCCGCTGCGGCGTTGAAGTCCTCGGCCGGAGCGGCGACGCCCAGTTCCATGGGGAAGGCGCCGAGGATCCGCTGCATAATGAAATTCGCGCCGATGAACGTATGGCGGCGTGCGCCGCTGCGCGCTGTGCCAAGCACCGCCGTCACCGCCGTCATGCCGTGGACCTCCGGCATGTGGCACGACTGGCATGTGTTCTTGCTCGGATAGTCGCTGTGCAACCACTCCTGGTAGGGCATCTGCTCAGGCAGTGAGCCGACCTCAGCGCCGTTGGCGCCGAGCGCCTTGGTGTAGAGCGTGTGACACGTGGCGCAGAGCGCCGAGTCGCGGATGTGCGCGGCCTCGGTCGGCTGGAAGCCGACGCTCGAGGTCTGCATGATGCGCTGCAAGCCGGGCTCGATGGCGAACGGTCCGTACTCGGCATGCGCTGCGCCTATGGTTGCCGGATCGACGATGAAGCGCCCGTTGAAGCTCTCGCGCTTGCCGAGGTTCGCTGGGCTCACTTGATGGCACACCGAACAACTGACCCCGTCGGCCGCGGCCTTATCCTTCTTCTTGGGGTCAATCGGGAGATGCGAGAGGATCTGACCCTTCTTCCCGGCCAGCATATATCCGTAGCGCACCACGGGCATGTGGCAGACGGAACACTCGTCCTCGATCTCGGCGCGCGCTTCCGGATGGTCGGCGATCTCACGCTTCACGCTCGCCTGCCAGTAGGGATCGCGCGACGAGTTCGCCATCATGCTGGTGCGCCAATCGAAACCGAAGGAGAGCTGCTCGCCCGCCTGGGTCGTGATGCCGTTGTGGCACGCGACACAGCGGTCGGAGGTCTGGAATTTGGGCGGCTCTTTGGTCTTTTCGCCACTGACGGCGACCACACTGGCAAGGATGATCGCGGCCGCGGACGCGACAAGTGCGAAACTGCGAAACTGGGAAATTGCGAAATCGAAGACGCGGGCCAATTTCGCACTTCCGCAATTTCGCACTTCCGCAATGCTTTTCCTCACCAGCCCTCCAGCAATTTGCCGTCGGCGAAGTCCCACAGCAGGTAGAACTGCACCTGCGGACCCCGGGTACTGGTGTTGTTCATGGGGAAGCGCACGCCGAGGCTGCCGCGGATGTGCTGGCGCTTGTTGAGCGTCACTTGCATCTGCGGGACCATGTCCCAGTTGGTGAGTGCGCTGGAGACGAGCTCGCGTTCGCCGAGGAATTCGACCATCGGTGACCACAGGCGGCCGTGGCCGTGGTTCTGCGCGAACGTCTTGCCGACGGCGGTGTTCCAAAAGACGAGTTGCGCTGACTTCTTCGTGTCGACCGGCAGATCGGCCCCGGACTGGAATTGCAGGAACGTGTTGCGTGGCAGCACCTGGCCATAAGCGCCGAACAGCCCGAACACCGGCGTTCCGGCTCCGAATCCCTTCGCATAGCTTCCGACCGGCGCCGACACTTCGCCTTGCACACTAAATATGTTGCCGCGGCGCAGATCCGAGTACAGCACGCGCTTGGCGCCGAACACGATGTCGCCGACGCCGCCCGTCCACGAGTGATTCTGGTTCGCGAAGGCGAACGGCACGCCGATCTCGATCTGGTTCTTCATGCCGAAGCGCCGCTCGTGGATCGCTTCCATCTCGAATCCCGGCGCGCCACTGCCGTTGATCGTCGAAGTGAAGACGTTCTCGCTTTCGGGAAACGCCTTATCGGTGTTGAGCGCGCGGGGAAGGTTCAGCTCGCCGCGCGGCCAACGTGGGTTCGTGCATAGCGTGCGGAGGTAGCCGACGACTTTGTCGATCTGCTCCGCGGTGAGCGCTTCACCGAACGCCGGCATGATTGATGAAAAACCGCGCGGCGGCCCGCCGTTCGTGATGGTCGCGCGCCAGGAGACGTTGGTCTCGGGCGTAGTCGTTGGGCAATCGGCAAAGTCAGGGAACGTATCAGGCCGCTCGAAGCCGGCAACAGCCTCGGGCGTGCCCTTGCCATCAGGGCCGTGGCAGGCGACGCAGGCGGCCTTGAAGATCTCCTCGCCGGTCTTCAGTTGCGATGCGGCTTGTGTCTTGAAGCCCGGAGGCGGCGGCGCGGTGGCTTGGCCGCAGAGCATGAGCAGCGGCAGGCACACGCAGAGAGTGACGAGAGAAATGATCAGGCAGGGCCGGTGGAAGATCTTCTTCATCGCCGCAGTGAGTATACGGTGCTGCTTCAGTTCTCCTTCGCCGCGACTTCGTTCGCTTCCTTAACGGGGCGACGCATGTCGGGCGCGACGGCTTGCGTATTGCCGTTCAGATATTTGTCGAACCAGTATTGCCGCCACTGGAAGCTCTCGACCAGATGTTTCGGTTCGTAGCCGCCCGGGCTGTGCGCTTCGCGCGGGAAGAGCACGATCTCGGCCGTCTTGCCGAAGTGCTTGAGCGCGCGGAAATACTCTTCGGCCTGGCTCGGCGGCACGCGATTGTCGGCTTCACCGTGCAGGAAGAGCACCGGCGTATCGACATTCCTCGCAAGGCGTACAGCGGAATACTTCCAGTAATTGTCGAAGCCCTCCCACAGGTCGCCGCCGAAGTCGCGGCTGTGGCCGTAGGCGCCGTCACGCGTGCCTTCCACGCTGATCAGGTTGCTGATGCCGGCGATCGGCACCGCCGCCTTGAAGATCTTCGTCTGCGTGACGATCCAATCGCTCATGAAGCCGCCGTAGCTCACACCCGTCACACCGATGCGGTCTTTGTCGAGCCACGGATTGTTGGCGAGCGCAGTCTCTACGCCCTTCAGCAGGTCCTGCACCGCTTTACCGCCCCACTCACCGGCGACGGCGCGCTGGAACTTCATGCCGTAGCCGGAGGAGCCGCGCGGATTCGCCATCAGCACCGCCCAGCCGTTCGCCGCGAAGAGTTGCGCGTCCGACGCGTACTGGTAGCCCCACATGCCGTTCGGTCCGCCGTGGATGCTCAGCACCAACGGATATTTCTTGCCGGGCTGGAAGTTCAGCGGCTTCACCAGCCAGCCTTCGATGGTGAGGTCGTCGGCGCTCTTCCAGGTGAATTCCGTCGCCTGAGAGAGTGCGACCTCGTCGAGATACTGCTGGTTGATATGAGTGAGCTGCTTTTCGTTCTTGCCGTCGAAGTCGGCGGAGTACAGCTCGATCGGATGTTGCGAGTCGGTGGCGGAGAAGACGAGGCGGTGTGTCCTGTCGGCGACTTCGAGGTTTCCGACCGAGCGATTGCCGGCGACGACCAGCGCGCTCCTGCCATGCGCGATATCGACGCGGAAGACGTGCTGCGTGCCACGCTCGAGCGCCGAGAAGAAGAGGTCACCATCGTCGGACCACGAGATGCCACTGGGGAACAGGTCGACTTCCGTGGCGAGCTTTGCGGCGCCGCCGGCCGATGGCGTCAGCCAGAGTTGTGGCTGTTCATCGGGCGTGGGTGCGGCGGCAAAAGCGATCCACTTGCCGTCCGGCGACCAGCGCGGGTCCTGCAGGTACGCGCGGCCGTCGGCGAGCGAGCGCGGCGTGCCGCTGCCGTCCGCGGCGGTGATGAACACGTTGCCGACCCCCATCGTCTCGCGCAGCGACGGGCTGCTATCGGACGATGAGTAAGAGACCCACTTCCCGTCAGGCGACCACTGCGGATCGTTGTCGTCACGGTTTGCGCCGCTGGTGAGCTGCGTTGACTTGCCGCTCTTCGCGTCCACGATCCAGATGTGGTTGTGCTTGCCGTCGGACCAGCCCTGACCGTCGAACTTATAGATCATGCTGCTGTAGTGCTTGGTGTCGGAGTTGCGCGGTGCATCGTCTTCCGCGGACTTCACGACACACGCGAGCTTCGTGCCATCGGGCGACCAGGAAAAGCGCGAGACGCCGTCTTTGAAATTCGTGAGCTTGGCCGGCGCGGCGCTGCCATCGGGCGCGACCGCATACACCTGCGCTTTGCCGGCGGCAGGATCGGGCTTGGCCGTTGGATCGGGTTTGACGGCGGGAGCGTCCGCCGGCTCGACCGAGCTCGCGATGAACGCGACCATGCGACCATCGGGGGTCCAGCGGGCGGCGCGGCCGGCGTGCGCGCCCTTCAGTTCGCGGGGCGCGGCGCTGCCATCGGTGGGAACGAGCCAGACGCTGGAGACGCGACGGTTCTTCGCCTTGTCGACCCTCGTCACCGTGTAAGCGACGAGCTTCCCGTCGGGCGAGACTTGCGGGTCGGCCAGCGACTGCAACAAGTAAACGTCCTCGGGACGGAAGCCGCGCTTCTCGGCCGAGAAAGCCGATGAGCACACGGCAAGGAGAAGAACGAAGCGAAGGGAACGATGAAGTCTCATGCTGTTGGCTCGGTGCTTTCTATTATCGGCCAGAGGCTACGGTCTCTTCCGCGGATGCCGCCCGTTCGACGGTCCGGGCGTCAAGGTACTCGACGATCTTGTCTGTGGCTTTAAGTCCGATGCCGGTAAGCACCACGACCACGCGCTCGCTCGGCGCGATCAGACCGCGGGCGCAAGCGTGCAAGGCGGCGGCGGGCGCGGCGGCCGACGTCGGCTCGACGTACACACCGTGGCGCGCCAGCAAGGCGAACGATTCCCAGAGCTGGTCTTCTTCTACCGTGGCGACGCGCCCCTCGGAACCGCGAATGGCGTCCAGTACGTCTTCGCCGCGCACCGGGCGCGCGACGGAAATGCCTTCTGCCGCGGTCGGACGCTTCTCCACCGCGGGCACGGTGTTGAGTCCGGCGGTCCAGGCGCGCTCAACGGGAGCGCACGCTGCGGCCTGGACCGCGAGGATCTTCGGCACGCGGGACGTGATGCCGGCAGCGGCAAGGTCTTTGAACCCGAGATAGACGCCAACGAGCAGGCTGCCGCCGCCGACGGGCAACACGACCCAGTCAGGCACCTGCCACTGGAGTTGTTCGGCGACCTCGTAGGCGATGGTCTTCATGCCGGTGACGAAGTACGGGCTCCAGTTGTGGCTGGCGTAGAACGTGGCGCCGTTCGTCGCGGCGGCGAGCGCGGCCTCGGTGGTCTGCTCGCGTGAACCGGAGATGCGCCGCAGCGAGGCGCCGTACATCGCGATCTGCGCGGCCTTGCCGGAGGAGGTCGAGGCAGGAATGAAGATGTCGCAGGCCATGCCGGCCTTGGCCGCGTACGCCGCGACCGAAGCGCCGGCGTTCCCCGAGGAATCCTCGACCACGTGCCGCACGCCCCAGCGTTGGAGCTGGCTGATCATGACGGAGCTGCCGCGGTCTTTGTAAGAACCGGTAGGCGTCAGGTAGTCGAGCTTGAGCAGGAATTCACGCCCGCCGAGCTGCGTCGCGGTGAGCGGCGTCCAGCCTTCGGCCAACGAAACGGCTTCCGTGCCGGCTTCGATGCCGAGCGCTTCGCGATAGCGCCACAGATTCAGCTGGCGCTTGGCGAGGTCCGCGCGATCGAACATCGGCGTCTGTCGCAGGCGGAAGTAGCCGCCGCACTGGCAGCGCCAGCGCGCTTCCGTGGTGGGATATTCGTGACCGCAGTGAGAGCAGGTGAAGACCATGAAAGCTGGGCGATCTCAGAGCGGCGATTCTCTCGCAGCGTCGCCCTTCGGCAAAATACATATTGCGCCACGGGAGTAATCGGCAAAAACGATAGGGCGAGTCTGCAGAGTCGCGCGGGTCAGGGAGGTGAGGGCTTAATCAGTCCTCACCTGTGCCAGATAGGGCTTTGAGATCCTGGCGATCTTGTCTTCATCGCGCTCTGCTGTACCGCCCCCTACAGGCGTGAACTGAACGTCGACCTTCAGGTAAGGGCATTCGCGGTAGACGTACGTACGGGTGAGGCGGTTGGAGAGGCCGCCCTCTTCCTGAAATAGCACTTTGACATCGGCACGATTCATGCCGACGCGGAGCCCCCCGATTTTCGTCAATGAACGCAACACCCAATCCGAATGGTCTCGGGTGCTGCATTTGTCGGGCTGCTGTGCAGGTAAGAGAATACTTAACAACACGACAACGACTAAACCTGCCTTGTGCATACGAATTCCTCAGAACGGGATTGGATCTAGCGTTGCCGTTATACCCGACTTCGTTATTGTGTACTTCCAATTGTGGTCAGCTCTTTCTTCCACCTTGCGATGAATCCACATTGGGCCCGCGAGAACTACGTCTGTTTCGTTGCTACACGTACATGAGTATTTGTAATACTGAATCGCGTTGAAATCATCAGCCCCGCCATAACTCCATGGCTTGGGCGTATGGTCGTCTGTGGCATGTCCCAATTCGACGGCCACACTATGCGAATCGGGATTGGGGCTGGTGCTACCCGGATAATACGGAGGACTTGCCCACGAGTACCAAACGCCTGGCCCTGAAGAGCCTGGATACCAAACTTCCTCCCGAATCGAACAACCTGATGCGGCGAGGTCGTATGCTCGGTTTGGTCCCGTACTAGACTCCCATGTGTAATCGAAGTGAAAATTCCCACCGCTTGGGCCGCTCAAAGCGGTCTGTGTCCAATTGACAGGTTTGGCGCATGGTTTCTTGACCGTCTTCGGCGTGTCACCTAACTTCAGCCTGCGCTGAAACCCGGACTGAAACGGGCCCGGCCCGAAGAAATCTGCCCAGGGTCCATAGGTCTGGCTAAGGCCGGCAAAACGGCCGAAGTTGTCCGGGTCGAAATACACGACGTCGCAACGCTGCTCTCCGCAATCCGGGTTTTCGTCGAAATCGAGCTGCGTCGCCCAGTGCTTCGGAATCACCCTGAACTCGCTGCCAGGGTCGTAAGAAGTGTTCTCTGCCTGCAAATCTACCTCGACATGCCCGGCGCTGGAGAAATCCTCTTCTTCCCCGTACGCCATCTGATTGCCGTTGGCGTCTACCATCGTGCAGCTTACGAATGCGCGATAGTGCGACATCGAATCATAATCCAGCTCCGTGTAACAGATGCCGAGAACCTGATCATTCGTCGTGTCATAGGCGGCTTCCGCCCAGCCGGTGATGTGCTGGGCCTCGGCTGACCACGTGAACAGCAGCAGAAGGGCGAGGACAATCGTGGTCCTTTTCATCGGGCGGCTTCCGCGGCAGCTTGCGCTTTTACATATGTGTCGAACTTGGCGAACGCGGCATCACCCAATGCGCCATGTAAGCGGTCCCGCGCTAGTAGGATCATGGCATTCCGCTCCCGCCACATCTGCGCCAGCTCCGGCGGCCGTGGCGGTAACGTTGTGTCATGCGGTATTGCCCCTAATGGAAACTGCGCTCGGTACCGATCAATGATGACCTTCGCCCTCGCGTCCTGCGCTGCGATCTCGGCCTCCGAAAGCAACGCGATCGATTCCAGCACTTGGCCTTCGTATTCCGTCAGGCCGGCTTGAGTACGCACAATCTGACGCAGCGACGAGCGATCTCGCCCTTTCGCTTGCGCGTCGTCAGCCCTCTTCTTGAGGAACGCGATGTGATGGAAATAATGCCGATAAACGATCTCGTCGGGGACCGATGTATCGGCGACTTGTGCCCGAGCAGGTCGGTAGGGTGCGAGCATCAATGTTGAGGTGAGGAGCAGCGCGAGCAGCGCTGCGGCAGCGAGGAGACGACGTGCCATTGCAGCTCCGTTGAACCATCGCACCATACGCGTAGGCGTCGAGTCCGTAACAGCAGTCGCTTTTTTGTTCCGTTTCCGGAACATGCGCAATGGATTCAACGGTTTGGAAGCCCTAGAATCGCGGGGGGGGGGACGATAGTTGTTCGGATTTCGGAAACTCATGAACTCGGCGAGACAACGACGGCGCAGGAAGCGTGCTTGGGCGGTCATCGCCGACACCGATACATCATACGGCGATTAATCCATTGGATAGAACAGTCGACCGACCCTAGAATCGTTCTATGACCGGTTTTCGCAAGTTGCTGTTCAACATCCACCTGTGGATCGGGTTGAGTGCCTGCCTGCTGCTCTTCTTGCTGGGCATCACAGGTGCCCTGCTTACTTTTGAGTACAAGTTCGACCACCTGCTGAACTCGTCGCTGGCGTATGTGACGCCGCAGGCGCAGCGCCTGCCGCTTTCGCAACTGGCGGACGCGGTGAAAAAGCAGTATCCGCAGGGAAAGATCATGTCGCTAGAGCTTTCGGCGAGTTCCCCGAGCCCCGACCTCGCTTACAACTTCGGCGTGGTGCAAGGCAAGGAACGGCTGCAGGTGTTCGTGGATCAGTACACCGGCCAGATCCTGGGCGAGCGCAGGGCCGGCAACGGGATCATGGTGGCGGTACACCAGCTGCACACGAACCTCTTGGGCGGACCGAACCTCAAGCTGGCGACGACGTGGGGTTCCGTGCTGCTCTGCCTGCTGGCGCTGAGTGGCATTTACCTGTGGTGGCCGCGCAAGATCTTCGGCGCGAGCTTCAGCGGCAACTTCCGGCGCATCAACTTCGACCTGCACAACTCCGTCGGCTTCTACGCGTCGGTCTTCGTCTTCATTTTTGCGTTCACCGCAGTGGTGATGCACTGGGAACCGCAGTTCTTCCCCATCGCCAACGCCATCACGGGTTCGCCATCGGCGGAAGCGGATCCGAAGCTGAGCAGCGCGCCCGCGGCGCCGGGAGCGAGGCAGGTGAACCTCGACCAGATCGAAGCGGCGGCGAAGCAAGTGTTTCCGGGCGCGCGCCTCACGCAGGTCACGATCCCGGCGAGCCCGAAGGACATCGTGCGCGTGTGGTTCAAGTATCCGGAGGATGGAACGCCGGCCGGACGCACGTGGGTCTATCTCGACCAGTTCACCGGGAACGTGTTGTGGTCGCGCAGTGCGCGCACCGCGCCCGCAGGCACGCGCTACATGAAGGAGTGGAACCGCGAGATCCACACCGGCGACATCTTCGGCTGGAAGAGCAAGATCTTCGCGTTCCTGGCCAGCCTGTCCGTTGCGTTCCTGTCTATCTCGGGACCCCTCATCTGGTGGCTGAAGCGTACGCCGAAGAAGGCGGCGATGGTTCGGGTGGAAGAAGAGGAACTGGAAGAGGCGCTGGCATAAACGACATTGCGGAATCGGATAATTGCGTAATTGCGGAATCTGATCGCGAGTCGGCTTCGTTAAATTCCGCAATTACGCATTTCTACAATTCCGCAATTTACTGCTGTGTTCCCGTCAACGCCCTCCCTGCCGACGCTCCAGCCACGACGTTCCCGTTCTCGATCGTGACTATGCCGTTCACCAGCAGGAACTTCACGCCGACACTCGGCACCGAACCTTTTTCAAACGTCGCCGTGTCGCGAAACCCCTGCGGATCGAAGATGACGATGTCGGCGTCAGCTCCGGTTTGCAGGCGACCCTTCTTGCGCGCGGCGGGCGTGCATTTCTCCAGACGCTGTGCAGGCATGTACGACATCTTGCGGATGGCGTCGATCAACGTTACGGAGCGCTTTTCGCGGACGTACTGCGCATAGAAGCGCGCGTACGTACCGGCGTTGCGCGGATGCCCGGCAACGCCGTCACTCGCCACCATGACGAGCGGATCGGTGATGGCCGCGTCCACCGCTTCCTGCGTGTTGTTGAACAGGATGATGGTCTGCGGTTTCGGCGAGGCGTGCAGCTCTTCAAAGCGTTCCTTCGTCAGGCGCTCGCCGGTGCCGGGCAACATGAGGTTGGAGTAATCCATGCTGAACTTCTCGCGCCAGCCAGGATTGAAGAGCGCGGAATTGATCTGCGTCATACCGGCGATGTAGGGATACGCCTCGGTGGTGACGTCCAACCCGCGGGCGCGTGCGCCCCCGATCATGCGCAAACACTCAGGCGCGTCGCGCATGCACATGCTGTTGAGGTGGACGATGTGCAGCGGGGCGCCGCTGACGGCAGCCGCTGAGATGACCTCGCCGACGGACTCAATGCTCGAGCCCGGTTCGTTGCGGCCGGCGCTGCGGATGTGGACGAACACCGGCACATCGCGCTCGGCAGCGACGCGGAACATCTCGATGATCTCCTGCCGCGTGGCGCCGGGCGTGTACTGGATGCCCATGCCGACGCCGAGTCCGCCGGCGTCGAGCTGCTCACGCAGGCGTTGCTGCATGCGCTTCACTTGTTCCGCGGTCGCTGGTCCATTCGTTGCCGGGCCGGAAGGCGGCACGATCTCGTTGTCGCCCAGGCTCAAGCCGAAGGCGTTGGCGCGCGCCGCGGGATGCGAAGCGGTCGTCCCATAATTAATGATGGAGCCGCGATGCTGGTCGAGCCAGCGCTTCACGTCGTTAACACCGATCTCGAGTTCGAGCGCCGTGGTGACGCCGTCGAAGGCTTTCAGACGCTGGCCCTCGGGCGTGTGGTCGTGCTGGTGCAGGTCGATAAAGCCGGGCGCCACGACCAGGCCGTTGGCTTGGATGGTTTTTGCGCCGCTGAGCGGTTGTTCGCTGATGGCGACGATCTGGCCGCCGCGGATGCCGACGTCGCGCACGGCGTCAAGGCCGGTTTCCGGATCGATGACGCGACCGCCGTGGATGACGACGTCATATTGCTGGGCAAGCGCAACTACAGGGAGCGCGACAATAATAAGGAGAAGGAGTTTACGCATGGCGGGCGCAGAGTAGAACGTTTGCGCGGGAGCGTCAAGCGGCGCATCCGGAGCAAGCTTCGTGGTTAAATACAGCCTGTGAGCGACGTTTACGAAGAACTCGTAAGCCTGCGGCGCGAAGGGCGGCGCGGGGCGCTGGCCACCATCGTCAGCGTGCGCGGCTCTATCCCGTCGTTCGCCACGGCCAAGATGCTGGTGCGCGACGACGGCACCATCGTCGGCACGATCGGCGGCGGTTGCGTCGAGGCCGAAGTGTGGCAAGCGGCGCGAGAGGTCATCGAGTCAGAGAAGCCGCGCACCTTGAAGTTCGACCTCAATCAAGACCCGAAGTACGACGTCGGCTTGGTCTGTGGCGGGACCCTGGAGGTCTTTGTCGAGCCGATCTTGCCTCCGGGCACGCTCTATCTTTTTGGCGCGGGACACGTGTCACAAAGCGTGTACAAAGTCGCGCGCATCGCCGGATTCGACGTCGTGGTGGCCGATGATCGTGAGCAGTACGCCAACCGCGAGCGCTTTCCCGAGGCGACCGACGTCTACGCCGACGACTTCTCGCAGGTCCTCGCGCAGCTGGCGCCGAACGAGAACTCCTATCTGGTCATTGTCACGCGCGGCCATCACGACGACATGCGGGTGCTGCGCTGGGCGGTGGACACGCGCGCGCGCTACATCGGGATGATCGGGTCGCGGCGCAAGGTGATCTCCATCTATCGCGAGCTGGAGAAGGAAGGCGTGGCGCGCGAGAAGTTTCAGCGCGTGCATGCGCCCATCGGCCTCGACATCGGCGCGATCACGCCGGAGGAGATCGCGGTCGCCGTGGTCGGTGAGTTGATCGCCGAACGGCGGCGTGCGCGCACGGACGTGCCGCACATGCGCGTCCCCGAAGAGAGGCTCAAGGCGCACCACGAAGCACACACTGAGGACACGAAGGACTGAGCCCTGGCGCGTCCGAACAATCCTGGTGCGATCATCTTGGCAGCGGGCGCGTCGTCGCGGATGGGACGCGAGAAGGCGCTGCTGGCGTGGCCGCCGCATCCGCTCGGCGAGCAACAACCACCGCTGAACGAGACCTTTCTGGCGCACCACATCCAGTTGTTGCGTCCGCATGCGCGACCCATCTTCGTCGTGCTGGGCGCTAACTACGACACGTTGGCGGAGATGGTGACGCAGCTCGGCGGCACGCCGGTCCGGAATCCGCAGCCGGAGCGCGGGCAGTTCAGTTCGCTGCAAACCGGCGTGCAGGCAGCGCAGGAGCAGCACATTCATTCTGTGTTCGTGACGCCCGTGGACCGGCCTCCGGTCGCGGAGAGCACGCTAACCGCCATCAAAGATGTTTGGCAGAGCACGCCAGAAGATGTCTGGGCTGTCGTGCCGGCAACGGGACCGCGGCACGGGCATCCGATCATCGCCGGCGAGCGCATGATGATGGCGTGGCTGTTCGCGCCGGCGGGCGTGACGGCGCGCAATGTAGAGCACGCGCATCAACCGCACATCCGTTACGTTCCGGTCGCCGACCCGCTCCTGACCATCAACATCAATACGCCCGAGGACTACGCGCGCTTGCTCGCGGAGTTCAGTGGAGTCGCGCGGTGAGCCTGACGCCAGAACAGGAAGCGTTCGTCGCCGGGGTGTTGCAGCTGGCGCCGCGGCTCGCTGTTTTCGACTGCGATGGGACGTTGTGGACGAACGATTCCGGCCAGGACTTTTTCTATTGGGAACTCGAGCAGGGCTTTCTGCCGGCGAGCGTAGCCGGCCCGGCGAAGCTGCGCTACGACCATTATCTTGCGGGTGGCGTGGAAGAGACGACGATGTGCGGCGAGATGGTGACGTTCCACGCCGGGTTGCAGGTGGCCGACGTTGCGGCAGCGGCGCGCCGATTCTTCCCGGAGCGCGTTGCGCCCAACATCTTTCCGGAGATGTTCGAACTCGTGCGGCGGCTCACTGCGGCTGGGACGGAGATATGGGCCGTCTCTTCGACCAACGATTGGGTGGTCGAGGCCGGCGTAGAGCGCTTCGGGATTCCCCCGCAGGGGGTGCTGGCGGCGTGTGTCGAGGTCGAGAACGGGATCGTGAGCGATCGGATCCGCCGCGTGCCGAGTGGCCCGGGCAAGGCGGATGCGATCCGTGAAGTCGTCGGCCGGCCGGTGGATGCCGCGTTCGGCAACTCGATCCACGACCTGGCGATGCTCGAGCTGGCACGGCGGCCGTTCGCCATCAATCCCAATCCCGACCTCGAAGCGCTGGCGCGGGCGCGCGGTTGGACGATCTATCGCCCGGTGTTGAAATAGTCCTATGGCTTCGCCCTCACTCGCGAGCAGCCCGCGGTCGCACACGGTCCGGATCGCCGTTCGCCTCCTTCTTATTGTCCTGCTGCTGATCGTGGCCGTCGCGGGTGGCACAGCCCTTTGGTTCTGGCGCACGGCGACGGCTGCGCTGCCGCAGGTAGATGGCACGGTGCGGGTGGCGGGCCTCACCGCGCCGGTCACGGTCGTCCGTGATGCGCAAGGCGTGCCGCACATCACGGCGGCCAGCGAAGCCGACCTGTTCTTCGCGCAAGGCTACGTCACGGCGCAGGACCGGCTGTGGCAGATGGACATGGCACGGCGCTTCGCGGCGGGCGGGTTGGCAGAGATACTCGGTCCGCCATTCGTGAAGCATGACCGCGAGCAGCGCATCCTCGGCATCCGCCAGGTCGCCGAGCGCTCCATGGCGGCGGCCTCCGCGCGCGATCGCGGGCACTTCGAAGCCTACGCCAAGGGCGTGAATGCGCTCATCGCAGCGCAGCGCGGCCGGCTGCCGATCGAGTTCCGCATGTTGCACTATGAGCCGCGGCAGTGGACGGCGCTCGATTCCATGTTGTGCGGGATCAATCTGGCGCAGTCGCTGAACCACGGGCTGTATCTGCGCGAGATCTATCGCGGGCGCGTGACCGAGACGATCGGCGCCGAACTAGCAGCCGATCTTTATCCGAACTCTTCTTGGCGCGACCATCCGCCGGGCGCGGAGGACGACAAATTCGATGTCGAAGGTGCAACGCCGGGCGCGGAAGAGAAGTCCACCACGAAGACACGGCGGCACGTAGAAGGCGATCGGCGCTTGGCTGTTGGCGATTGGCTCGAGGCGACGGCACAGCCGCTCTTTAACGCCAACAGCCAGGAGCCAACAGCCGTAGGCTCGAACAATTGGGTCGTCTCCGGTGCGCACACGGCCAGCGGCAAGCCGATCCTGGCGAACGATATGCACCTCATCAACACTGTGCCGAACACGTGGTACGAGGCGCAGTTGCGCATCACGTCGCAGGGTTTCGATGTTGTGGGTGTGACGCTGCCGGGCCTGCCGTACGTCATCATGGGGCACAACGCGCGCGTCGCGTGGGGATTCACGAACCTGGGGCCGGCGGTAGAAGACGTCTACGTGGAGAACCTGAACTCGCGCGGCGAGTACGAGGCGCCCGATGGCTGGCATCCGCTGCTCAAGCGCGACGAGACCGTAAAGGTCAAAGGCGAAGCCGATGTTCACGTGGAAGTGCGGGCGACGCGCCACGGGCCAGTCGCGACCGAACTGATCACGGGCGAGACGCGTCCGCTGGCGCTGCGCTGGGTCATCTATGAGCAGCCGCTCACGGCGCCGTTTTTCGACGTGAACGCGGCGACGGACTGGGCATCGTTCCGCGCGGCCTTCGCGCAGTTCAACGGGCCCTCGCAGAACGTCGTCTATGCCGACGTTGATGGGCACATCGGCTATCAGGCGACCGGGAAGATCCCCATCCGCACCAGCGGCGATGGCAGTGTTCCGGTCTCCGGCAGCGACAACGCGCACGAGTGGACGGGCTACGTGCCGTTCGAGCGCTTGCCGAGTGTGTTCGATCCACCGAGCGGCGTGATCGCAACGGCCAACGCGCGCATCACGCCGGACAAATATCCGTTCGCCTTGAGCAACGAATGGGGTTCGGCGTATCGCACCGAGCGCATTTATCGCGTGCTGCACGCGAAGCCACAGCTGACCGCGCAGGACATGCTCGCGCTGCAGAACGATGTCGAATCGGGATTCGACCGCTTCTGCGCAGAACGCTTTGTCTATGCGGTGGACCACGCGAAGAACGCGTCGGCACGCGCGCGCGCGGCAGCTGACCAGATGCGCGGCTGGAACGGCATCGTGTCGCGCGATGCGGTAGCGCCGAGCGTCGTAGCCGCGACGCGGCGCGAGCTGTGGCGCAAGCTACTCGCACCGCGCGGCGTCAGTACCTCGGGACTGATCGCGGTCACTGTGCCGCTGCCGGCCGACGCGAAGACGCCGCCGCAATACCAGTGGTTCAGCTCGACCGTCGCGCTCGAGAACCTGCTGATGAAGCAGCCGGCGCGCTGGCTGCCGAAGGGGGTCGCGTCGTGGGATGAGTTGCTCGTGGCCGCAGTCGAGGCCGCGGTCGCTGCGCCGGACGCGCCGAAGGAACTCGCGACGTGGAAGTGGGGGCCGGCACATCCGATCGACTTGAATCACCCGCTGTTCGGGCAGATCCCGTTGCTGCGTGGCATGTCGGGCCCGGGCGTGCAAGCGCAGTCAGGCAATGGCACCACGGTGAAGCAGGTCGGGCGCATGCTCGGCCCGAGCGAACGCATGGCGACGGACTTCGCCGACCTCGATGCGTCGTACCTGAACATCGTGACCGGTGAATCCGGGCAGCTCTTCAGCGAGCACTACAACGACCAGTGGAAGTCGTGGTATGAGGGCACGTTCAGCTTTCCGCTGGCGTTCACGCCGGGTGCAGTAGAGAAGAGTGCAAAGCATCGGCTGACGCTGACGCCATGATTGGCTGCCTCATCCTGAGCGGAGCGACGCGAAGGCGGAGCGCAGTCGAAGGATCCCTATACCACCCGAGACCCCCGCAGCAATAGGGATGCTTCGACTACGCAGCCGTGACTTCGTCCCGGCTGCTCGCTCAGCATGACATCTTTCTTTCTCTCTGCGCCTCCGCGCCCCCGCGGTGATTTCTTTACAATGTTGGGCATGAAACGCCTGGCATTTCTTCTTCTTGCAGGGTTCTCTCTCTATGCCCAGGACGCGCCGCGGCCGCTGCGTCCGGTGAGCACGTTCAGCATCGTGGCGCGCGATCCACAGACCGGTGAGATCGGCGCGGCGGTGCAATCGCACTGGTTCAGCGTGGGAGCGATCGTCACCTGGGCCGAACCTGGAGTCGGCGCGGTAGCGACGCAGTCGCTGGTCGATCCGGCGTACGGGCCGAACGGGCTGGCACTGATGCGCAATGGTAAGTCGGCGCCCGATGCGCTGCGCGGATTACTCGCCGCGGATTCCGCAAGCAATATTCGCCAGGTTGCCTTCATCGATGCGCAGGGACATGTCATCACTTGGACCGGGCACGGCGACATTCCCTCGGCGGGCGGGACAGCCGGAAGCGGCATGACTGCCGCCTGCGCTGACGGCCAGGGCACGGCCGGCGGATGCTGGCAGGTGGGCGAGAACTTCGCCGTCCAGGCCAACCTCATGGACAACGACGGTATTTGGCCGGCCATGGCGAAGGCATATCAGGAGACGAAGGGAGATCTGGCCGAGCGCATGCTGGCGGCGCTTGATGCGGCGCAGCGCGCCGGTGGCGATATTCGCGGGCGGCAATCAGCGGCGCTGATCATCGTGAGCGGCGACCGCTCGAAGAAGCCGTGGGAGAAAGAGTTCGACGTGCGCGTGGACGATCATCCGCAGCCGCTGCTCGAGCTGCGGCGCCTCGTCATGTTGCAGCGCGCGTACAACCACATGAACGCCGGCGACCTCGCGGTCGAGAAGAAGGACAATGAAGGCGCACTGCGCGAGTACGGGACGGCCGAGCAGATGGTCGGCGACCGCGACGACGTGCAGCCTTCGCGTAAGGCCGAGATGGCGTTCTGGCACGCCGTGGCGCTCGTGAACATGAACCGAGTCGGCGATTCGCTACCGCTGTTCCGCAAGGCGTTCGCCATCGACAAGCAGTGGGCCAAGCTGACGCCGCGGCTCGTGAAGGTCGGCATCATGACGGCTGATCAGAAGACTATCGACAAGATCCTGGGGCAGAGCCTCACGCTCTCGATCCGGCCAGAGCCGATCTGCCGCGACATCGAACTGAATGGCAAGCTGGTGCGAAGCTGCACGCCGTAGCGGTTCCACCTAATAATAAGGAGAACACCGTAGGCTGCCGGTTACCCCCGGCGCATCCGCTACGCGACTGGAATCACAGCGGTAATCCAACATTACCTAAGTTATCTATCGCGCGAATTTGGCCATGGCTACTATGCGCTCGTGACCAACGCAATGCCTCAGGCAGGGCTCCGTAGCCTGCTTACAACCACCGCTCGCGCCGGACGGGATCACGGACATCCGCTGGCGTTCCTCTGTCCGGAAGACTGGCGCATGCTCAAGGCCAAGGCGCACCGTTGCGTCTTTACCGACGGCGAAGCGCTATTGCAGCAAGACATGACGAACCAGGGCCTCCTGATCCTGTATAAGGGCCAGGCGCGCGTCGAGCGCATGGTGGAAGGCGAACCGGTCCTGCTGGCCGTCCTCGGCCCCGGGGAGATCTGCGGTGAGATGGCGTTCCTGGAGAACTCCGGGTGCAGCGCCTCCGTCGTCGCCGATGGCTCCGTGGAAGCCGATGCCATCAGCGCGGCTGACCTGCAGCAACTGTTCGACAAAGCGCCCGGGCTCGGGCAGCGCTTCTATCGCTCAGTGGCGCTCACGCTCTCGCGGCGTTTGCGGCACACCTCGGCGCAGATGGCGCAGAACATGGTGCGCAGCCTGACCAAGAACTTCAGCGAACTGCTCTTCAGCTCGCAGACCTGGTAGGGCTGCTACGGAGCGCGCTGCGAGGCTTAGAGGGTATTCGAGCGAGCATTGACCTTCGGCGGTTTGGAGCGGAGCGACAAGAGCAGAAAAACTAACGCCACAATTTCTTCGGCAACAGGTACGTGAATCCTCCGAAGACCTCCCAGCGCGTTGACGTGCTGGTGAGCCCGCGATTGAATCCCACATCGAATACCAGGTTACGCCGCGCGGCGTAGCTCACCGTCCAAAGATTGCCTACAGCATGGCCGTGCGTCAGCGGCTGCGTGAAGTGCCACAACTCGGTGGCGAGCCCGAAGCCGCGGCCGAGAGGGTGCGCTACCGAGATCGTCTGGCCGAGTTGCAGGCGGTTCAATGCGCCGTCACGCACATCATTGAACCAATAATTCGTGTCGTAGTGGAAACCGCGTACGTCCGCGCTGGCGAGCAGGGTGAGCGAGTGCTCGGCCGTGCCGAGGTCGATGTCAGGCGACGTGCCGGCGCGCGCATGCCCGATGTAGCTGGCGCCGAACGTCGGTCGCGCGCCTTCCCCTTGACGCAGCACTGCCTGCGCGCCGAGAAAGAGATCGCCTGCCTCGTTCGCCTTGCTGCCGCCAACGCGGGAGTGTACGAACGGTTCGCCGAGCACGAGCAGTTGCAGGCGCGGATGGACCGCCAGCTTCACGACCTCGTTCACGCCGAAACGCGAAACGAACTCCGGCGATGTCCGTGCGCCTTGCACGCCGGTCTCGAATTGCAGATAGCCGACGGGCGTGAGCGTCGCCGGCGTCGCGACGGTCGGCCGCGCGGGATTCGCGGCGGGCGGATCAGCCGTCTGCGCGTGAGCCGCCTGCGCGCATAACAGCAGCGTAAAGGCGGTTAGGGTCTTCAATCGCAAATCACGCAATCACAGATCGCAAATCGTACTTGGTGCCCGGGGACGGAGTCGAACCGTCACGGTCCTTTCGGACCTCGGGATTTTAAGTTGAGCCGTTTTGCGGGCGTGAGCGCCGCTGCGCGGCGCGGGAGCCCGCAGGCGAAATCCTGAGGCCCGGCTTTGGCCGAAGGATCTCGTTCCAGCCTGTGGTTGGTGCCCGGGGACGGAGTCGAACCGTCACGGTCCTTTCGGACCTCGGGATTTTAAGTCCCGTGCGTCTGCCAGTTTCGCCA
>CAYWSH010000005.1:55873-61158 GCA_964460655.1 uncultured Terriglobales bacterium | reverse complement strand
GACCAGCCGATCGTCGAGATCGAGACCGATAAGGCCACCATCGAGGTCCCGTCGCCTTCCGGCGGCAAGATCTCCGAGATCCGCGCGAAGGAAGGTCAGAAGATCAGCGTCGGCCAGACATTGCTCGTAGTCGAAGACGGCGCCGGCGGTGCGCCTGCTAAGAAAGAAGAGAAGAGGGCGACCGAATCCACCGCGATGAGCAAGTCGGCGGAACCGGCCGAGGCCGCGGAATCTGCGCCCGCCGCGGAAGAACCCGCTGAGCCCCAGCCATCACAGCGCGCCCGTGCCAACGGACAAGAGCAGGCAGCCCCGGCTCCTAAGCAGGATCTTCCACCTGTCGCCCGTTACGCGCCCACGCCTTCACGTCCCACGACACCGGGCGGCAAATCGGCAGCCGATGTTCCTGCCGCTCCCTCTGTCCGCCAGCTGGCGCGCGAGATCGGTGTGGACATCACGCAAGTGCAGCCCACCGGTCCCGGTGGACGCGTCACGCGCGATGACATCAAGCGCTTCGCCCGCGACCGCAGCAAAGCCGCGCCCGCTGCGGGCGGCGTCGCGATCGTTGCGCCACCGCTGCCCGACTTCTCAAAATTCGGTGAGGTCGAAAAGCAACCGATGTCGGCGGTGCGCCGCGCCACTGCGCGCCAGATGGGCGTCGCCTGGCAGATACCGCGCGTCACGCAGAATGACAAAGCCGACATCACCGCGCTCGAAGTGCTGCGCAAGAAGTATGGCCCGCGCGTCGAAAAAGCCGGCGGCAAGCTGACCACGACCGCCGTCGCGCTCAAGGTCATCGCGTCGGCGCTGAAGGTCTTCCCCAAGTTCGCTTCGAGCATTGACCTCGCGAACGAGCAGATCGTACTGAAGAAGTACCTCAACATCGGCATGGCGGTCGACACGGAGCGCGGCCTCGTCGTGCCCGTCATTCGCGACGTCGGCCGCAAGAACATCACGCAGCTCGCGGTGGAACTCGCGCAGGTCTCGCAACGAGCGCGCGACCGCAAGCTCACGCCGGAAGACTTCGAAGGCGGCGTCTTCAGCATCTCGAACCTGGGCAGCATCGGCGGCACGTTCTTCTCGCCCATCATCAACGCGCCTGAGGTGGCGATCCTCGGCATCGCACGGGCGCAGTGGGAGCCGGTGTTCCAACCGTCGGGTTCGACGAACGAAGACGGCACACCCGACGGCGAGTTCCGTCCGCGCCTGATGCTGCCGCTCTCGCTCTCCTACGACCACCGCGTCATCGACGGCGCCGAAGCAGCCAGATTCATCCGCTGGGTTGCGGAAGCATTCGAACAACCTCTCTTGCTCGCGCTCGAAGGATAGAAACCTAACGCAGAGGACGCGGAGGACACAGAGAAATGCAAAATGCAAAATGAAGACTGCTGCAGTGAGTGCTAGGTGCCCGAACCGAACGGCGTCACTCATTTTGCATTTTTCATTTTGAATTTTGCATTCATTCAGCTCTGCGTCCTCTGCGTTAAAGCTTTTTTGCTCGCATGACTGAGAACGCCAAGAACATCGCGGTCATCGGCGCCGGACCCGGCGGTTACGCCGCGGCTTTCCTCGCCGCCGATCTCGGCATGCAGGTCACGCTCATCGACGAGCAGCCCGACCCGGGCGGCGTCTGCCTCTACGTCGGGTGCATCCCGTCGAAGGCGCTGCTCCACGTCGCCAAGGTTGTGAACGAAGCCAAGCACGCCAGCGCTTGGGGCATCGATTTCGGCGCGCCGAAGATTGATTCCGCCAAGCTCCGCACGTGGAAAGAAAGCGTCGTCAAGAAGATGACCGGCGGCCTTGGCATCCTCGCCAAGCAGCGCAAGGTGCGCTACGTAAGAGGCCGCGCCGGCTTCGTGAACTCGACCACCCTTGAAGTAAAGGGTGAAGGCGGGAAAGCCGAGCAGCTCAGCTTCGACAACATCATTATTGCGACCGGCTCGCGCCCGGCCACCGTGCCCGGCATCTCGATCGACAGCCCGCGCGTCATGAACTCCACCGGCGCGCTCGCCCTCACTGACATCCCGAAGACGCTGCTCGTGGTCGGCGGCGGCTACATCGGTCTCGAGCTCGGCTCTGTCTACGCGGCTTTAGGAACGAAGGTTTCCGTCGTCGAGATGACGCCCGGCCTGCTTCCCGGCGCCGATCGTGACCTGGTCACGCCGCTGCAGAAGACGCTGGAGAAGTCGCTCGCCGCCATCATGCTCAACACCAAGGTCGCGAAAGTCGAGGAAGCGAAAGACGGCATCCGCGTCACCTTCGAGGGCGAGAGCGTCCAGGAAAAAGTGCAGACGTTCGACAAGCTGCTCGTCTCCGTCGGTCGCAAGCCGAACTCCGACGTGCCCGGCCTCGAGAACACGCGCGTCAAGAAGACGCCGCGCGGCTTCCTCGAAGTGGACGCGCAGCGCCGCACCGCCGACCCGGCCATCTTCGCCATCGGCGATGTCGCCGGTGATCCGATGCTTGCGCACAAAGCATCGCACGAGGGACGCACCGCCGTCGAAGCCATCGCCGGCCATCGCGTCGCCTTCGAGCCGCGCGCCATTCCCGCCGTCGTTTTCACGGATCCCGAAGTCGCCTGGTGCGGCCTCACCGAATCCGAAGCGCAGCAGAAGGGAAGAGAAGTGAAGGTCGCGCGCTTCCCCTGGGCCGCCTCCGGCCGCGCCACCACGCTCGACCGCACCGACGGCGTCACGAAACTCGTCATCGATCCCGCGACCGAGCAGGTGTTGGGCGTGGGCATCACGGGTCCCGGCGCCGGCGATCTGATCTCCGAAGCGTGCCTCGCCGTCGAGATGGGCGCCAACGCGAAAGACCTGTCGCTGACCATCCATCCGCATCCGACGCTGTCCGAGACGATGATGATGGCGGCAGAAGTCTTCTTCGGCACCGCCGCCGACCTCTACCGCCCGAAGAAATAGATCGCCGAAGAAAAGAAGAGAATAGGTTTCAGGCCGCTCATCCTGAGCAAGCCGTAGTCCCGCTGCGCGGGACGAGGCGCGTCGAAGGACCCCTACAACGCTTGACACAACAGAGCCGTGGTTGATTCTTTCAAACGTGGACGCGCGCATCGAAGAGCTCAACCGCAAAGGACGCCGAGGACGCAGAGGAAACGCAAAGAAGTCATTTGTGATCGTGCGGCGCGCCCTTGCTCTAACTTTGCGTACTTTGCGTTAAAGCTTTTCTGCAGGGTTCCCGTTTCGGGTTACCTTGCGTGCACCAGCGCGATCTCACCGGCAGGTTTGTCATCCTTGGAACCGCCCGCCATTTCGATGCGATTCCTACCCGCCGCCTTCGCACGATAGAGTGCCTCATCGGCCGCGGTCACCACTTCGTCCGGCATTGTCAGCGCGCGATCACGCGCCGGTTGTGCCACGCCCATGCTGATCGTCACGCGCACATCGCGTTCGGGGGTGCGCCGCCGCGCACTGCGGCGATCACGCGGAGTACCGGTGAAGCGGTCCAGGTCGCTCTTGTCCGCGCGCTCCAGGCCGCGCACGGTGAAAATGGTCTCCTCGATCTTCTCTCTTACCTTCTCTAGATGCGGCAACGCCTCGCGCACGCCGCGCCCGGGGAACACGACGGCAAACTCCTCCCCACCGCAGCGGAACGCCCGCCCGCCGCCGGTGACGTGGCCGAGTCGTGCCGCCACCATGCGCAGCACCTGGTCGCCGGTATCGTGGCCGAACAGGTCGTTGAACTTTTTGAAGTGGTCCACGTCGACCACGGCGATCGCGTAGCGCGCATCCAGCGTCAGTAATTGCTGGTTGAACGCGCGCCGCGACGGCAGGCCGGTGAGCTCATCATGGAACGCGAGGAAGTACGAAGACTCGATGACCGCCACGCCCAGCACGACTCCGGCCGCGGCGAGATACGCGAATGCCCCTGCGCTGCCCGCCGCGCGCATCGCTGGTAAGCAGGCAGCCAGCGCCCAGAACAAGCCCGCATCCGCCGCCCGCGGACGCATGATGTAGCGCGCCAGCAGCACGGCCAGCGCGAACGTGAACGCCAGCACCGTCGCCGCCGGCAGATGGACCCAGCGCCACGCCTCACCGGGAAGCGGTTGCTGCCACTGCGGCGCGATCGCGCCGCGCGCCATCACCGCCAGCGCGATCGTTTCGCTCGTGAGCACGGCCGCCCACGCGCCCGGCGCGGCGCCCGCGAAGCCAAGTTCCGGCGTCAGCGCCAGAGCAGCAAGATCCAACGGGAGCAGCACACTCACGATTCCCGCCGTCTGTGGGACCAGCCGCAACGCCAGCACTGCGCCTGCAGTCAATACCGCGGCGATCGCCAGCCGGCTCGCATGGAAGCGCCACGCCAGCAGCGCGGTCGCGAGGCACGCAACATAACATCCGAAAGCGAGAGCACCCGCCGGCAGCGCCAGCCACTCGAAGTGCACGCCGGCGACCGCCAGCGCGACCAGCGCGGCTCCCGGCGCGAGATTGCGGAACAGATAATTCACTGCCGCGATTATTCGCCACCGGCGCCGCAAATCCGATAGCCAACGAGGTACACGCGACGTTACGGTCGGTCAGGGTTGTGGAAGTCTTAGATGTCGCACAATCGGGTCTTCAGCCTGCATACAGATCGCACAATCGGGTGGAGCAGGCCTTCAGCCATACAGATCGCACACTCGGGTGGAGCAGGCCTTCAGGCCTGCATACAGACCACCTTGGAAAGGGGCGGCTTTAGCCGCTGAGGTTGTCGTGCGCCTCTCGGCCCGCTACTATCGTCATCTGGCGATGGAGTTCGCCCTTAACCGCCTAAACGGCTGATGACTCCTACGAAATCACTCTCCGGGGTCACCATGCTCGAAGCGATCCTTCTAGTGATGGCCGGTGCGTCCGTCGGCGCCACGGCACGCTTCCTCATCTCGCACTACTTTTCGGAAGCCTCCGCGCATCACGGTTTCCCGTTCGGTACTTTGATCGTGAACGTACTCGGCTCGTTCATCGTGGGCTACGTGCTCACCTGGACCGCCGACCACGCCCACGATCGCTGGCGACTGCTTGCCGCCACCGGTTTCTGCGGCGGCTTCACCACGTTCTCCGCCTTCGCCTTCGAGAGCATGGCGATGTTCCACGAAAGCGAATTCGCCGCGCTGGTGCTCAATATCGTCGCCAACAATGTGTTGTCGCTGGCTGCCGTGGTCCTCGGTATCGTCGCGCACCGCCGCGTCGCTTGACCCGCTCCATTACACTGTTCGCCCTCACACGACATGTGTGGACACGGGCGACTCGCCCGTGTCGGTCCGCGAAGCGGGCAAGAACTGTCGGGTGCCCCACCCT
>CAYWSH010000005.1:28540-55773 GCA_964460655.1 uncultured Terriglobales bacterium | reverse complement strand
ACCGAACTCCTCGCGCTCGCCGACGACATCACCCGCCATCCCGAGATCGGCTTCAAGGAGACGCGCTCCGTCAAACTGCTCACCGACTACTTGCGCGCGCACGACTTCGAAGTCGTCATGCCGGTCGGCGGACTCGCAACGGCGTTCACCGCCAAGTGGAAGGGAAGCAACGGCGGACCGAACCTCGGCGTGATCATCGAGTACGACGCGCTGCGCGGCACACTGCGTCCGTTCCATGGTGATCAGCACAGCGCGCAGGGCCCGGTCGGGATCGCTGCCGCGGTGGCGATGGCGGAGTACCTCGCGCGCACCAAGTCACCCGGTTCGGTCATCGTCTTCGGCTGTCCGGGCGAAGAGATGATGCCGCCGCAAGCCAAGACGCAGATGTTCAACGCCGGCGTCTTCAACGGAGCCGACATCATCGTGCGCAGCCACGCTAGCGGCGCAACCTCGCGCCCCGCAGCGGGTTTCGGCACTTGCTGTATGAATATCGACGGCGTGAAGTACACCTTCAGCGGCGCGCCCGCGCATCAGCTCGTTGCCTGGAACGGACGCAACGCGCTCACCGCCGTCATCCATCTGTTCGAGAACATCGATTCGGTGCGCAGCAACCTCCGCCCGGAAGCGCGCATTCAAGGCGTGATCGAGGAAGGCGGCGCGGCGCCGAACGTCGTGCCGGACCATACTGCCGCCGACTTTTACATCCGCTATCCTGACGCGGTCTACCTGAAGCAGGTGCGCCAGTTCGTGGACGACGCCGCGCGCGCGGCCGCGCTCTCCACGGGCACCAAGGTCAAGATCGACAACTACGGCCAGGACCGTGACGGCATCGCCGTCGGCACGCTCGCCGAACTCGGTTTCGCCTACATGAAGCGCTACGGCGCCGAGAAGGTCGAAGCTCAGCCCGGCAAGCCGCAAGGATTCGAAGAGAGCGGCAGCGTATCAAGCGCGCTGCCCGGCATCGGCTTCCACGCGCATTCCTCAAACGCCGCCGGCCACACCTACGAGATGGAAGCCGACGCGCTCACCGACGTCGGCCACAAGGGCTTCCTCGTGGACGCGCAGGCCATGACCGCGGTGCTTTTCGACTTCGCGACGCACGCCGATTTTCGCGCCGCCGTGAAGCGCGAATTCGATACCATCCGCACCCTGCACAGCGACTACGAGCAGGCCCTCACCAAGGCCTACACGCTGCCCAAAGTGCCCGACCCGCAATAGTTTCCGCCCGGTTTACCGAGTGGTAATCCGGCCCACCTTTGTGCTTGCTTAGCGCAGCTTGCGGTGATAAGAAAATCCCCACTGGCCTCCCGGCACGAAGTGTGTTTTTCCCGCGCTCAGCGGAGGCGGCTGATTTGTGTCCATGACAGACGGTTCGAGACCCCGAGGAGGTCCCATGCGCACGGGATGGCAGCGTTATCTGGTCGTTCTTTCCGCTCTTCTCCTGCTCGGTAGCGCGGCCTTTGCCGCCACCGAGAAGGCCACCATCATGGGGTCCGTCTTTGACCTCAGTGGTGCGAAGGGCCTTTCGGGGATCCGCGTCGAACTCAAGAGCGACAGCATCAAGTTCGTGCGTGAAGTGGTCACCGATGCCGATGGCACGTACGCCATCGAGGACGTGCCGCCCGCCGACGATTACCGCATCACCGCCTTCCGCGAAAAGGCGCCCATTGATTCGACCACGCTCTCACTCGCCGTCGGCGACGAGAAGATGATCCTGCCGCCGCTGCGCGAGCACCCCACCGAAGCGGTCATCACCGTCGAGACGCCGACCAACGCCCCTGCCGGCACGCCGAGCACTGGCCCGGCCAAAGTACAGCGGATCGTCGTGGGCGGCAGCTTGGCGCGCGCCCGCGTGGACAACGAGGTCGTCAGCACTACCATCAGCGGCGTCATCAAAGGCGACCAGCTGCGTGGTCTCCCGCTTGCCAATCGCAACTTCCTCGCGCTCGGACTGCTCACGCCCGAATCGCATGACGTGGAAGCCGGTTCGCCGCTCGCCGGCGCGACGTTCAGCCTCTCCGGTTCGCGTCCCAATACCAACATGTTCCTGCTCGACGGTATCGATAACGTCGCTCGCAGCAGCAATCAGGCGATCCCGTTCCAGGTGAACGAAGCGGTGCAGGAGTTCCGGGTGGTCTCCTCCACACCCAACGCCGAGTACGGTGGCGCCTCCGGCGGCATCGTGAACGTCGTGACGCAGCGCGGCACCAGCAAGTGGCACGGCAACATGTTCGGTTACATGTCGCGCGACGTGCTCAACTCGAACCCGCCGCTCTCCGTCTACAGCGGCAGCGGCTACGACCTGCAGTCTGGTTACGCCGGCAGCACCAGCAATCCGAATCTCAGCTTCTCGCCCGCTACGTACAACGACTACGCCGCCACAGCCGGCGCACTCGCTGGCGCGGGCATCGGCCCGAACTTCTGCACCAGCTCCATCGCGCGCACGCAAGCGACCGGCACGTTTGCCTGCAACGGCTCGCCCACCGGCTACTACGGCTTCGGCAAGAACGCGTTCTTCGACGACAGCGCCATCCGGGCGGCGAACGACAGTCGCTACGCGCCCTACGATTCGCGCCAGTACGGCTTGAACTCCGGCGGCGCCGTGCTGAAGGACAAGCTCTTCGTCTTCGGCAGCTACGAAGGCACCATCATCGACAATCCGAATCCCATCTTCGAGCGCGTCCCCACGTCATTCGACAAGACCTACAACCCACTGCTCGCTGCGCAGATCCCGAGTGCGACGAATTACGCCTTCTCCTCCTCCGACCCGAACTACCAGTTCGCGCAGCGCATCCTCAACCTGTTCCCGGCAAGCAACGTCACGGCCGTGCCCGGCGTGCTCGAGTACTACAAGGGCTTCGCCCCCAACTACACCCACGTGCACAACGGCCTGTTGCGCGGCGACATGATCAACACGCGCACCGGCGACTGGACGTTCCGCTACGTGGCGCAGAACCTGAACCAGTTGCACGACGACACGCTGCCCAAGGGCAATCTCTATCCCGGCAATGGCGCCATCCGCGATGCCTTCAACCAATCCATCCTGGTCGGGAACTCGCACAAATTCGGTACCAGCATCTCCAGCGATTTCCGCGTGGGCTTCACCCGCTTCCGCGTGAACGAGCTGCCGCAGGACCAGGCCTTCAGCCTCGCCGGCTTCGGGCTGCCCGGCAACCAGATGATGACGTTCGCCCTGAGCGGCATCGACCCACAGACTTCCGGCGCTACGCCGCGCACCCTGGGCGCGATGTCGAGTTGGACCGATTCGTATTGGGACTATCTGTTCCCCACACGCGCCGGCTTCTCCTGCGCCAATACTCCGTGCGCCCCCGGGACGTTCCAGTTCTTCAACGTGAACTCGATGTTCCCCACGCTCGACGGGCAGTTCCCGATGGCGCGCATCGGCGCTCCGCTCTCGGCTCCCAGCCAGCGGCGCGACAGCACGGTCCTCGCCGAGGAAGGCCTCAGCATGCGTAAGGGCCACCACAGCTGGAAGGCGGGCGCTAGCTGGATGAAGTTCGGCAATCGCGTGAACAACGGCGGGCTGGCGCGCGGCCTGGTGGTCTCCAGCAACATCGGCGAATTCACCAGCGACAGCGAGAGCAGCATCTTCTACAACGCGCAGACCGCGCAGCTCGCCTTCATCGGCGGCCCTGGCGCCTTCCGCTCACCGTCGTATGACTTCGCCCTGCGGCAGAACTTCCCCTACGTCGGCCATTTCGGCTCCTACGGCGTCGGCGCTTACCTGCAGGATTCCTGGCGCGTCTCTTCGCGCGTCAACATCAACGCCGGCCTGCGCTACGACTACTTCTCCATCCCCACCGAGCGCGATCACAACACTTGGAACTTCGATCCGGTCGCGAATGGCACTGTGCAGGACGGGTCCAAGAACGTGGTCGATTCCTTCGGCACGCCGTGCGTCGGCAGCGGCGTCAATAACGCGACCTTCGGCGGCGTGTATAGCGACAACAGCTTCACGCTGCCCTGGAAGTGTTTCCCCAACGGCAGCGGCAAGATCGGGGTGGATTCGAACGGCTTGCAGCCGCGCATCGGCGTGGCGTGGGACGTCTTCGGCCATGGCACCACCGTCGTCCGCGGTGGTTACGCCGTCATGCTCGACCACCAGCCGGTCAGCACCTACTCGCAGCTGCTGTTCAATCGTCCGTCGCCGGTCAACACCGCGGCGCCCACGTTCACCTACGGCCGCAACTTCGATAGCAGCTTCTGTATCGCTTGCGGTCTCGGCAACGCTACGGTCAATTTCGGCGCCATCCCGCTGAACCGCGCACAATTCCAGGCGGCGGCGAGCCCGCTGGCCATCTCCGCCATCGATGGCAGCCGCAACCGCACGCCGTGGACACGGCAGGCGAGCTTCACCTTGCAGCAGAAGCTCAACAGCAAGGTGAACCTGGAAGTCGGCTATGTCGGTACGGAAGGGGACAACCTGCCGACGGTGTACAACTCGAGCTTCCGGAATGAATTCTCCTGCATCATCAGCTGCGACAACGCCGTCCCCGTCTTCACCATGGCGAACGTCGGCGAATCGCACTATCACTCGTTGCTCGCGCGCGTCCGCACTGCCAACTTCAAGGGTCTGGCGGTGAACGCCACCTACGTGTTCTCCAAGGGTCTCGACAACGCTTCCAGCAGCCAGTTCCCGCTGATTCCCATCACGCTGCGCACATCGGTGTACGGCTTTGCCTCCAACGCTCTCGGCGTGCCCGGCGCGAGCGCCTTCGGCAGCACGATCGGCGGCACCTTTACGAATGGCACAATCCCGGGCGCGACACAGAACGGGACTGGCTCTGCGGGCTCGACTTTCGCAGACGCCCTGAATGCCGGCCTCACTACCACGGGCGCGGGCCAGGTCTTTGTGAGCCGTTACGACATCCCGCAGGACCCGCTCAACTATCTGAAGGACGACTACGGTCGCTCTGACTTCGACGTGGCGCACCGCTTCGTGCTCGACTACTCCTGGGACCTGCCCTTCCTCAACGGCTCCGGCGCGCGGGCCAACTGGTTCGGCCACTGGCGCGTGAGCGGCATCGGCGTGGTGCAGACCGGCCAGCCGTTCACCGTGTTCGCCGGCCCGATCGGCGGCGAGTTGACGCAGCGCGCCAACCTCACCGCCATCTCGCGCTTCACCGGCACGAACTCGGGTTCGCTTGATCCCGGTCTCTTTACGCTGCCGGGCAATGCCACCGGCGCCCTCTCCTGCAACCACGGCTTCGCCGTCACGACCGGCCTGTTCAACCCCGCCCGTGCCGTCACGCCGTGCACCGGCACCTCGCGCCGCAATCAGTTCACCGGCTCGAACTACGGCACGCTCGACATGGCGGTGCAGAAAGGCATCCAGGTGGCCGAGGGGAAGAGCCTCAGCCTGCGCGCCGAGTTCTTCAACCTCACGAACCGCGATAACCTCTACAACCCGATCAGCCTGCTCAGCAAGGACGGCACGAGCGTGAATCCCGACTTCGGCAAGGTGAAGTCGGCGCACAACCCGCGCCAGATCCAGCTGGCCATCCGCTTTGCCTGGTAGGGAACACGCGCCTTTGTCACCAAAGCCCTCGGCTTCGGCCGAGGGCTCTTGTTGAAGACACAAGCTAAGCGACGGGTCTCAGGGCTGCGGCGGGTGCGTCCTCAGCCCCTTCTTGGCCATCGGTTCTCCCAATGACTCAATGGCCCGATGGCTCAATGACTCAATCTCTTAAGGCGAATCTCTGAAGCCGTGTTACGGCTTTTTTTACCCTGTTTTCTGTGGTAATTTATGCCCGCAAAGGCCGGATTTCTGCGCTCCAATCAGTTTTCCCGGAAGTGTCTTTGGCGCAAGCCGGACTTCCGCCTCTGCGCGCATTGCTGTGGCGAACGCACCCGAACAATCCGTAACCCAGATCCTTTCCGCGTCGCGGCTGAACCCGCAGCTCCTGGCGGAACTGGAGAAGTTCCGCCGCAACATCACGGTGATGTTCACCGACATCAAGGGCTCCACCTCGTATTTCGAGCGGCACGGCGATATCGCCGGCCTCATGATGGTCCACGAGTGCAACGATTCGCTGAAGGAATCGGTCGCCAAGCACAACGGCCGCTTCATCAAGACCATCGGTGACGCCGTCATGGCGATGTTCGAGGCGCCGCTCGACGCCGTACGCTCCGCCGTCGAGATGCAGAAGAACGTCATGGACATGAACCTGCCCAAGCCGGTGGAAGACCGCGTCACCATCCGCATCGGCTTGAACCACGGCCTGGGCATCGTCAAGACGAGTGACGTCTTCGGCGACGTGGTCAACGTAGCCTCGCGCGTGGAGAGCGTCGCGCAGCCCGAGCAGATCGTCGTCTCCGATACGGTCTACGAAGCCGTGGCCCCCACCGGCGAATTCAAGATCAGTTATCTCGGCCGCTTCGCGCTGAAGGGCAAGGAAGAGAACCGCGACCTCTACGAAGTGGCGTGGAAGCTCGCGGGCGAGAAGAAGGCCTTCGGTGGCCACACCGTGATGATGCAGTCCGGCTCGGCTTCCGGCCTGCTGCCTACGTTGAAAGTGCAGCAGCTGCGCCAGGACGGGACCGTCGGCGCCGAGCGCGTCTTCAAGAAGGGCGGCATCACCATCGGCAGCGAGCAGGGCGAGTTCCAGTTCTCCGGCGACCCGAAGATGGCGGCGGTGCACGCGCGCATCTACCTCGAGGGCGCGCAGGTCTTTGTGGAAGACCTCAGTGGCGGCCCCGGCGTCTATGTCCGGCTGGTCGCCACTTACACGCTGCAGCCCGGCGATGAGATCGTGACCGGCGCGCAGCGCTTCCGCTTCAACGAGCAGCACCACGCCGTCGCCGCTGCCGCCGCCACCGGCACCAAGATCTCCGATATCTCCGAGATGCTCGATGGCCCGGTCGCCGAACTCGTGATGACCCCGAACGAAGGCGAGCCGCAGCGCTATCCGCTGCTGGAAGAATCCGTCAGCTGGGGGCGCAACAAAGGCACCTACGTCTTCCCCGAAGACCGCTTCCTCAGCCGCACGCACGCGCGCGTCTACCAGCGCGGCGAGGATTTCTTCCTCGAAGACCTCGGCAGCCGTAACGGCACGTTCATCAAGGTGCGTGGTAAGTCTCCGGTCCCGCTGGGTACCACCCTGCGCGTGGGCGGACAGATCCTGCGGGTGACCCAGTAATGGCCGTCAACAACATCAAGATCGGCAAGTTCGAAGTCGTTGACGTCCTCGGCAAGGGCGGCATGGGCGTGGTCTACAAGGCCCAGGACCCGCGCATCGGCCGCCTCGTCGCCATCAAGATGATGACCGGCAACTTCGCCGAGAACCCTGATCTGCTCGCGCGTTTCTACCGCGAAGCGCAGGCCACCGGCCAGTTGCAGCATCCCAACATCGTCACCGTCTACGACGTCTCCGACCAGGATGGCCAGCCGTACATCGTGATGCAGTTCCTCGAGGGCGAAGCGCTCGACAAGACGATCGCCGCGCGCAAGCAGATCTCGCTCATCGAGAAGCTCGAGATCATCATCCAGGCGTGCAACGGCCTGCACTACGCGCACCAGCACGGCATCGTGCACCGCGACATCAAGCCGGCCAACATCATCATCCTCGCCGATGGCACCGCCAAGATCGTGGACTTCGGCATCGCGCGCCTCGGCGACAACTCGATGACGCGCACCGGCCAGCTCATCGGCACGCTGTTCTACATGTCGCCGGAGCAGATCGGTGGCAAGCTGGTCGACCGCCGCACCGACATCTGGTCCACCGCCGTCATGCTCTATGAGCTGCTCGCCGGCACGCTGCCCTTCGAGGCGCCCGATACGCCGTCGCTGCTGCTCAAGATCATCAACGAGCAGCCGCCCCCGCTCTCCAAGTATCTCGAGAACGTCCCCGGGGAACTCGAAGAGACCATCCTGCGCGCGCTGTCGAAGGACCGCGACGACCGCTACGCTACCGCCGAAGACTTCGCCTTCGACCTCTCGCGCGTCCAGGAAAAGATGAAGCGCCTCCTGGTCGACGATCAGGTCGTCCAGGCCAAGGCGCTGCGCGAAAAGGGCGAGCTGGCCCGCTCCAAGGACCTGCTGCTTCAGGTGCTGCGCCTCGAAAGCCGCCACACCATGGCGAAGGACCTCCTCGCCGAGGTCAACCAGTTGCTGCAGAAGCAGCAGCGTGGCGAGCAGGTCCGGCAGTTGCGCACGCACGCCGAAGACGCTTTCACCGCCGAAGATTTCGTCGCCGCGCTCTCTTCGCTCGACCAGGCCATCAGCCTCGATAAGACGAACGCCGAGCTGCTGAACTTCCGCAGCGTCGTCCACGAGACGAAGGTCAAGCGCGAGAAGATCCGCGAGGCGATGCGCCGCGCCGAATCCGCGCACCAGTCCGGCAACCTGCAATCTGCCATCAAGCTGCTCGACGAAGCGCTGGCGCTCGATCCGCAGAACTCGCAGGTCAAGGCGATGCACGCCGCCGTCGCCAGCGAAGCTGCCGAGCAGGAGAAGCAACAGAAGGTCCAGCAACTGCTCGACGGTGCGCGTAAAGAGATCTCGTCGCGCAAATTCACCGAAGCGTTCAGCCTGCTCGACCAGGCGCAAAAGCTCGATCCCACCGCCCCGGAGATCGACGCGCTGCGCAACATGGCCACCAGCGGCCGCGACCAGGACCGCCGCCGCAAGGACATCGCCGAGGCCACGGCCGCCATCGAAGACGCGCTGAACTCCGACGACTACCAGCGCGCGCTCGCCAAAGCCGATGAAGCCCTGCAGAAGCTGCCCAACGATGCCGGCCTGCTCAAGCTCAAGGCCATGGCCGAGAAGCAGCGCGAGGCGGGCGAGAAGCGTAAGTTCGTCGAGGGCCAACTCGCCGAAGCGCGCAAGCTGCTTGATGGCCAGAAGCCGCAAGACGCGCTCGTGCAACTCGAGAAGGCCGCCGCCAAGGCCCCGGGCGATCCCAAGCTGGCTTCGCTCATCGCTTTCGTCCGCGAGACCATCGAGCGCCAGGAAGTCGAAGAGAAGAAACAGAAGGCCGTCACCGCCGCGAAAGAAGCGCTGCGCAAGAAGGATTTCGCCGCCGCCATCCGCATCCTCGAGACCGCCAACGCCGAACTCGAAGGCCAGCAGGAGATCGCCGACATGCTGGGCTTCGCGCGCGAGGAGGCCGCGCAGCACAAGCGCCGCGGCATCGTCGAGCAGGCCTCCGCCGAGGCGCAGCAGGCCATCTCCGAGCGCGAGTACGAAAAGGCCATCGCCGGCCTGCAAGCCGCCCTGAAAGATGCGCCGGGCGACGAAGAACTCACCCTGCTCGTCCAGCAGGCGCAACGTCACCAGAAGGACGAGCAGAGCAAGGTCGATACTGCCATCGGCAAGGCGCAGCGCCTCATGGACGGCAAGAAGTTCGAAGAGGCGGTCGCGCTCCTTGAGTCCCAGCCCAAACACTTCGCGCGCTCCGCTGCTTTCATCGCCGTCCTCGAGAAGGCGCGCGGCGAGCAGGAAAAAGTCCAAGCCATCGCTTCCGCCGTGGCGAAAGTACGCGAGCACATCGGCCGCAACGAGCTCTCTGCTGCCACCGGCATCATCCAGGGTGCGACCACGACGTATGGCGATGCCGCCGAGCTGAAAGAGGCCGCGAAGGAAGTCGAAACCAAGCGCGTCGGGATGGCGCGCTCCGCCGTCGAGAAGGCCATCAAGGATGCGCGCATGCTGCTCGTCACGCGGCAGTACGGCGCCATCATGAAGGTCCTCGACAATGCCAAGGACTTTCTGCCGCACGTCGCGCCCGACCTGAAGGCGCAGCTCGAGTCCGTCCGCAAGGAAGTCACCACCGCCATCGAGCGTCAGCAGAAGAGCGCCGCGCTCGATAAGTCGATGGAAGAGGCCAGCACCGCCGCCGGCGGCGAGACCATCGTCGATGGCTCCTACACCATGGTGGAGGAGGACAAGCCGGCGAAAGGGAAGCGCGTCGACGTGCCCGGCACGTCGCCCGGCACCAGCGCCGGCGCCGCACGCGCTCGCACCGTGGTCGAGCCCGGCCCCATGCCGGTGCGCGCGCCCGCGCCCATACCCGTGCCGGCTCCCGTACCGGCGACGAAGAAGTTCGGGGCGCTCGCCATCGGTGGTGTCGTCGCTCTGCTGGTCATGATCGGCGCCTTCGCGGTCTATAAACAATTCTTCGGCGCTGTGCCGGCCACCGCGCAAGTGCAGGTCAACGCCATCCCGTATGGCCACGTGAAATATCTGGAGACGGCGAACGGGAGGCGCATCAACGTCGAGCGCGACACGCCGCTGGTCATCATGGTGGCGCCCGGCGAATACAAGATCGTGGTCGTCGACGCCGCCGGCCAGACGCATGAAGGGAAAGTGAAGGCCGGCAATGACGATCCCGGCATCTACAACGAAGTTTTCACCCCGGTGGACGTGAAGAGCCTTGTCGAACAGTCGAAATAACTCGCTGCTCGCCGCCGCTGCTATCGCCGCGCTCACGCTGGCGCTCGCCTTGCCCGCGCTCGGCGGCAAGAACGACGATCTCAAGAAGCAAGCCGCCGACGCCGCCGCCCAGGGCCGCCTCGACCTCGCCGAGAAGGCGATGTGCGAGCTGGCCGCGCGCGACAAGGAAGATCCGGACGCGCAGCAGCTCTGCAACTCCTACCACGGCATGCTGCCGCTGGCCAAGAAGCGCAACGACAAATTCTGGGAGGATGGCAACACCGCCCTCGGCTCCGGTGACAAGGTCACCGCGCGCCAGAAGTTCCAGAACATCAAGTGGGGCGACCATCTTGCCGAGGCCAACGCCAAGATCGTGGAACTCGATGATGAGATCGGCTGGACCAATGGCACGGCGGCTTTCGCCGCCAACGACCTGGTAAAGGCCGAAGCCGAGTTCAGCAAGATCAAGGGCGCGAAGGCCGGCGAAGCCGCCGGCTACCTGACGAAGATCCGCGCTTACAACGGCTCCATGCAGCACGGCCGCGACTTCCTCGCCAAGAAGGATTACAACTCGGCCATCGCCGCCTTCCAGGAAGCGTCGAACACCCGCGCCACCGACGAAGCGAAGGCCGCCCTCGATGGCGCGCGTACCGCGCAGGCCGCGGCTGCCCGTACACCTGGTAAGCAGACCGGCGGTACGGAAGTCGCTACCAACACTCCGAGCGGAAGCACCGGTGCTCCTTCAGGCCAGATCCCCGGTGGCGGCACGCAGGCGCCCGTGCAGTCCGATGAGAAGAAGACGGCACAACTCCAGCGTAATGACGCCGTGAAGGCCACGCAGTTCACCTTCGATACGGATAAGAAGATGAAGGACGCCATCGCGGCTAAGGCCCGGGGTGATGCCGGCGCCGCCAAGGCACTCTTTGCCGAGGTCATGGCGAAAGAGAAGAGCGGCGCGATGTACAAGGAAGCTAAGGACGCGCTTACCGAGCTGGCCGTCACCGCGAGGAAGGAAGCTGCCGGCGCCGAGGCTGACGCCATGCTCATCAGCGCCATCGAGGAGTACTACCAGGGCAAGTACGACGATGCCGCGGAAGACCTCCGGGTTTACGTACGCATCGGCGGCCGCAAGTCTGCGCTCGGCAACTTCTACATCGGCGCCGCCAAGCTCACCAAGTATTACCTCGGCAACGAAGTCGACAAGACGCTCCTGCAGGACGCGCGCAGCGCCTTCCGCGACGTCCGCCAGGTCGCCGGCTTCAACCCGCCCGACAAGTTCGTCTCCCCGCGCATCCTCAACGAGTACAACCAGCGCGCCGCCGCGCAATAGGGGAGTAGCCCTTCACCTGCATTCGCGCCACCCCCAATAGGTTGGAGCGGGCCTTCACCCGCATTCGCGCCACCGCCCAATAGGGGTGGAGCAGCCTTCAGGCCTGCATTCTCGTATACCCAGAAAACTGTCATCCTGAGCGAAGCGCCGTTCGTCCGCAGGACGAACGGGGCGTAGTCGAAGGATCCCTATAGCATCACGAACTCTATAGCATCACGAACTCTGGAGCGGGCAAGACTCGTGTAGCGCCGGCCGCCCTCGGCCGGCGGGCCGCTGCGCAGCAGCGGACCCACGCAATTGATTACGACATGATGGCCGGGTTTGCCAGGGTGGGACCAATCTCCGGCTCGTGTAGCACAGCCGCCCCGGCTGTGCCTTACTTCACCCGGAACGGCATGATCGGCGTCGCCGAGAACGGCCCGTAGGTGTCCTCGAGCGCGATCACCGCTAGGGGCACTGGCGTCGATGAGTTCCCCAAGAGCACCGAATGGAATGTCAGTGTGCCAACAAACTCAGAGTTCAGCTCGGTCCTCGCGCTGATGGTAGGCAGGGCGGTGGCAGGTAGAGAGAAGATTCGCTGGGAGTAAGCACCCAGCCCGATCGTGTCCGCCGCCAGAATGCTTCCTCCCGAATCCACGAGTTCTACCGTTACCGCAGCTGGAGCGCCTGCTGGGTTTGCCATCGCTACACCAAGTACGCGGCCCGCGGTCGCGCCTGCGGGTTGCGGCGCTTGTTCGAACGGGACCGTGAGGTCAGCATAGAGGGGCACATCATTGAACCCCACGGTATTCGCGATATCGTACGGGCCCGCATTCGCGGGATACTCGTAGAACAGGTTCGCGCTCACTGCCGCCTGCGCTCCGATCACCGCCCAGTTCACCGTTAGGTTTCCGAATACGCCGTTGGCGAACAGGTTTGACGTGTCGATTCTCACCGTGCCGCCGCCACCTGTGCTCCAGGGCACGCTGGCCACCAGCACGCCTGTCTGACTGATAAGGTTCACCACTCCGCTGTTAGGGTTTGGCGATGCGTTCACGACCGTGATTTTGGTCCGGAAGCCGCCGCGATACGGAACGTGCGGCAAGTAAGCAAGCACAGGAGCCGTCGGCATGACGCTTGGCGGTGCGGTCACGGCAAACGCTAAGGCTGCCGACAACCCGCCATTCGGATGCATTACTGTCACCGCAGAAGTGCCTACGATCAAAAGGTCCGCCTGTTGGATCGCCGCAGTTAGCTGAGTCGGGCTCGCAAACGTTGTTGGGCGCGCGATTCCATTCCACAGCACCGTATCTCCGCTGACGAAGCCTGCGCCGTTGACGGTCAAGGTGAATCCCGCGCTGGCTACGAGGGCGGTAGTCGGCGATAGGGTCGTTAGCGTCGGTCCTACCGGTGTGATGGTGAACAACAGCGCGTTCGACGTTCCCCCGCCGGGAGTGGGATTCACCACTGTGACCAGCGCCGTGCCAGCGCTTTGCAGGTCATCTCCATTCAACGCCGCCAGCAATTGGGTGGAACCAAAGACCATCGTGGGACGGCTGCCACCGTTCCACAACAAGACAGATCCATTTACAAAGTTCCTGCCATTCACTACCAGACTGACCACCGGACTGCCCGCTGGCTGCGTATTCGGGATCATCGAGATAAGCGCCGGGACGGGATTGTTCGTCTGCGGTGGCGCCGGCGGCCCCAACATTGCCATGCATGGCAACGCCGCGCAGATCATCATGGGCCCAACATGACCGATCAACGATCGGGATCCGCGCATCGCGAAGACTCTACCGCACCCGGAACGGCATGATCGGCGTCGCCGAGAACGGACCGTAATCGTCCTCCAGCGCGATCACGGAAACGCCGGCTGTCGCATGCACCGCCAGCGTGCCGATGAAGTTCCCGTTCGGCAGTGCTGCGCTGATGTTCGTCAGACCGCCGTTGGTGAACAGCGTCTGACCCAGCGCTGGGATGTTGACCGTGTCGGTCGCCAGGATGTTGCCGCCCTGGTCCACCAGCTTGATCGTCAATGTGACCTGCGCATTCGTCGGGTTCGCGACGGCCGCGCCCACCAGCCTGCCGGCCGCAGCGCCCGCCGGCTGCGGCTCCGCCTCGAACGGGATGGTGAAGTCCGCGATCGGGTTCACGTCGTTGAACCCGACGCTGTTCGTCACGTTGTAGAACGGCGAACTCGAACTCGGATTGAACTCGTAGAACAGGTTGGCGCTCACCGCCGCTTGCGCGCCGATCACCGCCCAGGTCACCGTCAGGTTGCCGAACGTGCTGTTCGGGAAGAGGTTCCCAGTATCGATGCGCACGGTGCCGCCGGCCGCCGCGCTCCACTGCACGCTCGCCACCTGCGCGCCCGCCTGGCTGATGAAGTTCACTACGCCGCTGTTCGCCGCGTTGGTCGCGTTCACGATCGTGATCTTGGTGCGGAAGCCGCCGCCAAACGGGACGTGCGGCAGGTACGCCAGCACGGGATTCGTCGGCAGCACCGCGCCCGCCGTCACCGTGAAGGTCGCCGCGGTGGATGTGCCGCCGCCGGGGTTCTGCACCGTGACCTGCGCGTTCCCGACCACCGCAACGTCATTCGCCGGGATCGTCGCCGTCACCTGGTTCGCCGTACCGAATGTCGTGGTGCGGGCTGCGCCGTTCCACAGGACCGTGCAGCCGTTCAGGAAGCCACTACCATTCACCGTTAACGTGAAGCCGCTACTGCCCGCGACCGCCGTGTTCGGGTTCAGCGTTGTCACGGTCGGCGCCGCGCTCGTGATGGTGAACGTGAGCGCGTTCGACGTGCCACCGCCCGGCGCGGGATTGATCACCGTGACCGACGCGGTGCCTTGGGCCGAGATGTCGGCCGCCGTGATCTGCGCCGTCACCTGCCCGGCGTTGACGAACGACGTCGTGCGCGCCGCTCCGTTCCAGTTCACCACCGCGCCTGCGACGAAATTCGAGCCATTCACCGTCAGGGTGAAAGCCGCGCCACCCACCGTCGTGCTGCTCGGCACCAGTGAACTCAGCGCCGGCACCGGGTTATTCGCGGCCAACGGCACGGCCAGGTCCCACATGCCGCGGCCGTGCGTTGCCACGCGCAGCGTGCGCGTGGGCTGGTGCAGCCGCACCGACATCACCACCACGCGCGGCAGGCCGTTCGCCAGCGGCGCCCACGTGACGCCGCCATCCTGCGTGATGAACACGCCGATGTCCGTGCCCACGTAATACACGTTGTCCACGTCGGGATCGGCGATCAGGTCGTTCATCGGGACGTTCGGCAGGTTGCCGCTGATGTCTACCGCCGCCGTCGTCCCCACGGGGATGCGGAACGCGTGTCCGTCACCCTGGTTGAATCCGGAGAAGCCGGAGTACACCACCAGCGCGTCACCGTTGCGCGGATTCACCGAGATGTTGTTGACGAACCGTCCCGCCAGCCCGGTCACCTGCGTGAACGTCGCCATTTGGTTGTTCTGTCCTGCGGTGATCGCGTTGCTGGTCACCATCACGCGGCTGCCCGGGTTCGTCGTGCCCACATACACGATCTGTGGGTTCAGCGGCGAGACCGCGATCGCCGCGATATCGGCCGTGCAGCTAGCGCTGTTGAACTGCCCGTTGCTGCAGGAACCGGTAAGGTCACCCGAGATGGCACGCCACTGCACGTTCTGCGCCAGGAACGCGCCGGCATTGTTCGTCTGGTAGAGCCGCACCGTACCGAAGTACAGGCGCGTGGGTGTCACCGGGTCCATCGCCATCGGCGGGATGAAATCCAGGTTGTCGCTCGAGCTGATGCCGTTCACGATGAAGTTCCACGTCGAATCGTTCTGCCCTCCGCCTTGCGTCGCGCGATAGACGTTGCCGTCTTCACACGTGCCGAACACGTTGTTCGGGTTGTTGTAGTCGATGGCGTTCATCGCGCCGTCGCCGCAGTTCACTTCCTCCCAATTCGCCGCGCCGGTGTAGCGCTGCGTGCTGTTGTCCTGCGTGCCGCCGAACGCGATGTTCACGTTCGTGGGATGGATCGCGATGCCGGGATAGAACTGCGTCAGCGAAAGCGTCTGGTTCAGGCTGGTCCACGTGGGCGGATTGCCCAACGGGTTGTTGGTGCGCCAGATGCCGCCGTCATTGCCTGCGTAGAGCCGCGTGCCGTCGAGCGCGATGGCGATGGCGTGCTGGTCCGAGTGCAGCCAGTTCACGCTGTCGCCCGAGACTTCGCTGAAGCTCGAGCCGCCGTTCGTGCTGCGATAGAACGTACCGCCGCCCTGGCCGGAGCCGTCGCCATTGAGGTCCGCTGCCGAGCCGCCCGCGTAGACCGTGTTCGCGTCCAGTGGATGCACCGCCAGCGCCATGTCGTATTCGCACTGTGGATTGCAGAACGGCACTGGTATCCCGAGGCTCGTCCACGTCGTGCCGCCGTCGATCGACTTGAACAACCCGCCGAGCGCGTTCGTGTTCTTGTTCTCCACCGCGGCATAGATCGTCTGGTTACTGGCGCACACGTTCGCGCTCGCGCACGCCAGCGCCAGCGTCACGCGTCCTACGTTGTTGGCGTTGAATGAGGGGAACTGCGAAACGCGCGTCCACGTGGGCGGCTGCGCGCTAAGATTCAAGGTGCGATAGAAGCCGGCGTCGAGCGACGACGTCGTGAAGCCCAGTGCGGTGTACGCGGTGTTCGGGTTGGTCGGATCGATGATGACGTTGAACGGCACCCCGCCGAATCCCTGCAGCGTCTGCGTCCACGTCTGCCCGCCGTCGGTCGTGCGATAGATGCCCGAGTCGGAGAACGAAGTGCTGTTCACCGTCTTCATCACGGCGGCGAGCACCAGGTTCGGATTAGTGGAACTGACCGCGATGCCGCCGATCTCCGCGCCGCCGTCACCCACCGACTGCGTCGCGCCGAACGGCCCCACGAACGGCCCACTCAGCTGCGTCCACGTCGCGCCTGCATCGGTGGACTTCAGCACGCCCGCGCCGTAGTAGCTCTCCGAGAAATTCGATTCGCCCGTGCCGACGTAGATCACATCCGGGTTTGACGGCGCGATCGCGATCGAGCCGATCGCCAGCGATTCGCGCGCGTCCGTCAGCGCCGTCCATGTGGTGCCGCCGTTCGTCGTCTTCCACACGCCGCCTTCCGCGCCGCCGGCATAGACGGTGTTGTTGTTGCGCGGATCGATGGCTAGCGCCGTTACGCGCCCGCTGGCATTCGGGCCGCCGCCGCTGCGGTCGCCGACCGGCGTCGTGGGCAGCGGGCCGATGTTCTGCCACGTCCCATTGATGTTGCCCAGCTGCGCCGCGCGGCCGGGCACTGGCGGCCGGTTCGCGGCGCTGCGCTGTACCTCTGCCTCACGCGCCATGCGCTCGAAGTCGCGCAGCGCGCGCAACCGCATTCCGGCTGGACTCGAGCCATCGGGCACACGCCGCCGCTCATAGAACCATTTGTTCCGCCGCTCCTGCGTCTGGTCGTTCTCGCGCTCCCAGCCCTTGCGCGTCGTCGGACCCGCTCCCTGCTCGCGATTCCGCTCCTGCTCGCCGCGTTCGCGCTCCTGGGCACACGCCAGGCTGGTCACCAGCGGCAAGGCGAACAGAAAGAAGTACACGGACAGGCGAAAACGCAGGCGCAGTGCGGGTTTCAGCATCATGAATGCGGCTACTCTGGCAGGAGTAACCCGCACTCTACCTGCGGGTTGCGGCGAAGTCAATGTGACGTCGGGCCTAACCGTAAGGCGGATTTTCACCTTAGAAGAACGGACGGCAAGACGCCCCTTGCGGTTTACCGCCGCGCCCGCCGCAGCCATTCCCCGAGTCCATGAAAGTGGTCCACATGGTCCTGCGCGGTGTTCCCCGCGAAGCCGCTGACCAGCAGCCTGCCGCTCCGCGCCTCGCTCAATTGCTGCATGCCGCCCGGCCCCCAGCGCAGCACCGGGCGTCGCGTCACGCCCAGCTCCTTGAGCAGATAATCGGTGCATTCTGTAGTGCTGGCAAACGTTCCGGGAAAGATCTCCGAGTGCGTGATGATGAACCGCTTGCGTCCCGCCACCGCCTCGCGCGCGAAGTCGATGAACGGCTTCACGCCCTCGGCATCGAGCGGTCCAGGCGCGCCTTCCGGCACGTAGCTGGTGTGGAATCCGTCGGCGAGGACGACTGCATCCACCAGCGGCCAGTTCGCTTGCCGCCGCACGATCTCGCGCACCGCGCCGTAACCGGCACTGAAGCCCGAGATCACCACCGGATGAAACTTTGGCGGCTTGTCCGCCGAGATCGCCCGCGCCGCTTCCTCCAGCAACTGCGCGAAGCGCGCATCGTCGGTGAACGCCTGCCGATAAACACCCGAGCCCGCGCCGAGTTGCACCGTCAGGACGGCCGCGTTCCTCTCCGTCTGGTGCGCGCTCCACTCCGCCAGCCACGCGGCGCCGTGAAAATGCACGAACAGCGGGACGGCCTTCCCGACCTTGCTTCCTTCGGGAAGAAACAGTGTCCCGAGCGAAAGCTGCCGGCGTTGCCCGCGCAATTCCGTCTGCGCGATTCGCCGATGCGCGCGCGTCGTGTCCCGCATCGGCGACGGATTCTGCGGCGCCGGTGGCGGTGCCTGCCCGTGTGCCGCGGCCAAAAGAAGGATCACCGATGCGGTGAGCGCTTTCACGCCGCTGTTATAGCAGACACCTCTGAGGGTGCCCCAGACGAGCTGGGTACTCCAAATCGAGTCGGGTGGACGCGGGCGACTCGCCCGCGTTCTTGGGAAGCGAATGCATCCCAAAAGAGGTCGGTGGCCGGGTGCCCCAGACGAGCTTCCTGCTCGTCTGGGTGTCTCTCCCGGTGCCGTCTTCGGGCCAGACCTGGGGGTTTCCTCGCCACCACTCAGCCCGTAGGGCGACATTTGTGTGAGCCCCGGGCGTGAGCCCGGGGTTCCAGAGTCCAAGAAGGACCGGAACCCGCTTCAGCGGGTGACACAGGTACACTGCTCCCGCCATGAAGCGCATCATCTTCTTTCTATTGTGCTCGCTCGCCGCCTCCGCCCAATCCGTCCGCGACGCCGTCCGCCAATATCGTCAGCAGCACGAAGCCGCGATCGTCCGCGATTTCGCGGCGCTGCTCGCCATTCCCAATGTCGCCTCCGACAAGCCGAACATCGAGCGCAACGCCGCCTACATCGTCGACCAACTCAAGCGGCGTGGGGTTGAAGCGCGCACGCTCGACGGCGCCGGCGGCCCGCCTATCGTCTTCGGCGAGATCAGGTCGCCCGGCGCCACCCGCACGCTCGTCTTCTATGCGCACTACGACGGCCAGCCCGTTGACCCGTCGCAGTGGACCTCGCCGCCATGGCAGCCCACGCTCCGTCGCGGCCCGGTGGAGCAAGCGCATGACACCGTAGGTCTCGATTCACTCACCGCGCCCGTCCCACCTGAAGCTCGTCTCTACGCGCGCGGCGCCGGTGACGACAAGGCTCCTATCCAGGCGCTCCTCACCGCGCTCGATGCGCTGCGCACCACGCCGCGGCCCCCGCTGGGCGTCAACGTGAAGTTTTTCTTCGAAGGCGAAGAAGAAGCCGGCTCGCCGCATCTCGCCGCCGCCCTGCAGCAGCACAAGGCGCTCGTCGCGGGCGACGTCTGGCTGCTGTGTGACGGTCCCGTGCATCAATCGCGTCAGCAACAGGTCTACTTCGGAGCGCGCGGCATTACCGACGTCGAGATCACGATGTACGGCCCGTCGCACCCGCTGCACTCCGGCCACTACGGCAACTGGGCACCGAATCCCGCTGCGCAGATCGCCAACCTGCTCGCCAGCATGCGTGATCGCGACAGCCACATCCTGATCCCTCATTATTATGACGATGTCCGCCCGCTCACTCCCACCGAACAGGCCGCCATCCGCGCTATTCCCGATGTCGATCGTCAGCTGCGCGACGAGCTCCAGCTCGCGAACACCGAAAGCGAGGGCCAATCACTGCCGCTCGCCATCTCGCAACCCGCGTTGAATGTCCGCGGCATCTCCGTCGGCAACACCGGCGCGAAAGCCCAGAACGCCATCGCCAGCGAAGCACACGCTTCCATCGACTTCCGCCTCGTCCCCAACCAGAAGCCCGAACGCGTCCGCCAGCTCGTGGAAGATTTCCTGAAGCAGCAGGGCTACAGCGTGCTCGACCACAAACCCAGCGCGGAAGAGCGCCGCAAATTGCCGCGCATCGCCGAGCTGCATTGGGGACCGGGCTATCCGGCGGCGCGCGCCTCGATGGAGCTGCCCATCGCCAAAGCCATCGTCGCCGCCATGGAGCAGGGAACCGGCCGCCCGGTGCTGCGCGTGCCCATGCTCGGCGGTTCCATCCCGATGTACCTGTTCTCCGACGTGCTCAAGACGCCTGTCATCGGCCTGCCGATCGCCAATCACGACGACAACCAGCACGCCGCCGACGAGAATCTGCGCATCCAGAACCTCTGGGACGGGATCGAAACCATGGCCGCCATCCTGACGGGCGTGAAGTAGCGCCGTATCTTTTTGCCGATTGCTGTATCTAAGAAGATGTCATCCTGAGCGAAGCGAGGCGGACGCCGAGCGCAGTCGAAGGATCCCTGTAGCTACGACGCGGCCGGCGTAGCGGACAGCCAAACTCTTTGCGTCCTCCGCGTCCTCTGCGTTAGGTTTTCTACGAGGTGAACAATGACCGAGTTCGCCACCTTCGGCGCCGGCTGCTTCTGGGGAGTCGAGGCCGACTTCCGCGATATCCCAGGCGTCCTCGATGCCGCCGCCGGCTACATGGGCGGAACACTCGATAATCCGACGTATAAAGATGTCTGCACCGATCGCACCGGCCACGCCGAAGTCGTGCAGGTCACTTTCGACCCATCGAAAGTCAGCTACGAGCAGCTCGTCGAAGCCTTCTGGAAGCTCCACGACCCGACGCAGCTCGACCGCCAGGGCCCCGACTACGGCCGTCAATACCGCAGCGCCATCTTCTTTCATTCACCGGAGCAGCAGCAGATCGCGCAGGCTTCCAAAGAGAAGCTCGAAGCCGCGAAGCGCTTCCCGCGCAAGGTCGTCACCGAGATCACGCCGGCGGCATCGTTCTGGCGCGCCGAGGAATACCACCAGCGCTACCTGGAGAAGCGCGGCCTGCGCCACTGCCACATTTGAGGCAAGGCAAAAGTCAAAAGGAAAAAGGCAAAAGTGGGCAGGACAGGCTTTCACTTTTGCCTTTTGACTTTTTCCTTTTGACCTATTTCGTCCCCGTCACATCCCGATACGCCGGCACGTCCTTGCCCAGGATCCATTTGTCCATCCAGAACACAATGTGCTGCAGGCGCTCGATGCGGTGATACGGCTCGCCCGACCTTGACAGCTCATGCGACTCGCGCGGAAAGCGCACCATCGCCGTCGGCCGCTTCAAGTACTTCAGCGCGCGGAACAAGTCCTCGCCGCCCGCCGTGGGCGGCGTGCGATAGTCCGCCTCGCCGAGCACGAAAAGCATCGGCGTCGAGATCTCTTTCACGTACGTGATCGGCGACCGCGCCTTGAAGTCGGCCTCCTGCTCGAACGGTGCGCCGCGGAACCACGACGGCTGGAACTGTGCGAAGTCGGCCGTGTACCACCAGTTCGCCCAGTCGGAGATGTCGCGCTGCGCCACCCCCGCCGCGAAGCGCTGCGTGTGCCCCACCACCCAATTCGTCAGTAAGCCGCCGCCCGAGCCGCCCGTTACGCCGAGTTTCTTGGGATCGATGTAGCCGCGCTTGATGACCTCGTCCACGCCGAGCATCAGGTCGCGATAATCGTCGCCCGGGTAGTGATACTGGATGATGTTGCCGAACTCCTGCCCGTAGCTCGTCGAGCCGCGCGGATTCGGATACAGCACCACATACCCACGCGCCGCCATCCACTGGAATTCGTGATCGAACACGAACCCGTACGCCGCGTGCGGTCCGCCGTGAATGTTCAGTATGAGCGGATACTTCTTGCTCGCGTCAAAATCCGGCGGCTTCTGTACCCACGCCTGGATCTTCTTTCCGTCGAAGCTCGTGTACCAGACCTCTTCAGGCTCGGTGAGGTTGAGCTGCGCGAACAGCTTCTGATTGATGTTCGTCAGCCGCCGCGGGGTCGTGTTCGGCGCGTCGAGCATGAACAGGTCGCCGATCATCGTCGGCGTCGAGATCTCCAACAGCACGCGCCCCTGTCCCGCCGGCCGGAACTGCTCAATCGCCTGATCGCCCTTCGTGTATTCGGTCGGCGCGCCGGTCGCCGCGTCGAACTGATAAAGGTTCGCGCGCCCTTCCTTCGCGACGACCTCGATGATCCCGCGCCCATCGCTCGTCCAGATCGGCAGGGAATTGCCCGCCGCGCGTGGCGCTGAATTGTCGCCACCTACGCCCGAACCGATGTCGTAGTCGAACTTCGCCGTCAGGTTCTTCGGCGTGCCGCCGCTCGCATCGATGACCCAAAGGTCCGGCTGCGTGTACGACTGCACCTGCGCACCGCGGGCCTGCCCACGGAATGCCAGTTTCGTGCCATCGGGGCTCAGCCGCAGCCCCTGCGCGCCGAAATTCAGCTTGGTCACCTGCCGCGCTTCGCCGCCGTTCGCCGCTACCGACCAGATCGTCGTCGTCGGCTCGTCGTAGTACGGCTCATCAATATGCGTCGACGTGAAGTAGATCTGCGCGCCGTCTTTCGTCCAGAGCGGCTGCCCGTCAGCGTACTTGCCCGCGGTCAGTTGCTTCGGCGTCGGCGGCTCGTCGAACACCGCCGGAACATCAACCACCCACAAATGCTCGGGATGCGTGGGATCGAGATACCCCGCACCGTTCGAGCGATATACCGCGCGCGTGATCAGCCGCACGTCGCTCTCGTGCTCCGGATTGAACGCCGTCACTTCGCCGCTGCCTTCCGGCTGTTCGCCCGCGCTACCCGTAGCCCTGGGTGCCCCACCCTGAGCGGAGCGAAGGGTGGGATTGACGTTTGATGTTGCAGCCGTTTCTGATGGGTTCGGTTTCTTGTCCTTTGCGGCCTTCCGCAGGTCCTCCGGATTCATGTCGCTCTGGAAAACGATCTTCGTCCCATCGGGCGACCACACGGGATTCGTCGCGCCGCGCGCCAGGTTCGTCAGCGGCTGCGCTTCGCCGCCGGCCAGCGGCATGAGGTAGATCTGCGGCCGCCCCGGTCGGCCGTCCGCGCCATCGATTGAGCGCGAGAACGCCAGCCGCTTGCCATCCGGCGACCAGCGCGGCGCCGAGTCGCGCTTGCCGCTGGTGAGCCGTTGCATCTCCCCGCCGGCGGTAGGCACAGACCACAAAGCCGTGTCGTAGCCGTCTTTCTTGTCGTTCACGTTGATGCGCACGAACGCGACGCGCGCGCCGTCGGGCGACACCTGCGGATCGCCGATCCAGGTGAACTGCAGGATGTCTTTCTCGGTGATGGCGCGCTTTTGCGCCTGCGCGAACAACAGGGAAGTGAAGAGAGCTAAACAAAGAAGAAGAGCAACACGTGTGCGCATGCGCGCCTCCCGGCAAAACAAAAGCCGCCCTTTATAGCGACTAGGGCGGCCCGAACGCAATGTTGGATGTCATCCTGAGCGAGGCGCTTCTTGGTTTGCCGAGCGAAGGATCTGGGCGAGCGACCGGCGCGCGTCGAGCGCAGCGAGACGCCTAAGCGCCGACGTGAGCATCCGCATTCGCGAACGGTCTCTGTGTCCTCCGCGTCCTCTGCGTTAGGTGTTGGATTTCCCCGCCGCCGCCCGCGAGGCCTGCGCCTGCGCTGAGCCGCCCACCATGATCGCGTTCTGTATCTGGTCGAAGACATCCGGCATGGTGCCCGGCGAATGCGGCATCAGGATGGTGTTGCTGTGGGCCTGCGCACCTATCTCCTTCAGCGTGTCGAAGTACTGCGTCATCAGGACCAGTGCCATTACATCCTTCGCCGTCGCGCCCTCTACGCCTTCCTTGAACGCCTCCACCGACTCGCGCAGGCCGCTGATGATCGCCTTGCGCTGGTCGGCGATGCCGCGCCCTTGCAGTGCCTTGCTCTCCGCTTCCGCTTCGGCCTGCTTCACCTTCAGGATCTTCTCCGCCTCGCCGCGCGCCTGCGCCGCTACCTGCTCGCGCTGCGCCGCGTTGATGTCGTTCATCGCCGATTTCACTTTGTCGTCGGGCATCACGTCGATCACCAGCGCCTTGATGATGGTGTACCCGAAGTCGGTCATCACGCTGGCCAATTCCTGCTTCACCGCGTTCGCGATGTTGTCCTTCTGCTCGAAGACCTCGTCCACGCCGAGCTTCGGCACCTGGGAACGCACCGAATCGAACACGTAGCTGGTGATCTGGTCCTGCGGATTCTGCAGCCGGTAGAACGCGGCATAGACTTTTTCCGCCAGCACCTGGTACTGCACCGACACCATCAGGTTGACGAAGACGTTGTCCTTCGTCTTCGTCTCCACGTTCACTTTGAACTGCTGGACGCGCATGTTGAGCCGCCCCGCGACCTTCTCTATCCACGGCATCTTGAAGTTGAGCCCCGGCCCGGCGACGCGGGCGAACTTACCCAGCCGCTGGATCACCGCCATCTCCGCCTGCGACACCGTGAAGAACCCGCCAAAGAACGTGAAGACACCGAACAGCACCACCATGATGACGAACCATCCGCCGATCGCTTCCATACCGCCTCCTTGCGCGCAGACCACGGAACTCCGCGTCCATCGCCCGTTTTGAGCGTGCCGATTATCTACCGGGAAGAGAAAAGCGCAAGCAACTTCTTGCCGCAGATAAACGCAGATCAACGCGGATTCATAAAAGCATTAGACAAACCGCTCATCCTGAGCGAGTCCCGCGCAGCGGGACGAGTCGAAGGACGCCACGGGCGTCTGCACAGTCCCGACCGTATGTCGCTTTCCGGCCACACCCGCTTTTGTCTTTTGGAGGGGCACGGCTTTAGCCGTGCCGTTACAGCGCACAAGTAGATGGCGGACGAGCCGCGACTAGCTCGCCGCAGGCGAGCGACCGAGCGGCTCGCACGCAGAGACTACTTCGCCTTCCCCTGCTGCGCCACCCCTCGGATCGCCGCCTCGATGGCCGCCGGATCGCCAAGGTAGTAATGCCTGATCGGCTTGAGCGCGTCATCGAGCTCGTATACCAGCGGGATGCCGGTCGGGATGTTCAGCTCGAGGATGTCCTGCTCGGAAACGTTGTCCAGGTACTGCACCAGTGCGCGCAGCGAGTTTCCGTGCGCCGCGATGATCACGCGCCGCCCAAACCGCACGGCTGGCGCGATGGTTTCGTGCCAGTAGGGAAGGAAGCGCGCCACCGTGTCTTTCAGGCATTCCGTGAGCGGCATGTCCACCGGAGGCAGGTCCTTGTATCGCGGATCGTTCCCCGGGAAGCGCGGATCGCTCTTCTCCAGCGCCGGCGGAGGAATGTCGTAACTGCGCCGCCATATCTTCACTTGTTGCTCGCCGAACTTTGCCGCCGTCTCCGCCTTGTTCAAGCCTTGCAGTGCGCCATAATGCCGTTCGTTCAGCCGCCACGACCGTTCGATGGGGAGCCACATCAGGTCCATCTCGTCGAGTACGAGCCACAGGGTGCGAATGGCGCGCTTCAGCACGGACGTGAAGGCGCAATCGAACGCGTAGCCCTCCTGCCGGAACAGTTCGCCAGCGGCCTTGGCCTCGCGCCGGCCCTGCTCCGTCAGGTCGACATCGGTCCAGCCGGTAAACCGATTCGTCAGGTTCCATTCGCTCTGGCCGTGTCGCAACAGGACAAGTTTGTGCATGCCGCGCATTCTAAATGGTGCTTCCGTGCATCAGTACATCAGTGCTTCAGGACCTGCGCCTCCGGCTCCTGACATACTGATGAACTGACGTACTGACGTACTGGTTCGTGATGCAACGCTTGACGCTCAAGACCGCCTTCTGGACCGCGCTCGTCATCGCCACCAACGTCCTCGCCAACTACGCCCTCGCCCGCGGACTGAAAGAAGTCGGCCAACTCTCCTCGTGGGCGCCGACGCCGTACGTGCGTGCGCTCTCGCATCCCTGGGTCATGCTAGGTGTGGTCGCGATGATCGCGTGGCTCATCACCCGGCTCACGCTCTTCAGTTGGGCCGATCTGAGCTACGTGGTCCCGGTGACTTCGTTCTCCTATGTCCTTACCGCCATCGTCGCCAGGTTCTTTCTGCACGAACGCATCACCGCGCTGGATTGGACGGGTATCGCGGTCCTCACTGCCGGCGTCATGCTGGTTGCCGCTACCCAGCCGCACACCGACGACCGCGAACAGGCGATCCGTCCATGCTGACCGCCATCCTCGTGTTCCTCGTCGTCGTGCCGGCCGCGCTCGGCGACGTGATGAACTCCGTCGGCATGAAGCGTTACGGCGAGATCACCGATTTCTCCGCCCGCGGCTGCCTGCGCCTGGCGCTCACTCTCGCCCGCAATCCTTGGATCATTGGCAGCATCCCGCCGATGGCGCTCTCCTTCTTCGCCCTGATGGCGCTCATTTCGACCGAGCCGCTCAGCTTTGCCGTCCCCGTCACCGCGTCGAGCTACATCCTCGAGACCGCCATCGCCAAGTGGTGGCTGCGCGAGCACGTAGACTGGCGCCGCTGGCTGGGCACGCTGCTCGTCGCTGTCGGTGTCGGCCTTATCTCCCTCTAAGCTTGTGACCCGGAAGTAATAAAACCCAGTTACCCGCGGGCTTACTCGCGTACCGTTTACGTAAACGCTCATTGCCCATACTCTGCTCTTGCAGCACACGAAATCCTAGAGATAGAGGATCCCTAATGCGGATTGCAAGACTGCTGTGTCTGGCGCTGGCGTTGTCGCTAAGCGCTTCAGCCGGAACGATTTACACAGCTTCGCAGATTTCCCCCTCCGACGCTCCGTACGTCTCGTCGGCCTCGGCCACATTCAGCAACATCACCGCCTCGGGGATGACGATCACCCTGACCAACACCTCGCCGCTGGTTCACGGTGTTGCCGAGTCGATTACTGGACTTACGTTCACCCTGAGCGGGATGCCCACCGGCATCTCGGTGAATGCGGTCCTGTTTCCTGACGCCCAGGTCGGCGTGCCGAACGTCATCGATTGCCACACCGGCAACTGCGTGGCCTTCGCCGGCAATCCGGGGACGAACTACAACTGGGCCACGGTCATCAGCAACGGCGTGGTTCACCTGCAGCCTCAGGACGGCCTCGGCTATCGCATGGACGAGATCGTCAACAGCACCATCAATTGCCACAATGGCTGCACCGATGGTCTCGCCAACTCCCAGCACCAGCCGTACCTGGTCGGCCCGGTCGAGTTCGTGGTCAGCTTCACGGGTCTTAACGAAGCGCCTGACGTCACCGGCGCCACGTTCTACTTCAACACGAACGGCACGCCGTTGGCCGGCATCGATTCGACGCCGATCAACACGAACGTCGTCACCACCACGCCCGAGCCCGCCAGCCTGTTGCTGATGGGTACTGGCTTCATGGCCGTGGCGTCGCGTTTGCGGAAATCGCGCCGCGCGTAAGCGCTGCACCGTTTCCCCCGCTCCTTTCCCGGTCCCTTG
>CAYWSH010000005.1:14549-28440 GCA_964460655.1 uncultured Terriglobales bacterium | reverse complement strand
ATCGCGCCGCGCGTAAGCGCTGCACCGTTTCCCCCGCTCCTTTCCCGGTCCCTTGAATGTTTAGGGACCGGGTTTTTTCGTTGATCTCGAGAGGGTGCCGCTGGGTTGAAGAAAAAAAGTAATCCGCTCATCCTGAGCGAGTCCCGTCCCGAAGTTTCGGGACGGGACGAGGCGAAGGACCCCACGCAGATGACGTCACGACGCCGTCCGTTACGTTTTCGCCCGCATCCCTCTGCGTAACACATCCGCGCACTCTGCGCCGAAATCCGCGTAATCTGCGGTTTAAGATTTTGCTTTTCCTTGGCGTCCGTTGCGTCCTTAGCGGTTTGAAGTTTTCACCGTATAATCTCGCACTCATGCCCCTCACAACCGGGACCAGGCTTGGCCCTTACGAGATCATCGACCGCCTCGGCGCGGGCGGCATGGGCGAAGTCTACCGCGCGCGCGACACGCGCCTCGACCGCACCGTCGCCATCAAAGTCCTGAATGCCGCGCTCAACGCGAATCCTGACGTGAAAGCACGCTTCGACCGTGAAGCGCGCGCCATCTCGCAGTTGAATCATCCGCACATCTGCACACTGCACGACGTCGGCCAGGCTCGTGTGGACACGGGCGACTCGCCCGTGGACTTTCTGGTCATGGAGTACCTCGAAGGCGAGACGCTGGCTGACCGCATCCGCCGCTCACCGCTGCCGCTCGCTGAGCTGCTGAAGACCGGCACCGAGATCGCCGACGCGCTCGACAAAGCGCATCGCGCCGGCATCGTGCATCGCGATCTGAAGCCCGGCAACGTGATGCTGACGAAGACCGGCGCGAAGCTCCTCGACTTCGGTTTGGCAAAACCGCTGAGCAGTCTCGCCGCGCAGACTGGCAACGCGCCGTTGCTGAGCGCCGCCGTCACGCTCACCTCGCCGAGCCCGGCGCACTCGCCGCTCACTTCGGCGGGGATGATCGTCGGCACGATCCAGTACATGGCGCCGGAGCAGATCGAAGGGAAGGAAGCCGACGCGCGCTCTGACATCTTCGCCTTCGGCGCCGTGCTCTACGAGATGGCCACGGGCAAGCGCGCCTTCGAAGGCAAGTCGCAACTCACCGTCGCCAGCGCCATCCTGGAAAAGGATCCCGAACCACCATCCGCCGTCCACGCCACGCTTCCCACGGACCTCGATCGCGTCGTCGGCACCTGCCTCGCCAAGAATCCCGACGACCGCTTCTCCAGCGCGCACGACATCAAGCTCGAACTCGGCTGGCTGCTCACCGCGCCGCGCCTCGCTGCGCCCGCCCGATCCGCCGCGGCGCCACGCCGCTCACGCGCTATCGATCTCGCCATCGCCGCCGTGGTTTTGCTCGCGGGCCTGGCCGGCGGCTACTTCCTGCGTCGCGCTCCCGAGCCGCAACTCATCCACACCACCATCCTCACGCCGGAAAAGATGGTGCTTGAAACGACCGGCGACTTTGCCGGTCCAGTCGTTATTTCGCCCGATGGGTCGTACATCGCGTTTGTCGCTCATGCACCCAACAGCCCGAAGGGCCTCTGGGTGCGGCGTCTCGACGCTAGTGTGCCGCAGCGTTTGGAAGGGACCGATAACGCTGCTTTTCCGTTCTGGTCGCCCGACAGTCGTTCGCTCGGCTTCTTTACTAATGGAAAACTGTTCCGGGTCCCGGCCAGTGGCGGTCCCGTCATCGCGATCGCTGACGCACCGAATCCACGCGGCGGGTCATGGGGCAACAACAACGTCATCGTCTTCTCGCCTGACTTCCAGGCCCCACTCTTCCGCGTGAGCGCACAAGGCGGACCCGTCACTCCCGCGACCGTCATGGATGGGACCAAGCACACCACACACCGTTGGCCCTGGATGCTGCCCGATGGCAATCACTTCCTCTACCTCGCCACGCACCACAGCGGCGGCGGCCGCGAGACCAACGGCATCTACTTCGGCTCGCTCACCAGTAAGGCGACCAGCTTCGTGATGCCGAGTGACGCTGCTCCCGAATACGCGAATGGCTACCTTATCTTTCACGCCCAGAGTGCGCTGCTGGCGCAGCCCTTTGACGCTACGTCCGGCAAACTCTCCGGCGAGCCCGCCGTCATCGCCGACCGCGTTCGCTACGACGTCGGCGTGTGGCGCTCCGTCGCGTCCGTCTCGACCAACGGTATGCTCGTCTTTCAAGGAGGTTTCAGCGCGGTCGGCACCAAGCTGTTCTGGTTCGATCGCAAAGGCAATCGTCAGGGTGAGGTCGGCAACCAGACGGCCTATACCGACCAGCGCATCTCGCCCGATGGTAAGCGCGTCGCCGTGGGCGCCGGCGACCCCCTGGTCGACATCTGGATCTTCGACCTGGCGACCAATCGCGGCACACGCCTCACCTTCGGCAGTATCGACGACACCAGCAACTTCGTGTCGCCGGGCTGGTCACCTGATGGGAAGCAGATCGCCTTCACCGGCATCGGCAAGAATAGTATTGGCACTCCCATCTTCATCCGCAACGCCGACGGCAGCGGCGAGACGCGCAAGCTTGATAATGACCAGAACTCTGCCTCGGCCTATCCCCAGTGGTCGCCCGACGGCAAAACGATCTTCTACGTCCGCGCCACCGGCCCTTACGGCCGCAGCATCTACTCCATCCCGGCCGACGGCAGCAGCAAGCCGCACCTGGTCGTTGCGCCCTCGAATCCAAAAGGCAACATTCCCGGATTCAGCCTCTCTCCTGATGGCAAATGGTTGGCGTACCAGTCCAACGACGCCGGGCCTTCCGAGGTCTACATCACCGCCGCTTCCGGTACGGGAGGGAAGTGGCAAGTCTCCAACGGCGTCGGGTTCTACCCGGTCTGGCGCCGCGACAACAAGGAACTCTACATTCTGTGCGCTAATCTGCAGATCTGCTCGGCCTCGTTCGATGGCTCCGGTGCGCAGCCTATCATCGGCACACCGCAAGCACTCTTCACCGTTGAGAACACCGTCCTGGTCGGCACGCTCTTTGACGCTGCTCCCGATGGCCAGCACTTTCTCGTCAATACCGTCCCCTCCGAAGCCGCCACGCCCATCGAACTCGTCATCAACTGGCCCGCGGGGCTGAAGAAGAAATAGATTGCGTGACCCGGCACGAGTGAGACGTCTGTTCTTGGGTGCCCCAGACGAGCGGTGTTTGCTCGTCTGGGTCTTGTCCACGTTATTACGGCGGCCTTGATCTTCACTACTTCGTGGCTTTCAGATGTCATCGCCGCCTGCCGTTCTTGGCGCTGACACCCAGACGAGCCAAAAGCGCTCGTCTGGGGCACCCAAGAACTGAGAAAGGTGATTGGCACTACTCGACGCGCCCCACGCATAGCGCAACGCCCATTTCTGCGATACCCTTCCTCCCACCTTAAGTAGGAGCACCTTCATGCGCTTTCGCACGCTCTTCCTGACCCTTACGCTCGTCTCCGCCGCCTTCGCGGCCGACAAAGAAAAGGACATCCTCGAGAACCTGCGCTTCCGCAATCTCGGCCCCGCTGTCGGCGGCGGACGTGTCACCGCCGTAGCCGGCATTCCCGGCAAGCCCGGCGTGTACTACGCGGGCGCAGCCGCGGGCGGCATTTTCAAGACGCTCGACGGCGGCTTCAGTTGGACCCCGATCTTCGAGAAGGAAGCTGCGGCCTCCATCGGCGCGCTCGCACTCGCGCCCTCGAACCCGAGCATCATGTGGGTCGGCACCGGCGAAGCGAACCTGCGCAACGACATCGTCACCGGCCACGGCGTCTACTTCTCGCCCGATGGCGGCCAGAACTGGCAATTCAAGGGACTGGCCGACGTCGGCCAGATCTCCACGGTCATCATTCATCCCACGAATCCTGACATCGTGCTCGTCGGCGCCATCGGCCACGCCTGGGGACCGAACACCGAGCGCGGCGTTTTCCGCACCGCCGACGGCGGCAAGACCTGGCAGAAGACTCTCTACGTCGACGACAGCACCGGCGTTGCCGATATGACCATCGACCCCACGAATCCGCTCATCGTCTACGCCGGGATGTGGCACGTGCGCCGCACGCCGTGGTATCTCGATAGCGGTGGCGAATCCAGCGGGCTTTATCGCAGCACCGATGGTGGCGTCACCTGGACCAAGCTCACCGAAGGCCTGCCGAAGGGCGTCATCGGACGCATCGGCGTCGCCGTCGCGCGCTCCAATCCGTCGCACGTCTACGCGCTCATCGAAGCCAAGAATGGACGCCTCTGGGAATCGCGCGATTACGGCGACCACTGGGCCATGGTCAGCGACCGCCACGTACTCGCGGCGCGCGGCTTCTACTTCACCAAGCTGCAGGTATCGCCCGACAACGAGAACCGCGTCTACTTCCTGTCGTTCAACGTCTTGGTCTCCGATGATGGCGGGCGCACCTCGCGCGACATCGGTCGCGGCGTCCATCCCGATCATCACGCGCTCTGGATCGATCCCACGAATCCCGAGCGCATGATCGAAGGCAACGACGGCGGCGTCTACATCACGCAGGACATGGCGCGCAACTGGCGCTATCTCGACAATCTCCCCATCGAGCAGTTCTACATGGTCGCCAGCGACGAGCAGCGCCCCTACACGCTTTGCGGCGGCTTGCAGGACAACAACGGCTGGTGCGGCCCGGTGCAGAGCCTGAAGGGCGGCGCCATCCAGGGTGGCGAGTGGTGGACGGCGGCCGGCGGCGATGGCGAATACATCGTCCCCACGACCGACGGCAAGACCGTTTACGCCGACTCGCAGAACGGCCACATTGCGCGCCTCGACCGCGCCACCGGCGTCTCCCAGCAGATACGCCCGTACTATCCCGGGGTCGAGGACTTCGCCCCCAGCGACTTAAAGTATCGCTTTAACTGGACCTCGCCGATCGCCGTGGATACGAAGGACCCGCAGACCGTCTACATCGGCGGCAACGTGCTCTTCAGATCCACCGACGGCGGCAAGCGCTGGACCGCCATCTCCGGCGACCTCACGCGCAACGACAAGGAGAAGCAGAAATCCTCCGGCGGCCAGGTGCAGCTCGACCTCTCCGGCGCCGAGACTTACGACACCATCCTCTCGCTCTCCGTTTCGCCGGCCGATCCCAACGTTATCTGGGTCGGCACCGATGACGGCCTCGTCCAGATGACCAAGGACGGCGGCAAGTCGTGGCAGAACGTCACGCCCAAGGGCGCGCCCGAGTGGGGCAAGGTCCAGCAGATCGATGCCTCGCCATTCGACGCGAACTCGGCCTACGTCGCGCTCGACTTGCACGAGATCGACAACAACAAGCCTTACGTCTTCCGCACACACGACGGCGGCAAAACGTGGACGGCCATCAACAAAGGTCTTCCCGAAACCGACCCGGCGCGCGTCGTGCGCGAAGATCCGAACCAGAAGGGCTTCCTCACCGTCGGCACCGATACCGGCCTCTTCTACTCGGCGAACGACGGCGACACGTGGACGCCGCTCAAGTCGAATTTCCCCACGACACCGGTCTACGACATCAAATATTCGAAGCCGACGCACGACCTCATCGTCGCCACGCACGGCCGCGGCCTCTTCGTGCTCGATAACATCCGTCCCATCGAAGAACTCGCGGCGCTGCAATCGAAGCCGGACTTCAAACTCTTTAGCGTGCAGGATCCCATCCGCTGGGCCGGACGTCGCGGCGGCGGCGGCGGCTTCGGCGGCGCCGGCTTCGTCACGCCGAATCCTCCGAACGGCACTGTCCTCGACTACTACCTCGCCAAGGCCGTTGAAGGTCCGGGCGCGGGCGGTGAAGGCGGCCCGGCGGCGGCTGCCGGCCAGGGCGGTGGTGGCGGTCGCGGTGCCCGCGGTTCAGGAGGAAGCGGCGGCCAGGGCGGCGGCGGACAAGGTGGTGGTCCCGGCGCAGGCGCTGGCTTCGGTGGCGGGGGCGGCGGTGCGAATCGTCGTGGTCCGGTGAAGGTCGTCATCACGGACGCAGCCGGCAACAAGATCCGCACCTTCTACGGTCAGGCACAGCAAGGGGTGAACCGCATTCAGTGGGACGGCTCCTACGATCCCGCTACGCCGCTCGAACGCAACGCGGCTGACGATCAAGCCGGTGGCGGTGGTGGCTTCCGCGGCGGCTTCGGTCCGCAGGCCGCGCCGGGTAAGTACACCGCGACCGTTACGGTGAACGGCCAGACCCAGACTGCCAGCTTCGAGTTGAAGTCCGATCCGCGCATCAACGTCCCGCTGGAAAACTTCCAGGCGCAGACGCGCGCGGCGCTCGAAGCGCGCGACCTGCTCTCTGCCATGAACTCGGCCATCAACCGCCTGGAAACGCTGCACACGCAACTCACCGCCGTGCAACGTTTCCTGGGAGGAGGTGGCGGTGGTGACCAGAGTGACGAAGCCGCCGTGCAGAACGCCGCGTATCGTCCCGTGCTGCAAAGCGCGCGTCAGCTCGATCGCAAGCTGCGCACGTTCCAGGACAAGGTCTACAACTCCGACCTGCAGCAGGGCGGCGACGATTCCATCCACTACCTCTCGCGCTTCCACGATCGCGTGCAGTCGTTGATGGGCGTCGTCGGTGGTGGCTACGGCCAGCCGCCGACCGAACTCGCGCAGCAGGAGCTCAGCGAAGTCCGCGCCGAGGTCTCGAAGTTCCTCGGTGAGTTCAACGCTCTGCTCAAAGCCGACGTGGCCGACTTCAACAAGCTCGCACTCGACAAAGGCGCCAACACGCTCTTCGCCGGCGCCCCCATTGAGCTCAAGCACGGCGAATCCTCCGCCGGCGGTCAGGACAAATAAAGTGAGAGCACCGGGCTTCAGCCCGGTGACTCCGATTCCAAACACCCGGGGCTTTAGCCCCGGGTGTTCCCTTGCTCGTGTGGCACAGCCGCCCCGGCTGTGCTGAATCATGAGAGGAAGTGGGTGGTGCAAGTGGGTGGAGCAGGCCTTCAGGCCTGCAAATAGCAAAGCTTAACCACTGTCATCCTGAGCGAGCGTGGGCGAAACGAGCGCAAGCGAGTTGGAGCCCGCGCGAGTCGAAGGACCCCACGAGTGTTCGCGCCGCCATGCCGCCTGTGCATTTCTGCCCGAGAGGCGCGTGCTACACTCCGCCCAAAATGCTTCTCTCGCTCCGCGTCGAGAACTACGCCGTCATCGATTCGCTCTCCGTTGACTTCGGCCCCGGCCTGAACCTGCTGAGCGGCGAGACCGGAGCCGGGAAGTCGCTCCTCGTCGACGCGCTGGCTCTGCTCCTGGGCGAAAAAGCCTCGCCTGATGTCGTCCGCCACGGCGCCGAGCGCGCCACCTTGACCGCCGTCTTCGAGCCCGACTCACCGGGTGCCGCCGCGACGCTGGAAGCCAACGGCATCACCTGCGAATCGGCCGACGAAGTAATAATCCGCCGCGAGATCAGCGCCGCCGGCAAAGCTCGCGTCCTCGTCAACGCGCAACCCGCCACCGTGGCCGTGTTGCGCGCGCTCGCTCCCGACCTCGCCGCGATCCATTCGCAGCGCGAGTCCATCGTCGCCTTCGACGCCGCGACACGCCTCGCTCTGCTCGACCAATTCTTGTGTGGGGACGGGCGACCTCGCCCGTCCAGCGGCAGCGAAGCTGCCGAGCCTCACGAGAATGTCTCAGCCGCCCACGCCGCCTGGTCCACTCTCCGCTCCCAGCTCTCCTCCCTCGAACACGACGAGCAAGACCGCCTGCGCCTCGCCGATCTCTGGTCATTTCAGAAGAAAGAAATAACGAGTGCCCACCTCGAACCCGGAGAAGACGACAAGCTCGCTGCCGAGAAGGGCATCCTGGCGAATGCCGAAAAGCTCCAGGGTGCGGCGATGTCCGCCTACGACGCGCTCTACGACGGCGCCGCCTCCGCCGCGTCGTCCATCCGCAGCGCTGCGCGCAACCTCGATGAGCTCGCGCGCTACGATGCGCGCTTCACCGAATCCGCTGCGCAACTCGATTCCGCCCGCATCACCGTGGAAGACCTCGGCTCCACGCTGCGCGACTACGCTGCCAACATCGAAGCTTCGCCCGAGCGCCTCGCGGAGATCGAAGACCGCCTCGCGCTGATCGACCGGTTGAAGCGCAAATACGGCAACACCGTCGCTGACATCCTCGCCTTTGGCGAGGATGTCAGCCGCAAGGTCGCCGAGGTCGAGAACCGCGACGAAGTATTGAAGACGCTGCGCGCCGATCTCGCGCGCGCCGCCTCCCAATACCTCGACGCTGCCCGCGCACTCTCACGCCGGCGTACTGCCGCGGCGAAGAAGCTGGAGAAGCTCGTCGAAGCCGAGGTCAACGACCTCGCCATGCACGCAACGTTCCGCGTGCAGGTCACCGCCAACGAATCCGAATCCGCGTGGACCGCCTCAGGCATCGACTCCGCCGCCTACTTGATCTCTACGAATCCCGGCGAACCTCTCGCCCCGCTGGAGAATATCGCCAGCGGCGGCGAACTCTCCCGCGTCATGCTCGCCCTCAAAGTGGCCGTGCAGGGCGCACGGCCGACGACCAACGACCAACGACCAACGACGACTCTGGTCTTCGACGAGATCGACGTCGGCATCGGCGGACGCGCCGCCGAAGCCGTCGGTCGCAAACTCAAGCAGCTCGCGCAGCAGCATCAGGTGCTATGTGTCACGCACCTGCCGCAGATCGCCAGCTTCGCCGACCAACACTTTCTCATCGAGAAGCGTGAGCACGCCGGCCGCACTCGCACCTCGATCCACGCGCTCGACCCCGCCGCTCGCCGCGCCGAGATCGCCCGCATGCTCTCCGGCGCCAAAGTCACCGACGCCTCCTTGAAGAACGCCGAGCAGCTGCTAAAAGCCAATGCATAATCACCACGCGTGCGGGTGCCCCATCCTGAGCGCCTGCATTTGGCGCGAAGGGTGGGATAACGGAATGTCGGAGTAACGGATGAACTTCCACGCCCGCCGAGCCGCCCGCCGCGCCCGCATCCGCCGCATCGTCTTCGGCGATGCGCCGCCGCCCTCCGTCCTTGAACGCATCCTCCTTGTCCTCAGCATCGTCGCCCTCGGCTTCGCCTGCTTCTACTTCCGCCTGACGACCGCCGCCGGCTTCCGCGACCTCGGCTTCATCGCTCTCATCCTCTACTTCATCGCCCGCCGCCTCTGGTGGAAGCTCAAAAAGAGAGCACCGTCATCCTGAGGAGTCCGCCGCGGCGGACGAGCGGAGTCGAAGGACCCCGCGAATGCTCGCACTTATTAAGCAGCTCATAGACTCTACGATCACGGAAAGCCGTTCCAGCCGCCAACGACCAAAGACCAACGACCAACGGCGGTTTTCCCCATTCACCCCTAATCCTCACCCTTTCAGCCGGTTACATTGACCATCCCGATACGCGCGGCTATCCTTTGAGCTCCGAAATCCCATATACTTACACCACGCATGACTCTCCCGATCCCAGCCCCCAACGGGGCCGAAAAGACCCTGCTTTTGCTGAAGCCGCGTGGCTTCTGCGCCGGCGTGGTGCGCGCCATCGATATCGTCCGCATCGCCCTCGACGCCTTCGGCCCGCCCATCTACGTCCGCAAGGAGATCGTCCACAACCGCTACGTCGTCGAAGAGCTGGCTGCCAAAGGCGCCATCTTCGTTGACAGCGTGGAAGAGGTCCCGGAAGGCGAGCGCGTCATCTACAGCGCCCACGGCGTGTCGCCGGAGGTGCGCGACGCCAGCCATCTGCGCAAGCTGCGCGTCATTGACGCGACTTGTCCGCTCGTCACCAAGGTCCACGTCGAGGCCATCAAGTTCGCGCGCGAAGGCCACTCGCTCATCCTCATCGGCCATCGCGACCACGACGAGATCATCGGCACCCTCGGCGAAGCGCCGGGTGTGACGCAGGTCGTCAGCTCGCCGGCCGAAGTGGATACGCTCAGCGTGCCCGATCCGAACCGCGTGGCGTACCTCACGCAGACTACGCTCTCGCTCGACGAAGCCATCCACACCATCGAAGCGCTCAAGCGCAAGTTCCCCAACATCCAGGGACCGGCCGCGCAAGACATCTGCTACGCCACCGAGAACCGCCAGGTGGCGGTGAAGGAAGTCGCGCACGAAGCTGACCTCGTGCTCGTCGTCGGTTCCGACAACAGTTCGAACTCGAACCGCCTCGTCGAAGTGTCCCGCAACCTCGGGACCGAATCGCATCTCATCGAAAACTGCCGCGCCATCCAGCCGCAGTGGCTGCAAGGCGTCAAGACCATCGCCCTGACCGCGGGCGCTTCCGCACCGGAGTGCCTCGTCGAAGAAACCGTTGCTTACTTGAAGCAGGCCGGATTCACCAATCTACGCGAGCTTGAGGTCATGCCCGAGAATGTTCGCTTCGGGCTGCCGCCGGAGATCGTCGAGGCGATCGCCGCGGCTCCTCAAACCGCGGCGGCCGCGGAGTAAACGCGTGGACGCTCCCTCCCCGCGCCGAGCGGGCGACATCCTTTTTGGCAAGATCGACGACATGCGCAGTCGCGTGGCCGCCGCCACCGACGCTGCGCGCAAGTACCTGTTCTCGATCCAGGATGACAAAGGCTACTGGTGCGGCGAACTCGAAGCCGACACCACGCTCGCTTCCGACTACATCCTGCTGCACGCGCTGCTCGGCACCGGCGACCCGGAAAAACTCCGCAAGGCGACGAACTGGATCCTCGCGCACCAGAATGAAGATGGCGGCTGGGGCATCTATCACGGTGCGCCGTCGCACGTCAGCGCTTCGGTCAAGGCATACTTCGGGCTGAAGCTCGCCGGCTTCACCGCCGATCATCCGGCGCTCGTGCGCGCGCGCAAAAAGATCCTCGACCTCGGCGGCGTGACGGAAGTCAACACCTTCACCAAGATCTATCTCTGCTTCTTCGGCCAGTACGACTACGAGACCGTCCCCGCCGTTCCGCCCGAGATCGTGCTTTTCCCGCGCTGGTTCTGGTTCAACCTGTACGAGATCTCGTCGTGGTCGCGCGGCATCCTCGTGCCGCTCTCCATCGCCTACGCCAAGAAGCCGTTCAAGAAGATCCCTGACGAGCAGGGCATCGCCGAGCTCTTCCGCCCCGGCACCCATAACCGCCGCGGCATGCGCCTCAAGTGGGACACCACGCGCTCGCGTGAGTTGGATACCAAATCACCGGGTGCCCCACCCTTGCCCCGCACGCCGTTGGCGGGACAGGGTGGGAAAACGAACTTCCTGCGCTGGAAGTTTTCCTGGCGCAACTTCTTCCTCGTGCTCAACGCCATGACCCACTGGTTCGAGCGCGTCCACGTGCGCCCGCTGCGGTCGCTCGCGCTCAAGTACGCGGAAAAGTGGATGCTGGCGCGCTTCGAGATGTCCGACGGTCTCGGCGCCATCTACCCGGCGATGATGAACTCCATCATCGCGCTGCGCTGCCTCGGCTACTCGCTCGACGACCCGCAGATGATCCGCGCGCTCGACGAATTCGAAGCGCTCGGCATAGAAGACGCTGAGGCCGACACCTTCCGCATGCAGCCCTGCAAGCCGCCCGTGTGGGACACGGCCTACGCCGCCTTCGCGCTCGCCGAGTGCGGTGTCGCCGCTACGGATTCGCGCCTCGTTGCCAGCGCCGATTGGCTGCTCAGCAAGGAAGTCCGCCACAAAGGCGACTGGGCCGAAAAAGTCCGCAACGTCGAGCCCGGCGGCTGGTACTTCGAGTTCAACAACGAGTTCTATCCCGACGTCGACGACAGCGCCATGGTGCTGCTCGCGCTCAATCGCATCGAGAATCCGCGCGAGCGCTATCAACACCAGGTCGTGCAGCGCGCCATCACCTGGATCAAGGCCATGCAGTGCAAGGAAGGCGGCTGGGCGTCGTTCGATCGCGACAACACCAAGATGGTGTTCCAGTACATCCCGTTCGCCGACCACAACGCCATGCTCGATCCGCCTACGGTGGATATCACCGGGCGCGTGCTCGAGATGTTCGCCAGCTTCGGCTACAGCCGGGAAGAGAAGTTCATCCAGCGCGCCATCGCCTTCATCCGCAAGCATCAGGAATCGGACGGCTCATGGTTCGGTCGCTGGGGCGTGAACTACATCTATGGGACGATGCAGGTGCTGCGCGGCCTCGAAGCCATCGGTGTCGACCATCACGAGCCCTACATCCAGCACGCCGCCGAGTGGATCCGCATGTTCCAGAATCCCGACGGCGGCTGGGGCGAGACCTGCGGCTCGTACGACGACCCGAACACCAAGGGCATCGGCCCGAGCACGCCGTCGCAGACCGCATGGGCCGTGCTCGGCCTGCTCGCCGCCGGCGATAACCGTAGCGACTCGGTCGCGCGCGGCGTCGCCTGGCTCCTGAAGATGCAGCAGAAAGACGGTTCCTGGAAGTGCCCCGATTTCACCGGCACCGGCTTCCCGCGCGTGTTCTACTTGAAGTATCACTTGTACGAGGACTACTTCCCGCTGCTCGCCCTGACGACCTACGCCAAGTCGCAGTCGAGTGAAGCAGGGAACTGAGGTTCGTGTCAGGGCACGGCTTCAGCCGTGCCGTAAAGTTGTGACGAACGGAGCGGCTTTAGCCGCTGGGTGTGGGATGTCATCCTGAGGCCATGTTTTGGCCGAAGGATCTACGGGTTTGCTTTACTCGGCCGTTCGGGCGAATAACGTGATCGCACGACGACGAACGGAGCCCGCTTCAGCGGGCGATTGAGGTTAGCCCAGGACGAAGTCCTGGGTGGGCGCGAATAAAATAGGTTGTCGGAGCGACGCGCGAACGCACGTGAGCGCCGAGCGACGACACAAGAAAAGGACGAATGCCAGTACCCATATCCCAAATGTGGACCGTGGCGTCCTACGTGATCGGCCAGAAACTCAAAGGCCGTCAACGCTACCCGCTCGTCCTCATGCTGGAACCGCTCTTCCGCTGTAACCTTGCCTGCGCCGGCTGCGGCAAGATCCAATATCCCGCGCACGTCCTCAAGATGCAGCTCACTCCGGAAGAATGCTTCCGCGCCGTCGAAGAATGCGGCGTCCCGGTGGTCTCCATCCCCGGCGGGGAGCCTTTGCTTCACCCGCAGATCAAAGAGATCGTCGAGGGCCTGGTCGCGCGCAAGAAGTACATCTATCTCTGCACCAACGCGCTGCTGCTCAAGCAAAAGCTTGACCAGTTCACGCCGTCGAAATATCTGACGTTTAGCGTCCACCTCGATGGCGAACGCGAGCACCACGATTTCTCAGTCTGCATGGAAGGCGGCTACGACGAAGCCGTCGACGGCATCAAGGCTGCGCTCGCCCGCGGCTTCCGCGTCACCACCAACACCACGCTTTTCGACGGCGCCGACCCGAACTCCGTCCGCGCCTTCTTCGACGAGATGATGACCCTCGGCATCGAGGGCATGATGCTCTCGCCCGGCTACTCGTACGAAAAAGCCCCCGACCAGCAGCACTTCCTCGGCCGCGCCCGGACGCGCCGCTTGTTCCGGGCGATGCTTGCCAATAGAAAGAAGAACTGGCGCTTCAATATGTCACCGCTCTTCCTCGAATTCCTTATGGGGAAGCGCGAGTACGAATGCACGCCCTGGGGCATGCCGTGCTTCAACGTCTTCGGGTGGCAGAAACCGTGTTACCTGCTGCAGGACGGCTACGCCGACACCTTTGCAGAATTAATGTCCGACACGGCGTGGGACAGCTACGGCCACTCCAGCGGCAATCCGAAGTGCCAGAACTGCATGGTGCACTCCGGCTACGAAGCCAGCGCCGTGAACCACACCTTCAGCTCGTTCGGCGGCTTCTGGGCCACGGTGAAGGCGACATTCGCCACTTACCGCGACCCCGACGCGCTCAAGCTGCTCGACGAACCGGTCCGCCCGGTGCACGCCTTCAACCCCCTGATTCAGATCGGAAACGTGCAGATCGAATCCGCGCCGACCGAGCAGACGACTGCATGACGTGGCGAAGGGTGGAGCAGGCCTTTAG
>CAYWSH010000005.1:0-14449 GCA_964460655.1 uncultured Terriglobales bacterium | reverse complement strand
GCGCCGACCGAGCAGACGACTGCATGACGTGGCGAAGGGTGGAGCAGGCCTTTAGGCCTGCAGGGGGCAACATTTCGGCGGTCATCCTGAGCGAGCGCGGGCGAAACGAGCGCAAGCGAGTGGTAGCACGCGCGAGTCGAAGGATCCCTTAGCATCCATGCCGCACCGCGTAGCCAGGCGCTTTTGCAATGACTCAATGACCCGATCACGCAATTACTCAATGCCCGATGACCGGTAAAGAATCCTCCAAGATCACCGAGAACCCCGACGCCCTCGAGGTCATGCCGGCGCGCGAGAAAGAAGTCCTCGAAGGCGCCATCCCCGCGCTCGCCTCCGACGACGATCTCCGCCACGCCCTGGAGCAAGCCTTCGACTACCGCGGCAACGTCACCATCACCACCAAGGCAGGGAAGACGGTCGAGGGCTACATCTTCGACCGCCGCACCGGCCCCACCCTCGCCGCCTCGGTCGTCCGCCTCATCCCGAAGGACGCGCCGCGCGAAAAGCTCTCCATCCCGTACTCCGACGTCGCCGCCCTCGCCTTCTCCGGCCGCGACATGGCCGCCGGCAAGCAGTGGGAGAGCTGGCTCGAGCACTACTGGGAACGGAAAGCCGCCGGCGAAAAGAACATCGCCCTCAAACCCGAATCCCTCGACGAATGATTCACCGCCGAGGCGCCGAGTTCGCCGAGCCCCAGTCTCTTCACGGCGTCATTCTGAGGCCGCGTGCTTATGCGGCCGAAGAATCTACGGGTTGCGCAAATTGCCATCTGCGGCTGCTGGGTGCAGCGATCAGAGATAGAGTCGCTCATCCTGAGCGAGTGCGAGGCGAGCCTTGACGAACCGAGCAGTCGAAGGACCCCACGGGTGTCCGCTCAACCGGAGCCGTCGGTAGCTCTTTTCCGTCGATATCCTCTTGCCACCCTCAACCAGAAACTAGAAACTAGAAACTGGAAACTGGAAACTGATGAAGATCTTCCTCACCGGCGCCACCGGCTTTGTCGGCTCGCACGTCGCTCGCGCCCTGCACGAAGCGGGCGCCGACCTCCGTCTGCTTGTGCGCGACTCCAGCCGCACCGACCTCATCGACGCCCTCCCGCACGATCGCGTCTCCGTCGACCTCTGCGACGCGATGGCCCTGCGTCACGCCATCGCCGGCTGCGACTTCGTCTTCCACGTCGCCGCCGACTATCGCCTTTGGGCCCGCGACTCCGCCGCGATGTATCGCACGAACGTCGAGGGTACACGCGCCATCATTGAGGCCGCGCAGAAGGCCGGCGCGCGCCGCGTCATCTATTGCTCGAGCGTCGCCACCATGGGCCATCATCACGACGACACGCCCAGCGACGAGACCACGCCGGTCACGCTGGCCGACATGATCGGCCACTACAAGCGCTCCAAATTCCTCGCCGAGCAGGAGGCGCTGAAGCTCGCGCAGCAGGGTGCGCCCGTCATCATGCTGAACCCGACCGCGCCCATCGGCGAGCAGGACATCAAGCCCACGCCGACCGGCAAATCCATCATCCTGCGCTTCCTGCGCCGCGAGTTCTTCAACACCTACGTGCACACGCGCCTGAACTTCGTCGACGTGCGCGAGGTCGCGCGCGGCCACGTCGCCGCCATCGAGCGCGGCCGCAACGGCGAACGCTACATCCTCGGCGGCGAGAACCTCACGCTCAAGCAGATGCTGGACCGCCTTGCCGCCGTCACCGGACTGCCGTCGCCGCGCATCAAGTCGCCGTATGCATTGGCGCTCGCCTCCGGTGCCGTGAATACGTTCTTCAGCGGCACGCTCCTCGGCCGAGAACCCTTCGTCAGCTACGACGAAGTCCGCATGGGCCACCAGAACATGTGGGCGTCGTCGGAGAAAGCCGTGCACGACCTCGGCTGGCGCATCGTTCCCATCGACGACGCCCTCCGCCGCGCCTGTGAGTGGTTCGTCGCCCGCGGCTACGCCCCAGCGCCACCGAAGCTCGTGCGCGCAGAAGTCGGTGTGCCGGCATGATGCAAGCTGTCATCCTGAGCGACTGGACGGGTGGAGCAGGCCTTCAGGCCTGCATAAGAGTTGCTCTCCATGAGTCTGTCATCCTGAGCGAGCCGACATCCGCGCGCTGGTGCGCGGAGATGTCGGCGAGTCGAAGGATCCCTATAGCACTCCAGCTGTCCGGCGTAGCCGCATTAGTCGCCGGGTGCCCCATCCTTCCCATAGCTCCGCAGCGCGGAGCGAGGAAGGGTGGGATAACGCAACGTCTGCGCAACGCGCTCACAACTCAGTACTCTGTACTCGGTACTCGCCCATGCTAGGCCTCGTCGCCGCGCACCCGCGCGAGCTCGCGCCCCTCGTGCGCGATTGGAAGCCGACAGGGCAGGGAGTCTTCACGCTCGAAGCCAAGGCCCTCGCCACCGCCTGCGGCATGGGTCCTGATTGCGCCACGCGCGCCGCCGCCACGCTGCTCGACCTCGGCGCTACTACTCTGCTTTCCATCGGCTGGGCCGGCGGCATCAGCGCCCGCGCCACGACCGCCAGCGTCTGGACTCCTGCCACCATCGTCGACGCCGCCACCGGCGAGCGTTTTGCCACCGGCATCGGGCAGGGAACGCTTGTCACGGTGCGCGCCTTCGCCTTTGCGCAGCACAAGCGGGCACTCGCGGCGCAATACTCTGCCGATCTCGTCGACATGGAAGCCGCCGCGGTCGCGCGCCACGCCGCGCGCCACAACATTACGTTCTACGCGGTGAAGGCCGTCTCCGATTCGCTCGACGCGCACCTTCCCATCACCGACGCGATGGTCCGCAACGGTCAGGTCAGCGCTGCGCGCTTCCTCGCCTACATCGCCCTGCGCCCCTGGGCATGGCCTCACGCCCTTCGTATGGGCCGCAACGCGCAACGCGCCTCTGTCGCCCTCGCTCACGAACTCGAACGCTGGCTCGCCGCCGGCGGTCCGCCACAAAGCTGACCGGTAGAGACGTAGCTTGCTACGTCTCACTCCGCTACGTCTCCTTTTCTTCCATACACAAATCTCACCCGCTCATCCTGAGCGAGCACGCGGTCCCGCATTTTGCGGGACTGCGCGCGCAGTCGAAGGACCCCACACCTGTCGGCGTACCGACGCCGCCAGTCGCGCTCTTCGACGGGAACGCCTGTCGCTCTTCGCCAACGACCAACGACCAAGGACCAACGGCGCTCTTGCCCTTGATTTACACTGAATCCAGTGGCCACCTCGACCCAAACGCACGCGGAGAAGGCCCGCGCCCTCCCGCGCACCATGCGCGCCGCCGTCTACCGCGGCGTCAACGACGTCCGCGTCGAAGAGGTCCCGACGCCCGAGATCCAAGCCGGCGAGCTCCTCGTTCGGGTCCACACCTGCGGCATCTGCGGTACGGATCTGAAGAAGATCGCCACCGGCTCGCACTCCGCGCCGCGCATCTTCGGCCACGAGATCGCCGGCACCGTCGCCGCCATCGGTGCAGGCGTCAAGAGCTTCGCCGTCGGCGACCGCGTCATGGTCTTTCATCACATCCCGTGCGGCGCCTGCTACTACTGCCGCCAGAAGACGTTTGCGCAATGCCAGACGTACAAGAAAGTCGGCGTCACCGCCGGCTTTGAACCCTCCGGCGGCGGTTTCGCCGAGTACGTCCGCGTCCTCCCGTGGATCGTTAACGACTCGTGTGGCACAGCCGCCTCGGCTGTGCAGGGTTGCAGATCGGGTGTTGTAAAGCTGCCGCTGTCGACGAGCTTCGCTCAGGCCAGTTTCATCGAGCCCGTGAACACCTGCCTGAAAGCCATTGAAACGCTGCGACTTACGCGCGGCGAGATGGTGCTCGTTATCGGCCAGGGACCTATCGGCATCATGCTGGCGTTGCTGGCGCGCCGCGCTGGTGCCACCTTGGTGACTTCCGACCTCTACCCGCAACGCCTTACAATAGCTAGGTCCTTTGGCATCACGGATACGCTCGACGCCTCCAGCCACAGCATTGTGGACGCCCTGCGCAGCCGCACCGAGGGGCGCGGCGCCGATGCGACCATCGTCGCTGTGGGTGGGAACAAACTGATCCCCGTGGCCATGAATGCGACCCGGCCCGGTGGTCGCGTCTTGTTATTCGCGCAGACGCAACACGGTGAGGCGATGTTCGACCCGGCGGCCGTCTGCGTCGATGAAAAGGCCCTGCTGGGTTCCTACAGCGCTTCGGTCGATCTGCAGGATGAAACAGTTCGGCTGGTCTGCGGCAGTGAGATTGCCTTCGAGAAGCTGATTTCGCATCGCTTCCCGCTGGCGCAAGCAGTAGAGGCCTTACACTTGGCTGCGAATCCGCAACCGGACTCGATGAAGGTCGTCATCGAACCCGGCGCATGATTTTTTGATGTTTGGTAGAGACGTAGCTTGCTACGTCTCGGTTGCAGCGTAGAACGCATGATCAAGAAAATGACAGCCGCTGTCCTCTACGGCAAAGAGGACGTGAAGATCGAGCAGGTCCCGATCCCTCAGGTCGAGGACGGCGAGGTCCTCATCAAGGTTGAGGCCGCGCTCACCTGCGGCACCGACCTGAAAGTCTTCGCCCGCGGCTATCACGCCCGCATGATCGTGCCGCCCGCGCTCTTCGGGCACGAACTCGCCGGCGTTATCGCCGAGGTCGGACCGGGCGTGCGGCTGTTCAGCAAGGGCGAGCGCGTGGTCGCGCTCAACTCCGCGCCCTGCGGCGTCTGCTTCTTCTGCGCGCGCCACCAGGAAAACCTCTGCCAGGACCTGCTGTTCAACAACGGCGCCTACGCCGAGTACATCCGCGTGCCGCGCCGCATCGTCGAGAAGAACCTCATCTCCATCCCGCCGAGCGTCAGCTTCGAAGACGCTGCCATGACGGAGCCGCTCGCCTGCGTCGTGCGCGGCCTGCACGAGATGAAGCCCGAGATCGGTGACACCGTCGCCGTCATCGGCGCCGGCCCCGTCGGCCTCATGATGATGCAGGTCGCCCGCCTCAGCGGCTGCAACGTCATCGGTGTGGTCAAACACGACGAGCAGGTCGCCGCCGCAAAAAAAATGGGCGCCAACGACGTCGTGCAGATCACGAAAGTCGAAGACGCGGTCGCCGCCACCCGTTCGCTCACGCCCGAGCGCCGCGGCCCCGACGTCGTTATCGAAGCCGTTGGTCGTCCGCAAGCCTGGCAGTGGGCCGTGGACATCGTCCGCAAAGGCGGGCGCGTGAACTTCTTCGGCGGCTGCGCCACCGGCACGCAAGTCAATATCGACACCAACCGCCTGCACTACTCCGAGATCACGCTCAAGGCCACTTTCCACCACACGCCCGAAATGGTGCGCAAGGCCTTCGCGCTCATCGCCGAGAAAAAGGTCCGCAGCGCCGACTACGTCACCGGCGAAGCTCCGCTGTCCCGCCTCCAGCAGGTCCTGCAAGCCATGCTGAAGCGCGGCGGCGAGATCAAGACCGCCATCCTGCCGGGACATTGAGCAGGCTCTCTTTAGAAACTGTCATCCTGAGCGAAGCAGTATTTCGCGCATCGGCGCGAGTGCTGCGCAGTCGAAGGATTCCTGTAAGAATCAGGCCGTAACGCGTAGCCGTCTCCGCGGTGAATCTCCTTGCCACTAGAAACGCGAGACTAGAAACTAGAAACTGAGACCGATGCCCGCTCCCCCCATCCAGCTGGCGGCCGCCTATGCCGTCTGCCGCGGCGTGACGCGTACCAACGCGCGCAATTTCTACTACGCGTTCCTCATCCTGCCGCGCGCCAAACGCGACGCCCTCGCCGCCGTCTACGCCTTCATGCGCCACTCCGACGACATCTCCGACGACCCCAAGCTCTCGCCGCAAGAAAAGTCCACGCAGCTCGCGGCCTGGCGCGCCGAACTCCATCGCGTCCTCGAAGGCGGCTCGACCGACGATCCCGTGCTCTTCGCTCTCGCCGACGCCCAGCAGCGCTTCACCATTTCGGTTGCGCTCCTCGATCAGCTCATTACGGGAACCGAGATGGATATTCCTTCCCGTGTAGACACGGGCGACTCGCCCGTGTCGCCGATCGTGCTCTACCCCACCTTCGACGACCTTCGTCGCTATTGCTACCACGTCGCCTCGGTCGTCGGACTCATCACCATCCGCATCTTCGGCTACCGCGATCCTGCCGCCGAACCGCTCGCCGAAGACCTCGGTGTCGCCTTCCAGCTCACCAACATCATCCGCGACGTGAAGGAAGACGCTGCGATGGGCCGCATCTATCTCCCGGCCGACGACCTCGCGCAGTTCGGCCTGCTCAACGGCGCTGCGGATCACGAGACTCCGGGTGCCCCACCCTGGCCGGTCTTGCCAGGGTGGGAGATCCTCACTAAAGGTGACAAACTCCGCCCCGTCCTTGCCCTCGAAACGCAGCGCGCGCGCGAGCTCTACGGCGCCGCCGACCGCCTGCTGCCGTTCATCGACGCCGATTGTCGCCCCGCGCTCTGGGCGCTCAGCGAGATCTATCGCCGCCTGCTCGAGCGCATCGCGCAGCTCGATTTTGCCGTGTTCGGGGAAAAGGTACGCCTCTCCACCGCCGAGAAATCCGGTGTCCTCGCCCGCGGCCTCTGGCTGCGCTTCACCGGCGCCATGCCCGGGCGAAAGCCCGCGCCGCCCGCATGACCGCCACCCTCGACCAGCTCCTGCGCGCCACCTCGCGCTCGTTCTTCCTCACGCTGCGCGTCCTGCCGCGCCGCGTCCGCCCGCAGATCGGCCTCGCCTACCTGCTCGCCCGCACCAGCGACACCATCGCCGACACGGAAGTCCTTCCCGTCGCGCAGCGACTGCAAGCGCTGCGTGACTTCCGCGCGCGCATTTTCGGTCAGGATTCGTCTCTCAACTTCGATCCATTCGTTGCGCATCTTTCGGAGGGGCGCGACTTCAGTCGCGCCGTCGTCACTGATCAGGCAGCCGAGGCTTTGAAAGGGCAGCGCTTTAGCGCTGCCGTAAGCGGCCAAAAAGATGATGGGGCTTTAGCCCCTGAGATATTGCTTCTTCACCACGCCAACGACGCACTCGCCGCACTCGACGCGCTCAGCGCCGCCGACCGCCAACTCATCCGCGATGTCCTCAGCACCATCATCAGCGGCCAGGAACTCGACCTGCAGCGCTTCGCGGTGAACGAAAGTCCGGGTGCCCCACCCTTGTCCCGCGCGTCTTTCGCGGGACAGGGTGGGAAGATCACCGCCCTCGCCACCGACGCCGAACTCGACGACTACACCTACCGCGTCGCCGGCTGCGTCGGCAACTTCTGGACGCGCCTCACCCGCGCCCATCTGTTCCCGCGAGCCGAACTTAGCGAAGCCGACGCCGTCCGCTTCGGCAAAGGCCTGCAACTCATCAATGTCCTGCGCGACGTTCCCGCCGACCTCGCCAACGGCCGCTGTTATCTGCCGCTCGAGCGCATCACGCCCGTAGGCCTCACTCCCGCCACGCTGCTAGCGCCGGAGAACGAAGCGCGCTTCCTGCCGATCTACCGCAGTTACCTCGACCTCGCCGAAGACCATCTGCGCGCCGGTTGGCGTTACACGAATGCGATTCCGTACGCGCAGTTCCGCGTTCGTCTGGCCTGCGCGTGGCCGATCCTCATCGGTGTCGCCACCATCACGAAGCTCCGCGCCGCCAACGTCGCCGAGCTCCAGCAGGGAATCAAGATCACGCGCCGCGAAGTCCGCAGCATCATGCGCCGCTCCACGCTCGCCGCGCCGCTCCCGCCGCTTTGGTCCGGTCTCTTCCCCGCGTCCAACAACATCGCCCACCACAACCCGACGTCATCCTGAGGCCTCTTTTTGGCCGAAGGATCTACGGGTTCGGTTTTGCTGGGGTGCCCCACACAAGGCGGTTTTGCTCGTGTGGGTATTTGCTTACACAGACTCGGGCGCGAGGGAACTGGCAACTGCTCTACTGCGCCAGCAGCGCCACGCCGCCGGCCACGAACAGCGCCGCCACCCAGCGCCGCTTGTCGACGCGCTCATGCAGGAAGATGCGCGCCGCGATCGCATTCGTCACGAACGTCAGCGACGCCGACGCCGGTTGCACCAGGCTCACATCCGCCCACGAGAGGCCCACGAGCAGGCTGAAGAAGCCGATGCCCATGAATGCGATGCCGAGCACGAATCGCAACTCGCGGAGCACTCGCCATGCCGCCCCCACAACGCCCAGCTCAGCGCGCACCCTCCCCATGTCGCCCACGCGCTGCATCGCCTGCGCGATCAATACTTCGCCCGCAGTCGACGCGATCACGATCGCCGCGATCGAAGCCCACGTGTAGATGTCGCGCAGATCCATCGGTCAAGTTCTCCGTCATCCTGAGGCGGCGTCGTTTGCCGCCGAAGGATCTACGGGTTTGCCTTCGTGCTCTTGGTGTGGATTTGTGTCCTTCGTGGTTTGCTCTTGCCTTTGCCTTCAAGTAACCAATAGCCAATAACCTATTGGAGCTCCCCCGCCGCTATCCTCTCCCGCTCCCCTTTACTCGTATAACTCGGGCCCCCGGCAACGAATCCCACGCCCGCCGTCACCAGCAAGATCCCCAGCCAGCGCGTCAACGTGATGTGCTCCCCTAAGAAGAAGAGCGACAGCAGTGCCACCAGCACGTATCCCAGCGATGTCGCCGGCAACACGTACGTCAGGTCAGCCCACGACAGCGCCGATGTGTATCCCGCCAGGAAGCCGACGAGCAGCAGCGTGCCCAGCGCCACCCAGGGGTTGAACAACGCCGTGATGGCGTGCGGCCAGTTATTGAGGGAGATGTTGCCGAGGTCCTTCATGCCGCGCGAAAGCAGCACGTCACCGGTGGCGCCGAGCACCGTTACCAGGCCCAGCACCATCCATTTACGAGGTGTCACAGGATTTCGGCGATCGGCTCGGTCGGAGCCTCGGTGTTACCCAGGATCGGCAAGTCCGGATGCGAAGCCACGCCCGCCGACGGAGCCTTATGCCCGTTGGCGCCGTTCACGCCGTTTGGCTTCCCGGTCGGCGTCGTCGGAGCCGCACCATCGCGGCGCTCCTTGACGTACTTCATGCGCGCCGCACGCAGCTTCATGAACGACTTTGCTTCCTTGTAGAGCCGCTTCCGCTCGGTCGAATCGAAGACGGCCTTCTTCACGATGCGGAACACGGCCTTCGGCCGGAAGTAGTACTCATCGTAGAAACGATGCACGGCGTCGAGCGCTTCCTCGCGCGGCAACCCGGGATATTCGATATGTGCCAGCTGGTGTCCGCCTTCGTCCACCATCTGCTGCTCGTTCACGATGAAGCCGTTCTTCTTCGCGAAGTCGTACAGCTCGGTTCCCGGATACGCGTGCGCCAGCGATACCTGGATCGTCTCGACGTCCAGCTCTTTTGCGAAATCGATCGAGCGCTGGATGCTCTCGCGCGTCTCGCCCGGCAACCCGATGATGAAATCGCCGTGTACCACGAGGCCAAGCTTCTTGCAGTCGCGCGTGAAGTCGCGCGCGCGCTCCACCGTGGCGCCCTTCTTGATGTTCTTCAGGATCTGCTGGTCGCCCGATTCGTACCCCACGATCAGCAGCCGGCAGCCGGCTTCCTTCTGTGCCTTCAGCGTCTCGTAATCCGTCGTGACGCGCGACGTGCAGCTCCACGTCATCTTCAGCGGCTTCAGCTTCGCGCACAGCTCGACGGTGCGTGCCTTCTGGATGTTGAACGTGTCGTCGTCGAAGAAAAACTCTTTGACGTACGGCCAGTACTCTTTGGCCTTCGCCATCTCGCGCGCCACCGCATCGGTCGAGCGTTTCCGCCACGGATGCCCGCTCAGCGTCTGCGGCCACAGGCAGAAGGTGCACTGCGCCGGGCAGCCGCGCGTCGTGTACAGCGAGACGAACGGATACAGCAGGAACGGCACGTTGTAGCGCCGCACATCGAGGTCGCGCTGATAAACGGACGTGACATCCGGCAGCGCATCCAGGTCTTCCACCGCCGGCCGGTCAGGATTGTGTACGACCTTGCCGTCCTTGCGATACGACGCGCCCAGGATCTGGTCAAGCGGCACGCCGTTCGCGAATTCCACCGTGGCGTAATCGAACTCACGGCGCACCACGAAGTCGATCGCCGCGCAATCTTCCAGCGCCTTCTGTGGCAGCGTGGTAACGTGCGGCCCGACGAACGCGATCGTTACCCGCGGATTCGCCGCCTTCATCGCCTCGGCGATCTTGCAATCACCCTTGAAGCCGGGCGTCGACGTGAACAGCACGACGAACTCGTACTCCTTCGTCAGCTCGATCGTCTGCGCAGCCGTCACATGGTGCGGCGGCGCGTCGAGCAGGCGCGAACCCTCCAGCATGCCGGCCGGATACGCCAACCACACCGGATACCAATAGGATTCGATCTCGCGCGTAGCGGGCCAGCGCGAACTGGCCCCGCCATCGAAGTTTTCAAAAGACGGCGGATTCAGGAACAGTGTCTTCAGCGGCATCGTGTCGAAACGTCTATCCTAACATCCCGTTTGTGTCAGGGCACGGCTTCAGCCGTGCCGGATTCCATCGTATCAGAACCTTAGTCTAAGTCCCGCCGCCAGAACCCGATACGCCACCTCACCGAGCAGCGAAATATCCCTGTTAGACGGCCAGATTCCGCACCTGTTTGGTGCCAGCAAACCCATGTGGCCGGGTGCCCCACCCTGGCCGGTTTTGCCAGAGGGGGAAAGCACAAGGAGTGATTCCACGCTCCCATCACCCGCTCATCCTGAGCGAGTCCCGAGCGCACACGCGCGAGGGCGAGTCGAAGGACCCCACTCGTGTCCGCTCAACCGAAGGCGATTACATCTCTTCGACTTTGGGCCTATGGCGGCGCCTCCAGCACTAGCTTCGACTTCGCCGCGAACTTCCTGCACCCCGAGAACTCCACCGACTGCCGTACGCAACGCTCCCGGCTGAACCGCGACGCACGCATGCCGGGTGCCCCAGACGAGCGTCCTTTGCTCGTCTGGGCGTCAGCATCAGCACGAACGCCGGTCGCCCCACCCTGGAGTGCGTCGTCATCCTGAGGCCTGTTTTTGGCCGAAGGATCTACGGGTTTGGCCGGTTGCCCCACGGGGAATCCTGGGTGGGCTGTCGTGGGGTTAGAGCGCGAACGAGACGAGCGAGAGCGAGCCAGAGTGCGAACGTGAGCGGTGTTTCATCTATGGCGGCGCCTCCAGCACTAGCTTCGACTTCGCCGCGAACTTCCTGCACCCCGAGAACTCCACCGACTGCCGTACGCAACGCTCCCGGCTGAACCGCGACGCACGCATGCACACCCGGGCCTCCGAGCGCGCCGGTAACAGGAACGTTCCGGCCTCGCCGAGCGCCACCAGCCTGTAATCCGTCAGGGTCGTGCCTTTACGGATCTGGAACGCGGCGTCTTCGATCACCGGACTCACTTCCAGCCGCACCAACCGGTTCGTGTCTTGGTCCAGCCATATCCAGCCGTGATACGCGGGCGCCAGCACCAGTCCTTTGCCATCGCGCAGGCGCCACATGTCGTTCGCCTCCTGCGCGATCGAGTACTCGAAGGCGCGCGCCCTCGCGTCGCCTACGCGCTCTGCCGGACGCGCCGTGAAGTGCGCCACGATCGGCGCCGTGAACAGATCGACGAGGTGCACCGCGAACTCGCCCGTCGTCTGCATCGCCGTGCCATTCGGCGTGTACAGCTTGCGGTCGTCGGCTTCCTTGCCGTTACGCCGCACCGCCGAGTACGTTTCGCGGCCGTCCTCGTACGTCACGCGCGCGGTCATCTCGTCTCTGAACTGGCTGCGCGATGTAGGGTCATCATCCCGGATGGTCGTCTTTTGCTCGCAATAGAAATTCGGCAGCGACTTGCGATATTGATTAGCGAACCGGCACAAGTCCACCAACGGCGCGAGCGACGCGTCCTGCTCCGCGATCGCCGCACAATGTGATCCGTCGCCGGGCACGCGCTTGCTGAGTGGCTTTGCCGCTTCCGATTGCGCCGGTGCCTGCGCCTGCGCGGTCAGCAGTGCCATCCCGAAAGCCACGATCAAAACGTAGCGCCACATCACCGCGATTGTAGCGCCAGGGTGCCCCATGCTGAGCGAGCCGCCATGAATCCCTTACCCTCTACCGCTCATCCTGAGCGAGTCCCGAGCGCACGCGAGGGACGAGTCGAAGGACCCCACGGCCCTTCACTGATTCACGCTGTCGGTTGCTCTTTTCAACTCACGCTCCGTCATCCTGAGCCCGCCGTGGCGGGCGAAGGATCTACGGGTTTCGCGCACGCAACCACGGGAGTACCATGTCCGTCCCAGGAGGCCCTATGCGCCGCTTCGCCGTCCTCCTTCTCGCCGCCGCTTCTTTCGCGCAGACGCCGCAACTCGCTCCCGAAGTCGCCGCCAAGATGCGCGCCGCACAAGACGCCTTCCGCGCGCACGATTGCTTGACCGCCCTCGACCGCCTGAAAGAGGTCATCGCCGCCGCGCCCACCTACGTCCCGGCGCATAACCTGGCCGCGAATTGTTTCTTGCAGCACAAGGACTATGCGCTCGCCATCAAGGGCTTCCAGCGCGCACTCGAACTCCAGCCCGACCAGTGGAACAACGTCAGCGGTCTCATTCGCGCCTACACGCTCGCTGGCATGACGAAGGAGCGCGACGCCGAACGCGAGCACTTCATTCGCCTGCAGCGGGAAGGGAAGGCGCCCGCGAGCGGTTCGTTCGTCATCGACGCCTTCGACGTCGCCGGCAAGCACGTTGAAGCCACCGAGTATCCCCAACTCGCGAGCATGACCCGCTTCCGTTACGCCTTCAATGTCACCGACGGCATGGGCAATCTGATCGAGCGCATCGTCCTCGAATCCGACGACCCCGATCAGCAGCTATGGGCGAAGGACCATCCCGAGCTCGCCGCCGCCGGCGGTCGTCAGTTCTTTCTCGGGAGCTACACGCAGACCACGACCGGTCAGCCGGCGCGCAGCCTCATTCGGCTCTACAACGAAGGCGAGCCCGCTTATCAGGACGTCGCGAACTACGTGAAGGCCGTGCTCGCCGGTCAGAATCCCGTCGCAACGTCGACTTACGCGCGCGCAGCGCATCCCGCGCCGCTCGCGTCCATGCCCGTCGGGGGAGTTGCGGGCGGAGTCGTCGGAGGCGTCCCCGGGGGCCAGCTCGGGGCGAGCGTGAAAGATCTCGCGCCGCCTCCGCCGCCGTCACGCGAAGCTGTGCCCGGCCTCGCCGCAGAAGCCGGCTCGCCGCCACTCGTCCGCGTGAGCCCCGGCGTCGCCGACGGCATGACCGACCACCGGGTGGCGCCCGAATATCCCGACATCGCGAAGCAGGCGCGCCTCCAGGGCGCAGTCGTCCTGCAGGCCACCATCGACCGCAGCGGCAACGTCGCCAATCTCCGGGTCGTGAGCGGCCACCCGCTGCTCACCAACGCCGCCATAAACGCGGTCCGGCAATGGCATTACAGGCCTTATGTGCTCAACGGCGAGCCGGTCGCAGTGGAGACGCAGGTCACGGTGAACTTCACTCTGCAGTGATTTGCACCGCGCGGCTTGACAAAAACCCGCGCCGTCTCGTACGCTAGCACTCGATAGCGCGGAGTGCTAAACAGCCAGCAACTCTCTTAGAATCAGCACTTCGCAGTTAATAACCAAACGTCAAAATCTCCGAGGTGGGATGTTGCAGCACCTCGACTCGGCGCGCGAGCGGCGAGGGAATCGGCTCTGATCCTGTATCACCAATCCTGAAAGGAGCATTGGCAATGGCGACCAAGTTGACCCCGTTGCACGACCGCATCCTCATCCGCCGGGTCGAAGAGGCGGAGACGACGCGCGGCGGCATCATCATCCCCGACACAGCTAAAGACAAGCCGCAGGAAGGCGAAGTCATCAGCGTGGGCAAGGGCAAGGTGAACGACGAAGGCAAGATCTTCCCGCTGGCGGTGAAGGCGGGCGACCGCATCCTGTTCGGCAAGTACGCCGGCACCGAGATCAAGATCGATGGCGAAGACTTCATCATCATGCGCGAGGAAGAAGTCCTCGGCATTCTCGAAGGCACGGCAAAGGCAGTGAAGAAAGCCAGCTAAACATTGGTCGTTGGCCTTCGGTCGTCGGTCGTTGGCGAAGAGCCACACGAAGGACACGAAGGTCGCACGAAGTGATTCCCACCCTCGGCTGAAGCCGAAGGGTGGGGCACCCACAAACCCGTAGATCCTTCGCCCGCCACGGCGGGCTCAGGATGACGGCAAGAGATTTCCGAAGGAGAGAAGCACAATGGCAAAGCAGATTGTTCATGGGGAAGCGTCACGGCAGGCGATCCTCACCGGCGTCAATGTCCTGGCCGATGCCGTGAAGGTCACCCTGGGCCCGAAGGGGCGCAATGTCGTGATCGAGAAGAAGTTCGGTTCGCCGACCATCACCAAGGACGGCGTGACCGTGGCGAAAGAGATCGAGCTGAAGGACCCGCTCGAGAACATGGGCGCGCAGATGGTGCGCGA
>CAYWSH010000004.1:62273-64846 GCA_964460655.1 uncultured Terriglobales bacterium | reverse complement strand
AAGGCATGAGCGACATCTTAGCCGGTCGAAGGGCCGCCTTACGCCTCCGAGATGGGCGGCTGCGGTCCCAGCGCAGCAGGGGCAGCCGCCGATCTACGGCGAGCAGTCTTCCGCAACGCAGGCGTGACCGCGCCATCGAAGTCGCGACGAAGGTTGTGGAGGTTGGACGCGGCGGTCTGCAGGGCGTAGAGCAGGGAGTTGGCCGTCTTGAGCGACATGAAGCCGGTGTTGAGGCCCTCGACGACCTGCATGATGGCGCATTGGATGGCGACGCCGTCTTCGAGCGCCGGGAAGTGCGGCGCGCCGGGGCTGGTTTGGACGCGATCGTGGAAGTAGCACAACGTGTTGCCCTGCAAGGCCGGCGAGCCGCAGGGCTGACCGTTGAGGCGCACGTGCGCGCAGCGCGGCGCGCTGTGCGCAGCGATGATTCCCTTTGATCCCATTGGACTTGCGGTATTTGCCATATCCCCCTCCCCCTCCTATGTGGTCTAGCCGTCTAAAGGACTTAGCGGAAAATCTATGAAACAAAGAACTTACAGGAGCACCGCCGCGATGGCGATGAAAAGGCGAAGATTAGCGCGGCACAAAGAGGGTTGTCAAGCGGAAAGTTTATGGGCCTGGTGCAGTATTAACTAATAGTTATAACCGCGTTCTTCCACCACTCAACCCGCACACCCCATCCGATGCCGATAATCGCGTTTGACAGTCCACGTTACTACGCGATACGATATACTACGCGAGACGTAATAAGCATGTCTGATCCATCTCTACTTATCCTTTCCAGCCTCGCCGGAGGCGACAAGCACGGCTACGCAATGATGGAGGACATCGAGCGGTTTGCTGGGATACGCCTTGGTCCCGGGACTCTGTACGGGGCCATCACGCGCCTGGAAGGTCTTGGATGGATCCGCGCGGTGGGCTCGGCAGATCGGCGACAGCCCTACACGATCACCGCAGGCGGTCGCCAACATCTGCGCAGCCAACTGGCAGATCTCGGGCGCGTCGTGCGTACAGCATTGCGGAGGCTAGAAAGCACATGAAGCGCGTAATGAAAGCATTGGTTCGACTGTATCCGTTACGCTGGCGCGAACGTTATGGTGCAGAGTTCGAAGCGTTGCTCGACGACCGGGAACCATCCGCTCTAGACGCCGTCGATGTCTTTTGCGGAGCACTGAAGATGCAAATGAACACGTGGACCCCGATTAGGATTGTCGTTGGCTTCTCGATCCTCGGCGCTCTCGCAATGTTTGCCATTTCCCTTCTCCAACCTGTTCACTCGGTCGCACGAGTACGCGTTCTAGTGATGTCAGCCGATGAACCCGCATCGTCAGCAGCGAACCGACTCATCCAACAGAGCGTTGATCGCCAAACTCTTGCTTTGCTTATTCAAAGATTGGGACTTTATCCTCGCGACGTTGGCCGCCTGCGAGATCCAAAATCGGTCGATGCCCTCATTGACAAAATGGCGCGCGATATCCGAGTGACTGCCGCACCAGCAGCCTCGTTGCCCAATGGAGATATCGCTGGTGTTGACGTTCAGTTTGATTACCCGGACACGCGTGTCGCCGTGCAGGTAAGTCAACAACTTACTGGGCTGCTCATGGCGCGTAATTTGCACGCGCAGAAGTCCCATGTGACTATGGGTGTGCTCGATCCTCCGGCTATTGTGCCGTTGCCCAAAGGCGCCGGCTCGGTGCAACTCGCGTTTTTCGGGTTGCTCGGCGGAGTCCTGGTTGGCCTTCTCGCCACCGGCTTGATCAAGTCGCTCCCCAATTACGCCCCCTAGCTCCCGCTGAACCGGTCGACTTCTGTCATATTCGCTAGTCCGCAGTCGACCCCACCGCGCGCGGCGAATCCTCAGTTTTCCGGCGCGCTGCGAGAAGGCCACCGCAAGCTCCGCCCAGCAATTTGAGAGCGTGCGCAACGACGTACACCAAAGGTTCCGGTTGCGCCCGGGTCAACGCAATGTAGATCAGGGCCGCGACAACGCCCATCAAGGCGCCATGCAGAGCACGGTGCGACCGGATCCCACGACATAGCCAGAACGCCGCCGCGAAGCAAGTGACGAACGAGCCGGGTGGCGCGGTGTAGTGCAGGAAGGATTCGCCCAACCTCATGCCCAGGGGGACGATCGCCAGGATCAGGGCGACCTCGGCCAGCAGCCCTCCGAGCAGGATCCTTCCCCAATGTATCGGCGAGCGATTCATGTTAGCGACTCCGTGCCGCGCATTATGCCAAGCGCGACAGCGCGGCGGGAGAGCAATCGGCGACTGCTTTATACTCCGCTCGCATGCATGGACCAATGAGCCCATGACGGACAGCAGAAGAATAACGACACGCCTCGCGCTGCCGCTGCTGCTCGTGCTCTTCATCGTGTCGGCGGCACGGGCGCAGCAGCGCAGCCGCCACTCTTCCTCCGGCGTCGTGCTGGCGCCGCGCTTTGAGGTGGACCCGTTCTGGCCCAAACCGCTCCCTCATCACTGGATCCTGGGACGCGTGGTCGGGGTCGCGGTGGATGCCCGCGATCACGTCTGGATCGTCCACCAGGCAAGCTTCCTGGAAGCCGGAGAGGT
>CAYWSH010000004.1:0-62173 GCA_964460655.1 uncultured Terriglobales bacterium | reverse complement strand
TACAAGCGGCACTGGGGCGCGTATGGCCATCCTCCGGACGACCGTGATCTCGGCGCGTACCAACCCGGCGAGCCGGTGGCGCAGCAGTTCCGCAATCCGGTGCACTGCGTCATGCTGGCACGCGACAACCTCGTTTACGTTTGCGACCGCGTCAATGACCGGATCCAGATCTTCCGGCCGGATGGGACGTTCGTACGCGAGGTCGTGATCGCCCCGGCAACGCGCGGGTCGGGGTCAGCGTCTGACATCGCCTTCTCCGCCGATCCGCAGCAGCGCTTTATGTACGTGGCCGACGTGGAGAACGACCAGGTCCACATTTTCGAGCGCGCCTCGCTCACGCTGCTCGCCAGCTTTGGCGCGGGCGGCCGCCAGCCGGGCGAGTTCTACGGCGTGCACAGCATCGCCACCGATTCCAAGGGAAACATCTTCACCACCGAAACGTACCGCGGCCAGCGCGTGCAGAAGTTCGTCTACAAAGGCCTGGCGCCGGTCACGACGAAGGACCAAGGAGTGTTATGGCCGACAAGAACAAAATGATGGCCGCAGCTTTTCTTCTGCTGTTTGCGCTCGTGCCTGCGGTGGCGCAGGAAATGGATCCGAGCTGCCGCCAGTGCTCGGCCAGCTACATCAGCCGGCAGGAGATCGAGCAGTACCTGCGGCGCGCGCCGGCGCGCGTGGTGAATTCGGTCGCCGATCAGCAGGTGCGCGCCGTCGACGTCGGGAAGAGTCACGTCGCGCTGGGCGTGGTCTATCGCAACGGTACGCAAGCGGAGGGCTCCGCCGTCGCGGAGCACGACCTCGTCAGCGAGGTCTATTACATCCTGGAGGGCACGGCGACGCTCGTCACCGGTGCCGACATCGTCGGCTGGACACCGCGTCCCGCCACGAACGAGAACGTCAGGCTGCTGAACGGTCGCGGCGGCAATGGCGCGAGCATCCGCGGCGGCGCCACGCATCAACTCAAGCCCGGCGACGTCATCATCATTCCCGCCGGCGTCGGCCATTGGTTCACCAAGGTCGACGGCACCCTGCGCTACCTTATGGTGCGCATCGATCCCGACAAAATCACACCCGTAAAGGACGCCGCGGCAGCGCAAGCCGATCTGGCGACGGCGCCGCAGGCAAAGAAGCCGGAATGACCCCATGCTAGTTGGGGAGCGGAGTTGCTCGGCTGGTTATCGCTCCCTTAGGCTTTGTGTACCTCCATGCATGTACTGTTGGCACACGAGTACTACCAAGTCCCCGGCGGCGAAGACGAGTATTTCGAGATCCGCCGCGACTTGTTGCGAGCGCGCGGCTTCCGCATAACTGAGTACCTACGTCACAACGATGAGATCACCCGTTACGGCGTGCTACGCAAGCTGACGCTCGCGGCTCGAACCACCTGGGCGTGGGACACAAATCGAGAACTGGCGCGGTTGATCACAGCGCAGCGGCCCGACATCGCACACTTCGGGAACATGTTCCCCTTGATGTCGCCGTCGGTCTATTACGTTTGCGCTCGCGCCGGTGTGCCGGTGGTACAGAACCTGGACAATGCGCGGCTCATCTGCATCAGCGGCGGGTTCTACCGCAGGGGCCAGAGTTGTCAGGAGTGTGTCGGTCGTCTTCCCTTACCGGCGGTCTCGCACGCGTGCTATCGCGGATCGCGGACGCAAACGGCAGTGGCTGCCGCCATGCTCGGCGCGCATCGAGCGCTGCGGACGTGGCACAACAAGATCGATGCATTCGTGGTCGCGAACCAGCACTACATCGAGAAGTACGCCGCTTTCGGCATCGCTCGTGATCGGTTGCATCTCTGCCCCAATCCGGTGAAGGATCCGGGGCTACAACCGCGAGGCAGCGGCGACTACGCGCTCTTCCTCGGCAGACTGGCGCCGGAGAAGGGCGTCACAAGCCTTCTTGAGGCCTGGCGTCGACTCAGCATTCCGCTGAAGATCCGCGGATCCGGACCGCTGGAGATGGACGTTCGCGCAGCGGCGGCCTCGAACCGGAGCATCGAGCTTCTCCCGCGCCTATCGCACGAGGAGAAGTTCGCGCTGATCCGCGGCGCGCGCTTCCTCATCTGGCCGTCGCTCGGCTCGTACGAAACATCGGGCCTCGTCGTCCCCGAAGCGTACGCGTGCGGCGTTCCGGTGATCGCGTCACGAACGGGTGTTGCGCCAGAAATGGTAAAGGACAAAGAGACAGGAATCATGTTCGAAGCCGACGATCCCGCCGACCTGGCAAAGGTGGCGCAGTGGGCGTGGCATCATCCCATGGAGATGTCGGCGATGGGCGTGAACGGCCGCAGGCGTTACGAGTCGCGGCATACGCCCGACGTCTTCTATAGGCACCTGTTGTCGGTGTACGAATCGGTCCTTTCGCATCGCGCGGTCTCGGCGGAGCAAGCAACGCATGGGACGTCGCTCAAGAACTAGAATGCAACAACGACCTGCGCGGCCTCTCATGACCCATCTTAAGACTTACATCGTGGACGAGAAGTTGACCACTGCGACCTCTGATCCGCAGGCACCGCCGCGGATCGAATGGTCGCCTCCAAACATTGGTGTTGAAGAACGCGACGCCGTGCTGCGGGTCATGGACTCAGGCTGGATGACGCAAGGACCTGAGACCAAGGCTTTCGAAGCGGAACTTCAACAAACCTTGCAGGCCGAGCACGTGGTGGTCGTCAACAACGGGACTGCAGCGTTGGTCGCGGCATTGATGGCACATGGTGTCGGTCCTGGGGACGAGGTCCTGGTGCCGGCGCTGACGTTCGTGGCGACCGTTAACAGCGTACTTGCTGTGGGTGCGCGGCCGATATTGGTCGATTGCGATCGTGAGACGTTCAACGTCTGCGTCGAGCTAATGCGGAAAAAGCTGACGCCGCGTACGAAGGCGGTCATACCGGTCGATGTTTGTGGCATGCCGATAGACATCCATGCGTGCGAGCGATTCGCCCGTGAGATGGGCTTGATCCTGATCGAGGATGCCGCCGAGGCGATGGGCGCGGGCTACAAGGGCAGACCGATCGGGTCATTCGACCATACTGCGATCTTCAGTTTCCACATGGCGAAGGTGTGTTCTGCGGTAGAAGGCGGGTGCGTGGTTACGAATGATGCCGATATCGCCCGACGTTGCCGCGCGGTCCGCAATCACGGGAGGGAAGGAACCCGGCACGATCTCGCCGGGTTGAATCTCCGCGGGACCGACTTGCTCGCGGCGATCGGACGTGTTCAGTTAACCAGGCTGCAGGCGAGCCTTCGACATCGGACGGAATTGGCGGCGATCTACACGCACGAGCTGCGCGATCACGTTGGGCTGCAGAAGATCCCTGATCACGTCACTTGTCATCCCCGGACGATCTTCGGTGTGCTGGTTGATGCGGCACGACGAGACGGGATCGTCCAGCACCTTCATGCGTCCGGGATCGACGCTCGAGCCTGGTGGCCCGTCGTGTCGAACGAGGTCTACCATCGCGAGTTGCTTCTTACCCAGGCGCTACCGGCGGCGGAACAAACAGCTAGCCGTCTCATCACCCTGCCAATGGGGAATGGGTTGCGCACCGAAGAAGTCCGCCGCGTGTGCAGGGTGCTGAAGGGAGCGCTGGCAGACCATCGGAACCAATAGCACTCGAAGACTTCGGTCCACCCGCATGCATATTCTGTTGGTCCACGAGTACTACCGTAGCCGCGGAGGCGAAGACGCTGCCTTCGAAGCGCGGCGCAACCTGCTGCGGAGCCGCGGTCTCGATGTCTCAGAGTATGTACGGCACGCCGAGGAGATCACGAACAGCAGCCTCGCGCGTAAAGCGACGCTGCCATTGCGTGCGATATGGGCATGGGACACAAAGCGCGAATTTGCGCAGATCCTGCGGCAGTCGAGACCTGACGTCGTTCATTTTTCGAATACCTTTCCGCTTATCTCTCCGTCCGCTTACTTCGCCTGCCGTGAAGCCGGCGTGCCGGTGGTGCAGCAGCTCGAGAATGCGCGGGTGATCTGCCCGCCGGGAGAGTTTGTCCGCGATGGCAAGGCCTGTTACGACTGTAGTGGCCGGTTCCCCTGGCCGGGGATCTTGCACCGCTGCTATCACGGATCGAGCCTGCAGACCGCGGTCGTGGCCGGCATGATCGGCGCCCATCGGATGCTGCATACGTGGAGCGAGCAGGTCGATGCGTATATTCTCTCTGCCGAGTTTTATCGTCGCTGGTTCGTCGACGTTGGCTTTCCTACAGAGCGGATCCATTGCTGTCCGATGATCGTGCCAGACCCAGGGCAGCGCGACCCAAGTGCAACCGGTGATTACGCGCTCTATGCCGGATGGCTGGCGCCGGAGAAGGGCATCCGAACGCTGCTCGAAGCGTGGAAGACGCTGGACATCCCGTTGAAGATCCGCGGATTCGGACCGCTGGAGATCGACGTCCGTGCAGCGATAACGTCGAACCGGCACATCGAACTCATCCCCACGCGCACGCTAGAGTCGAAGTACGATCTTTTCCGCAATGCGCGCTTCCTGATCTGGCCGTCGGTCGACGAAGCCGAGACGTGCGGGGTGGTGGCGACAGAAGCATTTGCCTGCGGCGTGCCGGTGCTGGCGCCGACAACCTCTGTTGCGAGCGACCGAGTCACCGACGGCCGAACCGGCATTTTCTTCGCACCCAACGATCCCTCCGATCTCGCTCGCCGGGCGCGCTGGGCGTGGGAGCATCCGGAGCAGATGGCTGCGATGGGGCGGAACGCGCGGCAGGAATACGAGAGCCGGCTCTCGCCCGATCAGTTCATGAAGTGCTTGTTGGAGATCTATCGAAGCCTGATCCACCGGAAGGAGCCGGTTCGCGCACGCGCAGAGCTTTGACAGCCGATCGCATACGGGCCGCTCGTAAGGAGACTTATGGCCAAGAGCCGAGTGAAGAGAGCTTCCGCGTCGCGTGCGTACCAAGTCCTTTTTCAGATGGTAATCGGGAAGTGGATCAGTCAGGCACTCGGCACAATTGCGGAGATCGGGGTTCCGGACCGGCTCGGAAAACGTGCGCGGCCGTGCAAGGACATCGCCCGTGAAGCCGGAGTCTCAGAAGACGGGCTCTACCGCTTGCTGAGAGCACTGGCGAGCTTAGGCCTGTTTGCTGAAACCGGTGACCGCCGGTTCAAGCTTACGCAGATGGGACGGCTTCTTCGGAGCGACCATCCTGAGAGCATCGCAGGATACGCGCGTTTTACCGCCCACGACATCACGTGGCGACCATGGGGGCAGCTCGGCTATAGCGTAAAGACGGGTATGCCGGCGTTCGATCATCTCTTCAACGCGTCTGTCTTCGAGCACTTGTCGCAGAACCCCGAGGCCGCCGTGGTTTTTGACGCTGCGATGACATCGACCAGCGCTACGGAAGCCCGCGCCGTAGCCGACGCGTACGGCTTCAAAGGGATCGAGACGCTGATGGATGTCGCGGGCGGACACGGTCTGCTACTGGCCACGATCCTGGGCCATCGCAAGACGATGCGTGGTGTACTGTTCGAACTTCCGCATGTTGCTGCTGGTGCCGCTGCAACGTTCACTCGCACCGGCCTGGCGGGCAGAGTGCGGATCGAAAGCGGCGACTTCTTCAAGGAGCTTCCGGCCGGCGCCGACGCGATCATCATGAGGTATGTCCTTCACAACTGGGACGACGCCTCTGCGACTCGAATCCTGCAAGCGTGCCACCGCGCGCTGGGGCCGCGGGGCAAGGTGCTGGTTGTGGACCCGGTTGTGCCCACCGGAAACGCACCGCACTACGGCAAGCTGCTCGACCTGCAAATGTTGGTGATGACGGCACGCGGCCGGGAGCGGACGAAGGCGGAGTTTGCAGGACTCCTGCGCAGCGCGGGGTTCCGACTGTCGCGTGTCATCGCGATGGAGAGTTCGTCGTCGATCGTTGAAGCCGTCAAGGACTGATGGAAGTGGATTTCACTCTGCTCATGCAGGCGTCTCCCTCGTGTCGTCGGCCAGTCGTTGCAGTGCTACTCGATCGACCTTGCCGGTTCCCCCGACAGGGAGGCTGTCGACGAAGTGAACTTTTCGCGGATGGGCGTACGGGGCTCCTCGTTGTAGAAAGAAATTCTTGATGTCTTCATCGCTGGATGCACCTTTACTGCGCTCGACAACAAAAGCGACCGGGACGTGACCCTTTAAAGGATGCGCTGCGGGGACTACGACAACGTCCTTGACGTTGGGGTGCGTGGAGAGGACTTCCTCAACTTCCTTTGGGTATACCTTCTCACCGGAGACATTGATCATGTCATCTTTGCGTCCCACAAAGTAATGGAACCCGTCGTGGTCCTGCTTCATCAGGTCGCCAGTGAACAGCCACCCATCCTTGAATCTCTGCGCCGCTTCGGCCGGGCGTTTCCAATAGCCGCTTGCCAGAGCGGGATTCCTTATCACTAGCTCGCCGATCTGATCGGGGCCGAGCTCCACTACCCCATCATCGGCGACGATCCTGACCTCTGAACCGGGCACCAGGCGGCCACAGCTGCCACGCTTGGCGAACCCACCGCGCGTATTGGCGACCGGCACGCCGCCCTCCGTCAGGCCGTAGATCTCAACCAGGGGACAGCGAAAGACACTCTGGAATTCCAAAAGCAACGATTCGGACACCACGGCCGAACCGCAGAGCGCAAATCGCAGTGAGCTGACGTCATGATGCGGACTATCGCGGTAATGCTGCAGAACCAACTTGTACATGGCGGGCGTGCCGGTGATATAGGTGATCTGAGACTGCTCAATGGCCGCGACCACCTTGCCGGCATCAAATTCGGGAAGAATGACGAGCGTCCCCCCGGCCAGCAAGAAAGGTTTCACTGCCGCCACCATCGCATTCTTGTGGAAGAGCGGAACAGCAACCAACGCACGGTCGCGGTGGTCCACCATACTGACCTTCCGCATGGTGTCGGCATTCCAGATCTGGCTGCGGTGCGACAACAAGACGCCCTTCGGTCTGCCCGTTGACCCTGAAGTGTAAGGCTGCAGGCAGATATCGTCTGGCGAAACGGTACGCCTTGGGAACGAAGGCACCTGGGCTTCCATTAGCGACTCGTAGTCGATGGCGGCGCCGCCCGCCCCTCCGACGCAGATCAGATGTTTTATGTTTGGTGTACGGCGTGACACTGCCAAAGCACGCGTCGCAAGATCGGCATTGGCCATGATGACCACGCTATCGGAATCGGCGACGATGTGACTTACCGCGTCATCTCCCATTCGGATATTGATGAGCACGGGCACCGCGCCCAGACGAATGGTCCCGAAGACCATCTCGAGGAAGCGGTAATCATTGCCACACATGATCGCGACTCGGTCGCCAATGCTGACGCCGAGTCCACACAGCGCGTTCGCAACTTGATTGCACCTTGCGTCCAGTTGCTCGAATGAAACGACGGCGTTTCCCTGGATCACATCGGGCTGAGCCGGTTGCAGGGCGACGGAAGCCTCGAAGAGATAGCCGAGGTCAGAAGGAAGCACGACTATCTCCTGACGGTTGGTGCCGGGAGGGGGAATCGAATTGCCCACCCCTTCTGAAAACAAACAATTTGCTGGTTTTTAAGGACGCACTATACGCCAAAAACTCGGGAATTGCGGTTTCCACACACGTAATACACACACGGATTTCTTGCACTCTCGAGAGCGCTAGGCGTGATACACGATCCGCCCATGGCGGTCGTGAGTAACGACGAATCGTTCGACACGGATTGCCGGCCGTCCATCGGCGAATCGCAGCAAGGGAGACATGCCGTTCTTCGCTTGCAGGATCACGACTCTCGGTGATGGCTGCCGGAAGTAACGCAACCAACACATGGTTCGATCATTTGCCAACCATGATGATCGTGAAGGAGCCGGGAATCGAGGCACCTCGGCCGCCACGGCCGCCGACCGGTGGCGCAGCCCCAGCGGGTGGCGGCGGCGGTGGAGGCCCGATCTCCGATGCCATCGCGAATAGATGGCCGGTCTTAGGGTCGAACGCGATCGTGCGAGCGCCGTTCCCAGACCAGGTCTTCAGGTTCTCTTCGACCTCGAAACTCGTCGCACTCTTCTCTTTGACGATGGTCATCGTGCCGTTGCCTTGCGTGCTGAACGCTTCCCTCGTTGCCGGGTTGAACGCTGCGCCGTCGGAACTGCCTGCCAGCGGCAGCCGCTGGAGGACCGTCCCGTCCTTGGCACGCAGGATGACAAGCGTCTGCGGCGGCTTCGCATTGGTATCGGGCGGCGGCGGAGCCAGTGCGGGCTGTCCAGGCGTTCCGCGCGGCGGCGCCGGGCCGACGGCGTTGCAGGCGGCGAACAGAATGTGATTCTTCACGTCGATCGCGAGCCCATTGCACCCGCCGTTGTCGCCGAACGGATACGTCTTGGTGACCTTCATCGTCTTGGCGTCGACCACCGCGACACTCCCCGGCCGATCCTGGAGAACCTGGTAGATAGTGCCCTTGCCGTCGCCGACCGTTTGCTCCGGCGTCCCGCCCAGGTCGATGTGTCCGAGCACGGTCCCGTCCTTGCCATCGACCACCAGCAGGCTCTTCGTGGGGTGACTGCCGATGTACACGCGATTGCTGGACGTGTCGCAGTAGATGCCGTCCGCGCTGAATCCGACCGGCACTTCGATCGTCTTGATCATTGTCAGGGTCTTGACGTCGAACATCGACGGTCGGGGATGGTCGCTGGTGAAACCATGGCCCGTCTTCGGGCACACCGTCGCGCCGTTGCCACCCACACCCGGAATGACACCCGCAGGTTCAAGTGTGTCGAGATCGAAGATCGTCAACCGTTTTTCGAAGGCCGCCACGGCCGGCCGAGTCTCGGTCGCGGCCTGTGCCTGCGTGGCGCCGCGCGTGATGTACAGCCGCCGGCCGATCGGCTCCGCGAAGATGTAGTCAGTGCCACCTTCGCCGCCGACGCGCGCGGTCTTCAGGACCCTGTAGGGACTTTCCGTTCCTGGCTGGAAGGCGAGTCCCGCGGACGGAAAGAGCGCGATCATGACAAGCAAGGAACATGAATATCGTCTCATTTTCAAACTCCTGGAAGCGTTCCGAAGAGCCGAAGGATGCGCCTGATTGTAGCGACTTGACACCTTCAGGTCGGCGCTGCCGTCGTTCAATTCTCACCGACGTGCAGCTAGCGCTTTCTTCCAGACAATAGGGACGCGCCTCTACGCAGACAGCAAATCTCTTGTCGCACTGGCCCGGAGGACATTCCCAACATAAAGGACGCCATCGGAGTGTAGACGAAAGTGTAGATACTCAGAGCAATCCGAAGCCACACAATTTCAACGTCGTTCAACGAGCCGGCCGCAGGCCCTTCAACACAAACCAATTGTGGCCATTGCTCGCCGAAAACGCGGAAATTGCGGCTTCGACACACGTAATACACACGCCAATTCGGGCGGCGTTTTGCTTTTCGTAGGCGAACAAAAAGCGCACACGTACGGTAAGCGCTGTTATCGCTCGTCATCCGAGGCAGTCGTCGTTCCGAGCCTCTCGTTGTCGAGGCGAACCACGTTCGTTGGGAGGCAGGGCGCAGTCTACTTCTTCATCCCCGCCATCCAGTTCAGTATCACGGTCGGTGGCGGCGATTTCGGCTCGCCCACCAGCGTTCCGATTAGGAAGCGCTGTCCGTCGGGTGATATGTCGTACTCGTGCGAGATGTTGAAGCGCGACAGCATACGCGTTTTGAAGAGCGCCTTGGGCACGCCGAACTCAGCTTGCTCGCCGCTGCCGGTCACCGCGACCGACATCATCTGGCCGTCTTCCGACAGATAAAGCAGTTCCTTGCCGTTCGGATTCCACTCCGGCTGCTGCCCGGAGTGCGATGAAATGCGGCGTTTGTCTTTTCCCAATTTGCCCTCGGGCGTGAAGGGTTGCACGTAAACCTCGTATGTGCCCGATTCATCCGAAGTGTAAGCTAGCCATTTGCCGTCACGCGACAATTGCGGATCGCGCTCGTCGTACACCGAATTGAGCAGGGGATACTCCTTCTTATCGCCGAACGTCGGCAGCGCCCAGATGTCCAGACGCGTCTTCTCGCCGCGCAGCAGGAAGAGAATGAAGCGGCCGTCCGGAGAAGAGGAAAAGGGAAACTTGACCCCTTCGGTCAGCAGTTCCGCCTCGCCTACGCCGTTCGCGGCGGAGCGCACGATGCCTGGATGCAAGCTTCCCGTGGTGCCTTGCCTGCCTCCTTGGAAGATCACGTTCTTGCCATCCGCCGTCCAAAAAGGCAGCTGCCCGCCCCGGGAAACTCGGATGGACGTGCCGCGCGCGAGGTCGGTGACCCAAATACCGGGCTGGCCGTCTGTGCGGCGCCTGAGAACCAGTCGCTTGCCGTCGGGAGAGAGGTGCGGCTCCTGCCCAGCGGCTGTGAACAACTCGCCGACCGCGCCGATCTGTTTGCCCTGGCGGTCAAACCACAACAGTTGTTCGTCGCGGTGCCATGTCTCTTGCCGCACCAGGATGCCGTTGCGCGAGACCGAATAGCCACCGTAGCCGGTCCCGCCGCCCACGTTGAATGTGCCATGCGCGACGATGGGAACCGCATCACCCTTGAGTTGGAAGCTGCCGGCATCAAAGGCCTGCGCCATCAGCGCCTGGTTGCGCAGAAACAGAAGATACCCGGGCTCGGCATAGACCGCCGGCGTGATGTCGGGCAGGATTTGCCTGGTCGCGGGGGAGTCGAGCGCACCGAGCCACACACCTCGGTCGCCCACATTTCCTCCGACGCGAAAAAGGAAATGGTTTCCATCCGGCAGAAATGACGGACCCAGTTGGGTACGGTCGCCTTCCTTTGGAGCAGTAGCCAGTTTCGGCTCCCCGCCGCTCGCTGGTACCTGGTAGAGCATGCTGCCGTAATCGGAACCGAACACAATGACGCCTTTGCTGCCCCATGAACCGCCGGTTGTGCGTGCGGCGTCGCACAGCACCTGGGCGCCGCCGCCGGCCAGGTCCACCCGCTTCAGTTTCCCTTGCGATCCGAACGCAACCGACTTGCTGTCCGGCGACCAGAACGGTTCGAGCGGGTCATCGCTGCCCGGAAGCAGTTGGACATCGCCCGAATCGAGCAGACGAACATAGAGCTGCCACTTGCCGTCGGACGAGGTCGCGGTGAATGCCAGCTTTTGCCCGTCCGGAGAAATCACCACTCGGTCAGCGACAGCATCGTTGAAGGAGAGGTTCGCAGGCGGCACAAACGCAAGCTGTAACGAATTCGCGTCCGCAGCAGGCCGGTTCCAGTACGCGATGCCCACGCCGAGCGACGCGATCAACGCTATCGTCGCCAACGCCCATGGCAGGAGCCGCGCGCGCGCAGGCGCCGCCGCAGGCGTCGCTCCTGTCTGCGCTCCGCTTTGCGCCACCCACTTCAGTTGCAGCTTGACGTCGTGCGCTGTCTGGAAGCGATCGTCCGGATTCTTCGCCAAGCACGTGCGCACGCAGTAATCGAGCATTGCTGGCGTGGCCGGCTGCACGGCACTGATCGACTCTGGGTCGCGGTCCAGGATCGCCGAAGCCACGCTGATTTGGGACTTGCCGTGGAACGCTCGCTTGCCGGTTGCCGTCTCATACAGCACAGCGCCCAGTGCGAATATGTCGGAGCGCGCGTCGGCTTCCATGCCCTGCAATTGCTCGGGCGACATGTACTGAATGGTTCCGACGATGCTGCCTTGTTGCGTTAGAGGCGAATGCTGCGGACTCGTCGCCGTCATCGCCGCCGAGAGCAGTGGCGCTGACCCGCATACTGCTGCGGCCCCCATCCCCGCTGGCTTCGCCAGGCCAAAGTCCAGCAGCTTCGCGCCCGACTTCGTCAGCATGACGTTGCCGGGTTTCAGATCGCGATGGATGATCCCAGCGCGATGCGCCTTGTCCAACGCCTCGGCGATCTCGCAGCCGATCTTGAGCAGCGACTCAAGTGCGAGCGGCCCTTTCGTCAGCCTCGCGGCCAGCGTCTCGCCTTCCAGGAACTCCATTACCAGGAAGTAAGTGCCGTCCTGATGTCCCACGTCGTAGAGCGTGCAGATACTCGGATGATTGAGATGCGAGATGGCGCGTGCCTCGCGCTCGAAGCGCGCCTTCAGCTCCGGCGTTGCCGCCAGCGACGCGTTCAGGATTTTGATCGCGACTGGGCGCCCCAGTCGCGTGTCCTGCGCGCGATAGACCTCGCCCATCCCACCAGCGCCCAGTAGGGTGAGGATTTCGTAGGGGCCGAGACGAGCGCCTGCGGTCAAAGCCAAGAGATCACCTGTTGTTCCGAGAGCGGGGATTCTATCTGATAGGGCGATCCTCGACCAAGCCGACTTCTTGACTGGCGTGAAATCGCTATATCGTTAGCTGGCGCTTTTTCTTCGCGCGGCCGAGGCACCCAAGCAGAGGAGTGAGCAGGCAACCGGCGTTCCAAAGAACGACCGCAGGAAACGCCGGTTGCAGCTTATTACGCAGAATTTGGTGCCGGGAGGGGGAATCGAACCCCCAAGGGCCGAAGCCCGGCGGATTTTGAGTCCGCTGCGTCTGCCAGTTCCGCCATCCCGGCAAGGGGGCCAAACCACTGACATAGCTAGCGTATTTGACTCTGCACCAGTTCGCAATAGCCGCCGCGGAGCAAGAGTCCCCTCAGGACTAACGATCCAAGTGATGACGGCTATAATTCGTGCCCAATCCCATGCGATCCCTTCAGCGCGTTCTTTCCGCTCTCGCTCTATTCGTTTCCTTGACTTCCTCCGCTCAGCTGGCGCCGCCGCAGAGTCCTGATCCCAAAGTCCCGACACCGAAGTCGGTGCTCGGGCACACGCCCGGCGACGACTTCTATCTCGCGACCTACGACGAAGCGCGCGACTATTTCCGCAAACTCGCGACCGTCTCGAATCGCATCAAGATCATCAACATCGGCAAGACGACTCGTGGCGATGAATGGGACATCTCGATCATTTCCTCACCCGAGAACCTGGCGAAACTCGACCGCTACAAGGACATTTCACGCCAGCTCGCCGATGGGCGCGGCCTGAACGACCAAGCCGCGCGCGCGCTGGCGCGCGAAGGCAAAGCCATTGTTCACGTCGATGGTGGATTGCACTCGACCGAAGTCGCCGGCGGACAGCACGCGATCAATCTCGCGTATCGGCTGGTCGCGTCGCAGGGCGACCCGGAAGTCGACGCGATCCTGAACCAAACGATCGTGATGCTGTGGCCGTCGTTGAATCCCGACGGCCAGAATGAAGTGGCGCTGTGGTATCGCAAGAACCTGGGCACGAAGTTTGAAGCCAGCCCGCTGCCCGACCTCTACCAGGAGTATGTCGGCCACGACAACAACCGCGACGGCTACATGCAGAACATGCTGGAGTCGCAGGAGGTGACGAAGGTCGAGCTGGAATGGGACCCGGTCATTTTTTACTGCCACCACCAGACGGCGCCGTTCCCGACGCGCATCTTCATCCCGCCGTTCGTCGAGCCGATCTCGTCCAACATTCACCCGCTGATGGCGCGGTGGCTCAGCGTGATCGGCACGGACATTGCTGCTTATCTGGACGCCCACAACATGCCGGGCGCAGTCCATCGCGTTGGTTTTGATAACTGGTATCCGGGATTCCTCGACTTCACGCACATCTTCCGCAACAGCATCGCATTTTTTACCGAGACCGCGCTTTATCGCTATGCCACGCCGCGCTTCTACACCGTGGACGAGTTTCCGAGTAACGACCGCGCGTTGCGCTCCGGCGTGTTCTACAGCAGCCCGTGGAAGGGCGGTTGGTGGCGACTGAAAGACGCGACCGATTACATGGAAGGCGCGTCCATGGCCGTGCTCGATACGGCCGCGAAGTATCGCGAAGAGTTGCTCTACAACCGGTATCAGGCGGCGCGTGACAACGTGGAGCGCTTTCGCCACGAGCCGCCGTACGCGTATGTGATCCCGCAGCAGCAGCGCGATCCCGGCGAAGCGTCGCTGCTCGTCCAAACCTTGATGCGTAACGGCGTCGAAGTCCAAACCGCGGTAAAGCCGTTCATCGGGCTCGGGCACGAGTACCCGGTCGGCACCTGGGTCGTGCTGATGGACCAGCCGTTCTCACCGCTGGTCAAAGAACTGATGGAACCGCAGCGTTATCCCGAGCTGCGCGAATCTCCGAACGGGCCGCCGATCCGACCCTATGACGTGAGCGGATGGACGCTGCCGATGCAGATGGACGTGCAAGTCCTGCCCGCGCTCGAACCACTGACGAACGAACAGCGCGCCGTATTAAAGAAGGCCGATCAGTTCACTCCGGCGGCGGGCAACGTCGAAGGCAGTGGCGCGGCGTACGCCGTGAGCCGCAATGCAAACTCTGCGTATAAAGCGATGAACCAGGTCTTTGCGGCCGGCGGACAAGTAGCTCTTAACGCGGATGGGACGGCAGTCTTATCCGGCGTGGCAGCAGATAAGGCGGCGCAGATCGTGCGTGAGAACTCGCTGCTCGCCAAGGCGATCGCTGCCGTGCCACGCGATGCGGTCGCGGTAAAGCGTCCGCGGGTCGGGCTCTATCGGCCTTGGGCTGCCAGCATCGATGAAGGCTGGACGCGTTGGATCCTCGAACAATTCGGCTTCCAACTGTCCACGCTGCGCAACAGCGGCATCCAGGCCGGACCGCTGCGCGCGCGTTTCGACGCGATCATCCTGCCGGATGCTTCTCCCACAACGCTGCGCGACGGATTCGGTCCCGGCATCGTTCCCGGTGAATATACGGGCGGCATCGGCGAACTCGGCGCCATCGCGCTCCGGGATTTTGTCCATGACGGAGGCATCCTGATCGCATTCAATAACGCTTCGAACTATGCGATCCAGGAGCTCGGCCTCCCTGTCCGCAATGTGCTCGCCGGTTTGAAGCCGGAAGAGTTTTACTGTGCCGGCTCCCTGCTGCGGGTGCAGCTCACCGATCCGCAACACTCGGCCGTTGCCGGACTGGAACGCGATCCCATCGTCATGTTCGAGAACGGTCCGGCATTCGAAACCATGGACGGGTTTGCCGGTCGCGTACTGGCGAGTTATCCCAAGAACCAGAGCCCGCTCATGAGCGGATACCTGCTCGGTCCGCAGCGCATCCAGGGCAAAGCGGCCGCGCTCGAAGTGCAGTTCGGCAAAGGGCGCGTGTACCTGCTCGGTTTTCGTCCGCAGTGGCGCGGTCAGTCGCACGGGACCTACAAATTCTTCTTCAATGCTGTCTTTGAGGACCAAGGCCTCTCGAAGCCCGGCGGGACCATCGCTCCGGCTAAATCCGAGACGGCGCCGAAGCCTGCGGCAAAGGCTGCAGACGCGGGAGCGGAGACCGAGCCGGATCGCTGAGGCTCGTGTCGCGCAAACTCACCGTTGCGGCGCGTCGAGTTGCAGCGCGTAGATGTCGGAGTTCCGGTGTACGAGTGACGCGAGCGGCGCACCGTCGGGCGTCAGGCCGGTCATGGTGTAACCCAGCACATCAGCACGCGGGATCTGCCGCGCCGACGTCACCGTTTCCACCTTGCGATCGCTCACGCGGACGCGGAAGATGGGCTGGTCTTCGCCCTCGCCCGCGTGTTGGTAGTAGACATAGCGGGAGTCGGACGACCACCGCAGTCCCCAGCCGTACGCGTTCCCGTCTGCCAGCTCGGACCACTTGCGCTGCCGGAAGTCGAACAGCATGAGCTTGTGGTGTCCCTGGTCGGACGCGGCAGCGTACTTGCCGTCGGGCGACCAGTGCACGCCGTCGAAATCGTCGGAGCCCGCCAGCAACGTCGCCTGGTTCGACTTCAGGTCAAGCTCGTAGACCGCTGAATGGCCGGTGCCACCCGCATTCGCGTTCCAACGCTGAAACAACAGGAAGCGGCCATCCGGAGACTCGCTCGGCCCCGTCTCCCACGCGTCACCCGCAGAGAGCAGAGCGGCTGTCCCGCCGTGGGACGGCACGGAATACAACTGCGCCGCCTTTCCGGGCAACCGTCCCTGAAAGATGATGCTTTCGCCATCTGCAGACCAGGTCGGGTGCAGGACTTCCATCGGCGGGAACGTGAGTTGCAGCTTCTCGCTGCCATCGTCACGACTGCGCCACAGTGTGCCGTCGGTCTCGCTGCGGAACGCCACCCACTTCCCATCCGCGGAGAAGCTCACGAACCGCGCCGGAACGCCGCCCAGGTAGGGGACGAAGAGACGCTTAGCGTTGTCGTAGCGCACCAGTTCCCGGCGCTCCTGGTAATTGACGAAGAAGATAGTCTTGGCGTCAGGACTGAAGCGCGGCTCGCCCAGGTGATTCGGGCTGGTGTAGATCTGGACCGGCGGGTCCGACTTGAACCAGCCCCGCTTCCGAACGACCCAATAGCTCTCCACACCGCCGTGCGCCGAGTGGAAGACGAAGTACTTCCCGTCGGGGCTCCAGTCGCCGCAAGACTCGCCTTCGCCCCAGCGACGATCCCCGGCGCTCCCTTCCAAGGCGAACGGATGGGCATCGCTGCCATCGGCGGCCGACTGCCACATCGAAGTCGCGCCGGATCCGGGACGCCGCACCGTGAAGCAGAGCTTGCGGCCGTCGGGAGAAGCGCGCAATGAGGTTACGCGCCCGTTCGCCGTTAGAAGTCTCGCCGGATCCGCGCCGTCCTCACCGACGCGAAAGACTTGCGCGTTGTTGGCATAAAGGACGTGGTGTCCGTCGGGCAGCCACGTGGCCGCGCCCGACGTAATGGCATCGCCCAAGCGACGCCCTGTTCCGCCCGTCGTCGGCAGGACCCACAGCGGCGCTGCGCCATCCGGGCCCGGAGCGCCTACCAGCATGCGCGACCTGCCGGCGTCGATGTCGTACACGGTGTAGGCGTCGGCGACGGTCGCCAGGACGGTCGGTTCGCCTCCCGCCACCGGCGCTTGCGCCAGCGCGCCGGTCCCACCCTTGCTTTCGGTGAAGTACAGCCGGGCGCCATCCGATAACACCCGGCCGAACGGCGCGATGCTGCCCGAATGCGTCAGTTGAGTTACGCGCAGCACCTTCGGCGGCGGGGCACTCGAGAGCACGCGCGGCGCCTCCACCGCGACCACTACCAGCACCGCTAGTCCGAGCAGCGCGGCGCGCGTCCACGTGGCGCGGTGCGATGCCGAAAAAAGCGCCGGCTGTGCGGCCGCCGCGCCGTTGCTCTTCCGCGCCGGCCGTACGTCACCTACAAAGCGATATCCGCGCCCCGGCACCGTGACGATATACGCCGGGTCCTGCGCGTTCTCGCCGAGCGCCTTCCGCAATTGAAAGACATGCTGGCCGATGTTGGATTCTTCGACAAAGGTACCCGGCCAGAGCAGTGCCATCAGTTCGTCTTTGGTCACCACCTGGCCGCCGCGCTGGACCAGCACCAGCAGCAGATCGAAGGCCTTCGGGGAGAGCGGGACCGGTTGCTGGTCGCGACTTAAGACACGTTCGTCGGGATCTATGCGAAACGGGCCGAACTCAAGCAGACTGTCAGTCCCGACCTTCATAGTCGCTATTAACCAGGACCTTAAAACCAAATTAATGGCTTCTTAAGGACTTTCTCGCCCCAGCGGGGCGAAGCTCCCACCCTGCATTTTGACAGCCGAAGTGGGCAGTCTAGCACTGGTTGCGCCCGCTCCGGACGTCGGCGGATTGGGGAATAAAATGCGAAATAACGCGGCGATCAAGTCGGTTTTTCCAGCACTGGTACTGTGGATTGCGATGAGTTCCATCCCGGCGATGGGTGCCGATCCGCACGCGGCGCAGCGGTCACCGTTGGGGATTTACGCCCTCGTCGAGCCGAAGAAAGAGATTGCCGACGCGACGCGGGCCGGGGTCGATCCGGACGCCTACCTCCTTCACCTCTACGGCTACCTACTCGACAATCCCGCAATCGCGGGACTCGCTTTGCAGTCGGGCTGGGACTTGCTCAATCCCCAGGACCCCGCCGGCAATCCCGACGCGGTCGCCTACTATTGGAATCCGATCGACGACGCCTTCGCCGCGGTCGCTGCCTGGAACGCGCGCCACCCGGGCGCTGCCCCGAAGACGGTGCAGTTCCAATTCTCGCCCGGCTTCCGCTCGCCCGCCTGGCTCATCGCCAAACTGCCCTCGTGCGACGGACTCTTCCCGGGATTCGACGAGTACGGGGCCGCTCCGCAGCCGGTCTCCACCAACTGTGGCTGGGCGACCTTTACCCTCACCGAAGGTCGCACCACGCCGCTGGTCACGCCGCTTCCGCTGGCTTGGGACGCACAATACAAAGCTGCCTGGAGACAGTTCGTGCACCGCCTCGCGCAGCGCTATGGCGACAACCCCGCGCTGGTGACCGTAGCTGTCGCCGGACCTACCGCTGCATCAGTCGAGATCATCATGCCCAACCGGTTCAGTGATCCCCGCTGGACCAAGTGGTTCAGCCCGAACGGCGGACTGCTCGCATTCCACTACCCAGACGATCCTACGTACTGGAACTCCGACAAGGCCTTCGTCGTGGAGTGGCAAACGGCCATCGACATGTTCAGCGAGGTCTTTCGCAACACCACCCTGGCCGTCAACAACGGCTCTGGGTTGCCCAATTTCCCGCAGCCTACGGGAGCACCACCGTTGGTCCCGCCACCCGGCTTTGCCGGAGATTGCAGCGATCCCAACATGGATTGCGTCGCCGAGACCTCCATCCTCAGTTACTTTGCAGTCCCGCACAGCGGTGGCAAGAACGCCAAGGCGGTGCAATCAGACGGTCTCACCGGAAGCGGGCTGAATGGCCCCTTCCAACTGTCGGTCAAATGGATGTCGGCGAACTCGGCCAGTGGCGCACCGCTGCCCGGCAGCTCGACTCCCATCTCGCGTCTCATTGGCGGATTGCAGTTCAATACCGGATTTGTGCGCGCGCCGGTGGAGGAAGGCTGCAAGAAGAGGTTCACGCCAGACGACTGGCCCAACATTCCCAAGGTTTGCCTGGCGCCCGGCGTCACCCTGGCGGACGTCGCCGGCTACACCAACTTCGCGGACGTGCCCTCCGTCCTGCTGATCTCGCCGGAGCAGGCGCTTTACAACGCACTCTCGCACTACTTCGAGCACACCGTCGTCGGTGACTACTACGGTGTGACCGCAGGTACCGCCCCGATGAACTACCTGCAGATCTACGCAGCCGACATCCTCTACACCAGCGGGGTCGCCGCCTGTTCCACCGCCTCCATCGCGCACGGCACGTGTGTCTCCGTTCCCGCGCCGCCGGTCACGATCATGAACCTCGATGTCGCGACCGACACTTACACCATCTTCGGCGTGTACTCGGCGCAGGACCTGCTCAACCAGGCGAGTCAGCAGATATTGCAGACCACATCCGAGTCGCCGACCCTGCCATGATCGCGCGCTAGCAAAGCGCTGGCGCTGGCGCCTCCGAGGCGGTAAAAGAGACGGCACAGGCGGCGCCGGCTTTGGCGCGGTCGGGAGGACTGCGGAATGTCTCACTGGAACCGGCGCGAGTGGCTCTGTGGGGCGGGCGTGGCAGCGATGACAGGGGCGGCAAGCGTGCGCGCTGATGTCACGACGAACGCTCCTCAGGTCGCCGCGAACCCGTCGAAGGCGCAGCCACTGGAACTGAAGGATTTTCAGCCGCGCAGCATGCTGCATGTCCCCGAGACAAAGGTCCCGCGCGCGCGCTTCCCCGTCATCGACATCCACACCCATCTCAGCTGGTCGAAGCGTTGGGAGCGCGGCGTACCGATGGAAGAGGACGTCAGCTTCTTCGTGCCCGGCGACGACTTGCTCCCGGTGATGGACCGCAAGAATGTCCAGGTGATGGTGAACCTGACCGGGGGCTTCGGGCGAGGTCTACGCGAGAGCGTCGCGCAGCTCGACCGCAAGCATCCGGGACGGTTCGTGACGTTCACCGAACCCACCTACCCGCGCATCGCCGACCCAGGCTATGCGAAGTTCCAGGCTGACGAGATCACGCGTGCGCACCAGGCCGGCGCGCGCGGCCTGAAGGTCCTGAAGACGCTGGGCCTGTATCTGCGTGAACACGTCACGCAAGGCGCCCTGCTCAAGGTGGACGATCCGCGTTTCGACGCCATGTTCGAGGCCTGCGGCGGCTCGCGCATGCCGGTGGCGATCCACACCGCGGACCCGGAGGCGTTCTTCCTTCCCATCGACCGCGTCAACGAACGCTTCGAGGAGCTGAACAACCATCCTGACTGGTCGTTCCATGGCGGCGATTTTCCGTCGTTCCGTGAGCTGATGGACGCGCTTTATCGCGTGGTGGCACGGCATCCGCGCACGGACTTCATCGCGCTGCACTTCGGGTGCGACGCCGAGAATCTCGGCTTTGTCTCCGAGCAGTTGCAGCGGCACAAGAACCTCTATGTCGAGATGGGCGCGCGCCTGGGCGAGCTCGGCCGCCAGCCGCGCGCGTCACGCAAGTTCTTTGAGCAGCATCAGGACCGGATCCTCTTCGGGACCGACGCCATCCCCAACGGGACCGACGTGCCGCAGCAGATCTTTGGTGACCAGCTCTACGAGATCTACTACCGGTTCCTCGAGACCGAGGACGATTTCTTCGACTATGCGCCGGCCCCGGTGCCGCCGCAGGGCCGCTGGCGCATCTATGGCATCGGGCTCCCCGCGCCGGTGCTGCGCAAGGTCTATCACGACAACGCAGCGCGGCTACTGGGCCTGTGAAATCCTTCAGGGACGCGCGCGCCGGGGCCACAGCGCGATGCTGCCGTCGGCCAGCAGACTGATCGCGAGGGACGAACTCCCGAAGAGTGCGATCTGTAGCGCACCTTGCGCGCCGATGTCCCACGACCATGCGGGCGGGACGAACACGTAAGCAGCGATCAGGATCGAGAGCGAAGTGGCTAACAGCGCGGCGCGTCCGTTGCCGAAGGCGGCGCTCAGCAGAACCGGCGCGAGGAACAGCGGCAGCAGGCTGACGTCGAGGTAAGGGTCGGCGGCAAACGCGACGATCCCGGTCATGACCGTGGACGCGACGGCCAGTCCGTACTGATTGCGCCGTTTGTGGGCGGGATGCACGAGCGCTCCGCGATGCGCGCACACTCTACAGCAAGGCGCACGGTGCCGCCATACGATTAAGAGTGGCGGGCCGCGAGCTCCGCTCATCCCGTTCCGCCGCCCGGTTAACGCGCTGGCAACCTCCCTGCTCATTAACCGCACTAATAAGTGGGTGTATTTGCTCGGGCCTGTGAGCACGGGGTGCAAGTGAACGACTCCCAAGGCCTTTCCCGCTGGCTGAGGGCTGGAATGACTGCAAAAGGCAAGACGCGGATCCTTTTCGTCGACGACGAGCCGGCGATCCGCATGACGCTTCCGATGATCCTCGAGCAACAAGGCTTCGAGGTCACGGCCGCAGCGACCGTCGCCGAAGGCCTCAAGCTCATCAACGAGCAGCCCTTCGACGTCCTGATCGCCGACCTCAACATCGGCGTGAACAGTGATGGGTTCACCCTCATCACGGCCATGCGCCGTGTCCAGCCCGAAGCCGTCAACTTGATATTGACCGGGTATCCCGATTTCGATACTGCTCTGCAGGCCATCCGCAGCCAGGTTGACGACTACCTGACCAAGCCCACCGACATCAAGAGCCTCGTGCAGACGATCCAGGAGAAGGTGGCTCGTCCACGGCGCGCAGCGCCGGCGCAACTGAAGCGCATCAGTGACCTGCTACGCGAACACGCCGCGCTGATCATCGAGGAGTGGTTTGAGGAGACCAGCCGCAATGCGGCTTTGGCTGCGGTGCAGTTGGGGAAAAAAGAGCGTCTTAACAATATTCGACAAGTCATTGAAGAATTGGCCGCGCGCGTCGAGGGCAGCCGGGATGTCATCACCGAGCGGAATGCCGAGGCCGCCAGCCAACATGGCCGGAAGCGATTCGAGCAAGGCTATCGCCCCCGCTTGATCGCCGCCGAGGCGCGGCTCCTGCACGTCGTCATGTCCCGCATCATTCAAACTCACCTCTTGACCCTGAACATGAGCAATTTTGTCTCAGACATGATGCTGATCGGCGAGGCGCTGCACGAGGAATTCGAAGAATCGCTGCGGGCGTTCGACGAGCAGGCCGGCTCTCGCCGCGCCAGCTGAACCCTGCGTGGTACAGACAGAACGTCCTGCAAAAAGGAAAACCGCCCGTGAGGGCGGTTTCCTGAAAGACTCTGCGTGACTACCGTTTCATTCTGCGCCGGATCCTGCCTGCGATGCCGAGCATGCCGCTGCCGAGCAACAGCATCGAGCCCGGCTCGGGGACATCCGACTGGACCTGGATCGTGCCGTTGGCAAAGATCCCCTGTCCACCATTCTGGAGATTGACCATGAACGTCACGTCCTGCAAGCTTCCGGTCTCCTGGAGACAGAACGCCGGCCCCAGAGTACAGACCGTGCCGATCGAAGGATCGCGCGAGGCATCGGAGCTGAAGAAGAGGCAATCCGCGCCCAAGCCGGTCTGCAGGTCGCAAGAGAAAGGCTGTCCACCCACCGTGTACAAGTGGTCGCTGATGATGCCGGAGCCGTCTTCTTCTGTGAGATAGATGTTGAGGACGGCCCCGTTCGGGAAACCACCGCCGAATATGGGCGAGCCGCCGATAAACAGACCAGTTGCTTCCGGCGATCCGCCTTCCGGAATGACAACCGTGGCGCTCGGATAGACCGAATTATTGTTCAAGATCACGATGTCGGAGGGCGGGATCGGATTCTGCGCAAACGCGCTCGCCGCCATAACCACGAACATCGCCAACAGCATTGCTGCCAAGAGTTTTCTCATGTTTGTTCCTCTATCGCTCAAGAATCCCGAGTGTCGAACCAAGTATAAGCACGTAGGTGGCCAGCAACGTTATGGTTTGTTTTCATAGATATACATGCTTTGTGGGAGTGGTCGATGTGCAGACTGTTGCACATGACATCTGGCTTCTTTCCCCGCACCGCATTGCCAGAATCAGGCTGCGGTGAGCCGATTTGCTGCCCTTGGGCCGCTGTGCTAGCTTCGCTCCGACCTCAATCCCCATCCTGGAGGCACGATGCCCGGCTTCTGGATCCTGCTGATCATTGTCTTTGCGCTGATCGTGTGGGTCATCGCGGCCTACAACAGCCTGGTGCAGCTGCGCGTGCGCGCCGATTCGGCGTGGAGTGACATTGACGTCCAACTGAAGCGCCGGCATGACCTCATCCCCAACATCGTCGAGACGGTGAAGGGATATGCCGCGCACGAGAAGGGAACGTTCGAGAACATCGCGCGCTATCGCTCGGCGGCGATGGCCGCATCCGGCCCTGAGCAGAAAGCGCAGGCCGAAGGCCAGCTGACCACCGCGCTGCGCGGCCTGCTCGCCGTGGCCGAGAATTATCCCGAGCTGAAAGCGAACGAGCAGTTCAACCAACTGCAAGCGTCGCTGCGCGAGGTCGAGGACTCGCTGCAGAACTCGCGCCGCTACTACAACGCGGTGGTGCGCGACTTCAACACCAAGATCGCCGTCTTCCCCACGAATATCTTCGCCAACATGTTCGGCTTCACCGCGCGGCAGTTCTTCGAGATCGAAGCCGCCGACCGGCAGAACGTGGCCGTCAAGTTCTGAACGTCCACAGGGAGGAGGGGAGGATGGGAGAAAGACGATTCCAACTATTTCGTTCCCTCCCCTCCTCCCTTCCTCCCTGTAGATTCTTTCTTGTTCTGATTCTCCTCGGCGCTCCGGCGTTCGCCCGCTCCTGGCGCATCGCCGACTACCGCGACACCATCACGGTGCAGCAGGACGGTTCGGCGCTCGTCACCGAGCACATCACCGCGGTGTTCATCGGACAGTTCAACGGCATCTTTCGCAAGATCCCCATCCAGTACCCCGGGCCGGGCGGCTCGAACTTCACGCTGTTCATGCGCGTGCTCTCCGTCCGCGACGGCGACCGCGGCAGCGGCTTGCACTACGAACAGTCGCTGCAGAACGGCGAGCGCGTACTGAAGATCTACGTGCCGAACGCCGCGGACACGAGCCGCTCGGTGGACATCCAGTATCTGGTCGACAACGCCACGCGCTTCTTCGCCGATCACGACGAGTTCTACTGGAACGTGACCGGCAACGACTGGCCGGTGCCCATCGATCACGCGTCGGCATTCGTCATCTTCCCTGACGCGGCAGCGGGCTCGCTCAAGGCGCAGGCCTTCACCGGTGCGTATGGCTCCAGCGCCACCGAAGCCACGTCGGACGTCAAGAGCAACAAAGTCGAGTTCGAGACGACGAACCCCTTGCCCATGCGGGGCGGCCTGACCATCGACATCTATATCCCGAAGGACATTCTCACGCAGCCGTCATTCCCGCGCGTCGTCACCTGGTTCGTGCGCAGCAATCCCATCGTGGTGCTGCCGCTGGTGGCGTTCATCGTGATGTTCACGCTCTGGTACTACAAAGGACGCGATCCCGACGCCGGACTCTCGGTCGCACCCATGTACCAGCCGCCGGCGCAACTGACGCCCGCCGAGGTCGGCACGCTGATCGACGATTCCGTCGATCCACGCGACATCACTTGCACGCTCATCGACCTGGCGGTGAAGGGTTACATCAAGATCGAGGAGACGCAGAACGAGGTCCTGTTCTTCAAGCGCCGCGACTACATCTTCCACCTGTTGAAGCCGATGGCGGAGTGGGAAAAGCTGGAGGGCCACGAGCGCGTGATGCTGGGGAAGATCTTCGGCCCGGCAGGCCAGTCGACGCAGCTCTCCGAGCTCAAGCAGCATTTCTACACCGCGATCCCCATGATCAAGGACGACATCATCCAGCAGCTGCGGCAGAAAGGCATGTACAGCGTGGACCCGGAGCGCGCGCACTTGTACACCTTCGGCGGCGTCGTGCTCATCGTGGTCGTGATGCTGGCGCTGCAATGGGGCGACGTGGCCGCACTCTTCCTCAGCGGCTGGATCGCCTTCGTCGCCGTCGGGATCGCGCTGGCAATCGTGTGGTTCTTCGGGAAATACATGAGCGCGCGCAGCCTCGTGGGGATGCGCGCCTACACGGAGATCCTCGGCTTCCAGGAATTCATGAGCCGCGTCGAGACCGACCACTTGCAGCGGATGCCCGGCGATACCTTCGAGAAGTTCCTGCCCTACGCGATGGCACTCGGGGTGGAGCAGCGCTGGGCGAAGGCATTCGCCGGCATCATGACCACGCCGCCGCAGTGGTATCAGCCATACGGGCCGGGCACGGGGATGATGAACTTCAATCCCATCCTGTTCACCAACTCGATGAACACGCTCACGCACGACGCGCACCAGACGTTCGTGTCAGCGCCGCGCTCACAGTCGAGCGGCTCGGGCTTCAGCGGTGGCGGCTTCTCGTCAGGTGGAGGCTTCTCTGGCGGCGGCTTCGGTGGTGGCGGCGGCGGAGCGTTCTGATCTGTCGCCTTCGGCTCCACACCGCTAGCGGGCTCGGGTCGCCCGCAGATCCGCGAGGCCCGCAATCGCGTCCCGAACTTTCGGGACCGCCTGCACTGGCGGTTCCGCTTTATCCATCGCGTCAGAACGGTTCGGCCGGCGGTGTTATGCCCTTCAGCCGCAAGTAGGCCACCGTCTGGCCGCGATGGTGGGTCTGATGTTCGTACGCATCGTTGATGCGACCGCCACGCAGCTGCTTTCTGCCGTTCCGCAACGTGACCGGCTCATCCAACTGCTCCGGCGTGAGTTGCTTCAGGCCGCTGATGACGAAGTCGTAGCTCTCGGCCACGACTTTGCTCAGCCGCGCCTTCGTCTTGAACTCGTCGGTCATCAACTGCTCTTCGGTATACGGTGATGTTCGCCCGAAGGCCGATGTGTTGAAGCCGAAATTCCAGTAGGCGAGGTGCAGCATCTGTTCGGCGAAACTCCGCACCTCCGGGACGGGCTTGAATCCGAAGCTCTCCTCCGGCATGGCAGCGATGTACTCCGCGGTCCACGCCTTCGCCCGCGTCCATTCCTCGATCATGAGTGCGACCCGTTGTGACGGCTGCGGGCGGTCCGCCGCACTCTGCGCGAAGCCGATCTGGCTCAGTGCGAGCAACAGAATGATCCGGAAGAGAGAGATACGCATTCGTCGCCTGTTCATCACGGCTTCTTCGCGAGCTGGTCGAGTTTCTGCTGCGCGCTCTGCCGGATCGCATCACGCCGCGCGTCGTTGATCGACTTGTCCGCCGCCAGCTGCTGGATGGCCTTTTCCGCGAGTTGGTGCGCGAGGTCCGTTTGCCCCGCGGCAAGATATCCATCTCCCAGACTGTCATAGACGTTCGCCGACTGTGGGTATTGCTCCACGTTGATCTTGAACAGGGTGATGGCGCCCTCGTTGTCGCCGTTCGTGAGCCGCTCGTAACCCAGCAGATTGATCACACCTTCGCTAAAGCCGGCGGGCAGTTTCCCGCTATTCTTCGCCTCCGCCAGCATCGTTTGCGCGCGTGCTACGCCATCCGGCTCATCGAGCGAGGCGAGGAACGCGCCCGCGTCGTCCGCGCGCTTGCCCGGCTTGTGCGCGGCATTCCCGCGCAGTGTCGCGCCGAACCACGACACGATGCCGGTCACCAGTTCCGGATGGGGGGCGAACATCTCGGTGCCGTGCCCGCCGGTGGCGAAGCGCATCACCTGGTTGTCCGGATTACGACCTAACGCGACGAGCCAGTGCATGCCTTCGACGGCATTGCCGTCGTCGTCCGACGCCGAGTTAAGCACCGGCAGGTCAGCTTTACGCAGGAACACGCGCGCCGCCTTGTCCGCCGGCCCCGAAAGCAGCACCAGCGACTTCACCTCTGCATGCCGTTCGGCCAGATGGAGCGATTGGTTCACTCCACAGCTGGCGCCCGCTGCGCCGATATGTTCGCGCTGCACGTTCGGCTGCGAGACCAGGTACTGGAATGCCGTATCGACGTCTCCGGCCCAATGATCGTTGATCGCCTGTTGCCGTTCCTGCGGCGTCTGGTCGCCAAAGCGTGCGCCGCCACTCTCGCCAAAGCCGCGGAAGTCGAGCGCGAGCGCGTGGATGCCCGCGGCGGCGAGCTTCTGTGCCAGCGGCTCCCACTTCGTCCGGTCCGCATTGCACTGGTGCAGCAGCATCACGGCCGGCCCGCTGCGCGCAGCGGCGTAGTAAGTAGCTTTGAGTCTGGTGCCGTCGGGCGCGGTGAGGTCAACGACGCGCGGCGCGATCTGCGCGGCGCACGTTGCGGCAAGAAACAAGGCTGCAAGAGGACAACGACGCAACATGGAACAGGCTCCTTAACGGTTAGCGTTTCAGAACGGCGCGGGCGCGGTTTCCAAAATGCGATGAGCGTGTCGGATGTGTCGACAGACCACGCTCCTTCCCCTATGGAGCCCGCTCGCCCTCGAGCGGGCCCGGCCGGGGACAGCCGGGCTCCCTTTGTTCGGTTCGATTTTCCGGTCGCGCGCTGCCTGCTGCTCGGCGCAAGCTGCGAGCCTTCCATCGCGCGCTGGCAACGCTGCTGCCAGAACGAGTACAACATACACACGCCCTATGACTCTTCCATTGATGGCGCGCCCCGCCTGGCGCTACGCGCTCGTCGCCGCGATCTTCGTCGCGGTAGCGTTGATCGAGACGAAGCAGGCGCAGGTGATGGACCGCGCCATGGGAGCTTCCATCCCGTTCCTCGTCTTGCTTCGCTTCCCCATCGCGTACTACGCATTCTGGGCACTGGCCACGCCGCTCATCGTCGCGCTGGCGCGGCGCTTACCGCTCACGCAGCGCGAATGGCCGCGCAGCATCGCGCTGCACGTCGCCGCGTGCATGAGTCTTGGCACGTTGCACGCTCTCTATCGCGCGCCGATGCATTCCTGGGTCTATCCGTGGTTCAGAAGCAAGATGGCGGAGGACTTCGTCAGCCTGACCGAGTACTACTTCGTCGGCAACCTCACGAACAACCTGCTGCTCTACGCGGTGGTGGCGCTGATCGCCTACAGCATCCAGTACATCCGCGCGCTGCAGGAGCGCGAGTTGCGCTCCACGCAACTGGAAGCGCGGCTCGGCGAAGCGCGTTTGCAGGCGTTGCGCATGCAGATCCAGCCGCACTTCCTGTTCAACACGCTGAACAGCATCACGGCGCTCATGCATAAGGATGTGGAGGCCGCCGAGAACATGATGACCGACCTCAGCGACCTGCTGCGCCGTACGCTGGAGACCAGTCAGGCGCACGAGGTGCGCGTCAGCGAAGAGCTCGACTTGCTGGAACCCTATCTCGCCATCCAGCGCACGCGCTTCCAGGACCGGCTGACCGTGGTCCGCCTGGTCGACGATGAAGTCCTGAGCGCGATGCTGCCGAACCTGACGCTGCACACGCTGGTCGAGAACGCGCTGCGCCACGGCATCGCCGAGCGCTCCAGCGGCGGCGTGGTGCGCATCACCATCGCACGCGAGCACGACATGCTGGTGCTGCGCGTCGCCGACAACGGTCCCGGGCTCAGCGTCGACGTGGAACGCGCCTTCGACCGCGGCATCGGCCTGCGCAATACGCGCGAGCGGCTGGAACGACTGTACGGCAAGGCCTTCCGCTTCACGCTCGAGAACCAGAAGGAAGGCGGCGTCGCGGCCACCATCGCGCTTCCCTTCCACTCTGCGCCGCTGCCGACCGCGCCCCCGGAGGCGATGCTTGTATGACCATCCGCGCCTACATCGCTGACGATGAGATGCTGGCGCGCGACCGCATCCGCACGTTGCTCGAGAAGCATGCGGACATCGAACTCGCCGGCGAAGCCGGCGACGGCGAACAAGCTATCGCCGGCCTGCGCGATTTGAAACCTGACCTGCTCTTCCTCGACGTGCAGATGCCCGGGCGCGACGGTTTCGCCGTTCTGCGCGCGCTCGGCGACGCCACCCTGCCAGTCACTATCTTCGTGACCGCCTATGACCGCTATGCCGTCGAAGCCTTCACCGCGTGCGCGCTCGATTTTTTGCTGAAGCCCTTCAACCGTGCGCGTTTCGAGCAGGCGCTGGCGCGCGCCAAAACCACGCTGCGCGACCGCGAGCTGCGCGCCGACCTGCGACGCCGCGTCACCGAGGTCATCAGCGAAGCGCGCGGCGGGCGCTTCTCCAGCCGCATCGTCGTCAAGGTGGACGGCAAGCACGTCTTCCTGCCGGTCGACGAGCTGCGCTGGGTGCAGGCCGAGGGTGATTACGCGCGCCTGCATCTCGCCAAGCGCACTTACCTCATCCGCGAACGCATGAACACGCTGGAGGCGAAGCTCGATCCCGAGCGCTTCCTGCGCATCCATCGCTCGACCATCGTGAACCTCGAGCATATCCGCGAAGCGCACCCCGGCGTCGGGGGCGACTACATCGTGCGGCTCGACGACGATACCGACCTCACCGTGTCGCGCTCGTATCGCGCCAGCGTGCAGAAGTTCCTCGACCAGGCGCTGTAGCGCCTCGTCGTGCCGGCCGCGCCATCAGGCTTTCATCCGCGTGCGCCCATCGCAAACCGGCGGCGCTGCCGAGCACGGCTGTTGGAATGACGCCAGCGTCTGCAATCCACGAAAGAAGAGGCGAGAAGTCATGTTGAAGCATTGGCTCAAAGCATCCCTGGCGGTGTGGTTGCTCGGCGCGGCGGCATACGCGCAAGCTCCCGCCAAGTCTACGAACGAGCGACTGCTGGACCAGTGGAACGACATCAATGGCAAGCTGGTGAAGATGGCGGAAGAGTTCCCGGCACAGAAGTTCGAATACAAGCCGGCGAAGGATGTCCGCAGTTTTGCGGACCAGCTGCGGCACGCGGCGTTCTGGAACTCGTTCGTCGCGCAGCGCGGACGCGGCGAGAAACCCGACGGCAAACCCAACCAGCTCACGAAGGAACAGGCGCCCGATAAGGCCGCGATCGTTGCCGCACTGAAGCGGTCTACCGAAGAAGGCGCCGAGACGCTGCGCGCCTCCACCGACCTGACGCCCGAGCAGATCGAGCTGTGGACCGGCTTCATCGAGCACTGCGGCGAGCACTATGGGCAGCTGGTCGTGTATTACCGGCTGAACGGCATCGTGCCGCCGGCATCGCGTCCCCAGAAGTAGTCCTCCCTCCAGGCGACCGCGCGCCGAAGCTGTGCCTTGCTGGCGCACTTCGGCACGCGGCACATCTTGGCGCGGCACATCTTGGCGCACCGCCGCGGAATAACCAAAAGCCTGACATTCCGCTTCCAACGCTGGTGAGTCCGTACCGCTGGAGGCATTCCCCAATGGCAACCAGACCGAGCACGCCACTCCCGATGCAGCGCCCGACCATAGAAGAAGTGAACCAGCAGCAACTGCCGCCTCTCGGCATCCTGGACGAAGTGTTGGCACGCGCCGAGCCGATAGAACTGCAGCGGCAACAGATCCGCATGCGCGCTTACGAGCTCTTTGAAGAGCGTGAGCGCAACGCGGAGTGGGGTACCGCCGAGCAGGACTGGTTACGTGCTGAGGCGGAGGTGCGGGGCTTGGACGACAAGACCGCGGCGTAGACGTTCCCCCTACGCCCGTCGAAGCACCACCCCCAGGACGACGCCCGTTGCGACCCCCTCCCAACGCAGCGGGCGTCGTCCTTTTTTCTGTCGCCTCCGGCTTAATCTGTTTCTTTCGCTCCGCTCCAAAACCGCTGGAGCGCATCGCTCGCCCGAAGGCCCGTGAGGCCTTGCAGCGCGTCCCGAACGTTCGGGACCGCCTGCAAGGCCTTGACGGTTTCAGGGCGAGCATCGGCCTTCAGCGGTTTTGAAGCGGAGCGACAGAGACTTACGCTGCCGAGCCGCTACGTTTGGGCTCGGCAACGACGGGCATGGGGCGATGGCGTTCGCGAGCAGCGATGGCGCGGTCGAGGCCGGCGATGAGCTTCTCAGCGCCTTCGAGCGGATCAAGGATGGCGTCGACGCCCGAGAGTTCGTTCTCGCCGACGCCGCGCAGCGCCACGATCGGCAGCGACGGCTTCATCGCGCGCACGGCGTAGATGAACTGCTGCCGCTGCGCACACGGCAGGGAACGGCACAGCACCACCACGTCGAAGTCGCCAGCGAGCGCCAAGGCTGTGGCATCTTCCAGGGTGGTACTGCTGCGTACCGCGAAACCGGCTTCGCGCAGCACTTCGTTGCGCAGCGCCAGCAGGTCAAGTTGCTGGCCGACCGAAAGCACCAGGGCACGCATGGAGGCCTCTCGCACACCGCTCTGCGTCTGCGAGCTACGCAAGCCTAAATGATAGAGCGGTGCGCCCTACTGCGATGCGCCGACATGCGCCACGCGGGACCCGCGCCGCGCCCGCACGGTTAGCATCTTACCCAATGCGGGAGGGCCGCAATGGCGCAGGACATCATCGCGATCGGGGCGTCGGCTGGCGGCGTGGAAGCGCTCTCCGATCTCTTCATGCATTTACCGCGTGATCTTCCGGCGGCGGTCTTCGTTGTCCTGCACACGCGTGCGGAAGGGGGCAGCCGACTCGCGGAAGTCCTGGGCCGGCGTTCGCGATTGCCGGTGCTCGCCGCGGAAGATGGCGCCCGCATCGCGCCCGGCAACATCTACGTCGGCTCGTCCGACGCTCACTTATTGCTCGAGCCCGGCGTGATGCGCCTGGTGCACGGTCCGATGGAGAACCGGCACCGCCCCGCCATCGACCCGCTGTTCCGCTCGGCGGCCCTGGCGTATGGCGAGCGCGTTGCCGGCGTCGTGCTGACCGGATATCTCGACGATGGTTCGGCGGGCCTGCTTTCCATCAAGCGGCGCGGCGGTGTCACCATCGTGCAGGACCCGGAAGACGCCGTCGTGCGCAGCATGCCTGACAACGCCATCGAGGTGGCCCAGCCCGATCACGTCGTTACGCTCGAGCAACTGCCCGGCCTGCTCGTCAAGCTGAGCCAGGCGCGCGGAAAAGCAAAAGAAAGGAAGCAGCCCATGCTCGTCAAAGATCCGTCGCAAGCGAGCGGCGTGCCCTCGGCCTATACCTGTCCCGAGTGCCACGGCACGCTATGGGAAATCAAGGATGGGGACCTGCTGCGCTTCCACTGCCGCGTGGGTCACGCCTATTCGGTCGAGAGCCTGATGGCTGACCAGAGCGAGTCGGTGGAGCGCGTCCTCTGGGCGGCGATGCGCTCGTTCGAAGAGCGTGCCGACCTTTCGCTGCGCCTGGCCGAGCGCGCGCAGCGCCACGACCAGCCGCTCGGCGAAGCGCGCTTCCGCGAGCAGGCTGACGCAGCGCTGGAGTACGCCCGCCTGTTGCGCGACCTGCTCACCAACGGCAAGGCCCCGCGCGTGCGCGAAGAGCACGATCCCAAACTCGCAACCGCCGATTGAGAGGTAGGTGCCCATGGCCACCATTCTTTGCATCGACGACCAGGAGATCGGCCTCGAAGTCCGCAAACTCTTCCTCGAAGCGCTGGGGTACATGGTCCTCATCGCCACGAACGGTCCGGATGGCCTGCGGCTGCTGCACGAGCATGCCGTCGACCTGATGGTCCTCGATTTCCGCATGCCCGGCATGGACGGCGAAGCGGTGGCTCACAAGACGCGCGAACTGCAGCCCGGCTTGCCCATCGTCATGCTCACCGGCTACAGCCAGGATCTGCCGCCAGCAGTCTATGGATTGGTGAACGTGGTGGTGGCGAAAGGAGGTCCCGTCGAGGAATTCATCGGTGAGGTACGCGCCCTGCTCGGCAACGGCGCGGGCGGCGGGCGCAAAGTCGACCGCCTCGAGGTGCTCGATGCCAGCGTGCAGCAGGCCGCACGCGCGCGCGCCTGCATCGACGAGACGCGGCGCCACGTCAGCGACGTGCGCAAGGCGCAGCACGCTCTGCGGCAGCGCACGAAAACCTGACCGATGCAGTTCTGCGGGGCGGGCGTACAATCCCTGATAATCGCCGATTCTTGTCAGTGCCGGATTGAGTGCATGACTTCGGGAGCTATCGCCGAGCCGCACGCCGAGCCGCGCCACTATGCGGCCGTCGCCATCGGTGCGTCTGCCGGCGGGTTGACCGATATCTCCGCGGTCCTCTCCGGGCTGCCCGCCGCTTTCACCTGCAGCGTCTTCGTGGTGCAGCACATGGCAGCGAATTTTGAAAGCCACCTGGCCGAGTTGCTGGGACGCCACACCGGGCTGCGAGTGCAGGAGGCGCGGGAAGATATGCGCATCCACCCCGGCACGGCTTACATCGCGCAGCCCGATGAACATCTGGTGATCCGCGATGGCCGCGTGCACCTCGCACACTCGGCCGCGGTGCGCTTCTCGCGTCCCTCCATCGATACGCTGTTCGAATCGGTCGCGGCAGCGTATGGCGAGCACGCCATCGCCGTGGTCCTGAGCGGCTCGGGCCGCGACGGCGCTGACGGCATGCGCGCCGTGAAACAGGCTGGCGGCTACACCATCGTCGAGGACCCGGACGAAGCACGCTTCAGCGCGATGCCGCGCGCCGCCATCGCCACCCATTGCGTCGACCGCGTCGTCCGGCTGGCCGAGATCCCCGCCGTCTTGCTGGAGCTGGGCGAGTTGCGACTTGGGCGTCATGCCTGACATCACCCTGGAACAACTGGTCAACACGCTGGCGGCGGAGAGCGGCCCCGACCTGCGTGGTTACAAGGTGAGCACGCTCGAGCGGCGCGTCCGCAAGCGCATGTTCGACGTCGGTGTCGGGACGTACGCCGACTACCTCGAGCAGGTCCGGGCGGCGCCCACCACCGAGCCGACAGCGCTGCTCAACACCGTCCTCATCAACGTGACGGAGTTCTTCCGCGATCCGGCGGCGTGGGAGATGCTGCGCAACCACATCCTGCCGGGGCTGCTGCGCAGCGTCCCGCGGGGAGAAGCCTTCCGTGCCTGGTGCGCCGGTTGCGCCACCGGCGAAGAGGCCTACTCGCTGGCCATTCTCATCTCCGAGATCCTCGGCCCTTCCCTGCCGGAGTATGACGTCAAGATCTACGCCACCGACGTGGACGAAGACGCGCTGAGCATCGCGCGCCGCGGCGAGTATCCGCTGGAGAGGCTGCGCCGGGTGCGCCCGGAGTGGCGCGAACGGTACTTCACCGGCGCCACGCGGCTGCGCATCGCGCGCGACCTCCGCCGCCTGCTCATCTTCGGGCGCAGCAGCCTGACCGCCGATGCCCCAATCTCGCACTGCAACCTTGTAATGTGCCGCAATGTTCTGATTTACTTTGATGTTGCCACGCAGCGGTACATCCTCGACCGGCTGCACTACGCGCTCGCTCGGGACGGCGTGCTCTTCCTCGGTAAGGCCGAATCGAAGCTGAACGAATCGGAGCTGTTTCGGCCGCTCGACGCGCGCTGGCGCATCTTCCAACGTACCCGCTCGCCGTTGCTCGATGCGCAATCGGCCGAGGCGGAGATTCCTATGGCGGAGAAGCACGACGACAAGGTCAACCAGCAGATGCAGCGGCTGGCCGCCTACCAGCGCAGCATGCTCGACACGATGAAGCCCGGCATCATCGCGCTCGATGAGCGCGATATCGTCCTCATGCACAATGACGCCGCGCTGGCCGTCTGGGGCCTCAGCGGCCAGTTGAACGGCAAGCGGCTCGCCGCGAGCGACATCGCCACGCGCTGTCCCGAACTCAGCGCCCGGCTGGATGCGCTGCGCAGCAAGCCCGAGACCGTCACTTTTCAATGTTCCGTGAGCAACCACGGCGAAGACCGCAGGGTCGCCGTGACCCTTCGCCCCGTCTTTACCGATTCCGGCCAGCGCAGCGGCACCCTGATGTACGCCGAAGACGTCAGCGATCACGACAAGCTCCAGACCACCTTCGATCAGCTCGAAGCCACGAGCGAAGAGCTGCAATCCTCGAATGAGGAACTCGAGACCACCAACGAAGAGCTGCAATCCACCAACGAAGAGCTCGAGACCACCAACGAAGAATTGCAGTCCACCAACGAAGAACTGGAGACGACGAACGAGGAGTTGCAGTCGCTGAACGAAGAGCTGGAGACGATGAACGAAGAGCTTGAGCGCCGCTCGCTGGAGCTCAACGTCGTACACACGCACTACCAGGAGACGCTGCGCGGCATGCCGTGGCCCGTCATGCTGGTGGACGGCGAGCAGAAGATCCAACTGTGGAATGCGGCTGCCCAGCGCGTGTTCGGCGTGGGCGAGACCTCCGTGGTCGGCGTGAGCATCGATCGCTTGCCGATGGGCCAGGCGCTGCGCGCCTCGGTCGCGCGGCGTGCGACCACGGTGCTGGCGCGCAAGCAGGCCGGCATCCTGCGCAACCAGCGTTTGCGGCCAGGCGATAGGTCGCTCGTCGACATCCACTTCACGCCCATCGCCCGCGACGGCACCGAGCTCGATGGCGTGCTGGTGATGTTCGGCCCCACGCAGACCGAACGCGATGGGCGCGCCAACGGCGCACGCGGCAGCAGGCCGCCCGCGGCCATGCCGCGCAAGCCAAAGAAGAAGGCGCCACCGCGCCCGAAACGCCGGAAGAAGTGATGATTGGCGCGGTGCCCTACACGAACAACTCAGTTCTTGGATGCCCCAGACGAGCGTAGCTTGCTCGTATGGGTGTCGGCGGTGGCCCACACGAACAACTCAGTTCCTGGGTGCCCTAGACGAGCGTAGTTTGCTCGTCTGGGTGTCGGCGGTGGCCCGAGGGACTGGTGAAGATCAACGAGTGGTTCGACGTGCCCTTGGTACTTAAGACTTCTGCCGGACACTGACACCCAGACGAGCAAAGAACGCTCGTCTGGGGCACCCACAAGAAGTGATTATTACTCTACGATGCGCGCTCAGGTGCGTCGCCCGTCAACCGCCTCTTCAAAGCCCCCCCCCCGCTCTGCGTATCTTTTTCCAAGGTCGCGCGCGGTGGCGAGGCCCTTTTGCAGCCGGTCGAGATTGCCTTGCAGTGTCGTAACGTTGTCCTGCAGCTTCGCGAAGCGCGGCCGAAGGTCTACATGCGTTTGCTTGTTGCGGTCGTGCGCCATGGCGCCGCGTGTTGCCGCGTGGTGCACCCAAGCGTCGAGTTCAGCGGGCACAGCGACTACTGCCGAGCGGCTGCGTCCGCTCGGACGCCGCACTGGCAGGCCGAAGTCGCGCTCCCAGCGCTGCACCGTCCGGACACCTCGGCCCAGGTGGGCCGCGATCTCTTTCCACGAGTTCAGGACTTTTGCCACGACGGCGCCTAGTTTACTCCCACATGCGCCAAACTGCGCCAACATGCGCCCCACCCCCGCGCCAAACTGCGCCATCGGCGCTCGGCCGAAGAGCGCGATTGCAAGCGTCGAGGATCAAAGGGCGAGCGCAAGCCTCCAGCGGTTTTGGAGCGGAGCGACAACGATCCAAGAGCGGAGCGGGCGGTGCAGCCCGCGGAGCGCGCCTGCAAGGCCTAGAGGGTTTCAGGGCGAGCATTGCCTTCTAGCGGTTTTGGAGCGGAGCGACAAGAGAATAATGATATGGTTCGCCGCAAGTGCCCTCCCCGGACCATTTTCCCGGACTGCGTGTGCAGGACCTCGCCATTCGCTACGGCGAAGCTGCGGCCGTGCGCGGCGCAACCTTCGACATCGCACCCGGCGAATCCGTAGGCCTGCTCGGCGAAAGCGGCTCCGGCAAAACGACGCTTGCGCGCGCTCTGCTTCAACTGCTGCCCACGACCGCCCACGTCGCCGGTTCGGTGACGTTTAGCGAACACGATCTGCTCTCCCTGCGCGGCGAAGATTTGCGCCGGGTGCGCGGAGCCGAGATCGCCTACATCACGCAGGACCCCGCGTCGGCGCTGCATCCGCTCGTCACCATCGGCACGCAGGTGAGCGATGTATTGCGTTGCCATGCCGCGGTATCGCGCGCGGAATGCCGCCAACGCGTGCTCGGGGCGTTGCAGGAAGCGGGATTCGCCGAACCGCCGGCGATCGCGCGCCGCTATCCGCATCAGCTCAGCGGTGGCGAGCGGCAACGCGCGGCCATCGCGCAAGCCGTGGTCTGCCGCCCGCGGTTGCTCATCGCCGACGAAGCCACCAGCAAGCTCGACGCGCGGTTGAAGGTCGAGGTCCTCGAACTCCTGACCGGCTTGCGCCGTCGCCACACGATGGCGCTGCTGCTCATCACGCACGACCCGGCGCAGGTGGCGCGCTACACCGACCGCGTGCTGGTGATGCGCGCGGGCGAGATCGTGGAGCTGGGCGCGACCAGCGCTTTCTTCCGCACGCCGCGGCACGATTATTCGCAGACGCTGGTGCGGCTCGCGCAAGCACGTGCGCTGCACCAACAGGCGAACGCGGGATGACGTCGACACCGGGTCCCATCCTGCGAGTCCGCGGCCTGCGGAAGCGCTACACGCGCCGCGAAGGCTGGCACACGCACACGCGCGACGTCATCGCTGCGATCGACCTCGACGTGCGCGCCGGCACCACGCTCGCCATCGTGGGTGACTCCGGCGCGGGCAAGTCCACGCTCGCGCGGTGCCTGGCTCGGCTCGAAGCGCCCGATGCCGGCGAGATATGGTTCGACGGCGTTGAGTGGGCTGCACTCCGTGATGCCGAGTTGCGTGCGCGCCGTCCGCAGGTGCAACTCGTCTTTCAGGATGCGGCGACCGCGCTGAATCCGCGCTTCACCGCCGAAGAAGTCATCGCCGAGCCCCTCGTCATACAGCAGTGGGGCACGCCGGCGTTGCGACGCGAGCGCGTGAACGGATTGCTACGCGAGGTTGGGCTGGCGCCGGAGGTGGCGCAGCGCCGCTGCACGGAGTTCAGCGGCGGTCAACAGCAGCGCCTGGCCATCGCGCGCGCGCTCGCGCTCGACCCGCGGCTCGTCATCCTCGACGAAGCGCTCTCCGGCCTCGATCTTTCGACCGAAGCGCAGCTTGTGGCGTTGCTGCGTCAACTGCAACAGGCACGCGGACTGACGTACATCCTGATCTCACACGACCTCGGCCTGGTCGCGCAGTTCGCCGATGAGATCGTCGTCATGTCCGCGGGCCGCATCGTCGAGCGCGGCCAAACACGCGTCATCTTGTTAGCACCGGAGGATCCAGCGACGTGCGCGCTGGTGGAGTCAGCGCGCTCGTTGGAGCTCGCGCTGCCACGAGGCGCGGGCACATGAGATACCTGCTGCGCCGCTTGCTGCGTGCGCTCGCGCTGCTGGCGCTCGCATCGGTGTTCTGCTTCCTGCTCACCGACCTGGCGCCCGGCTCGTTCTTCGATGAATTGCGGTTGAATCCGCAGGTCTCGCAGGAGACCGTCGCCGGCCTGCGTGCGCAATACGGACTCGACCAGCCGGTCGCGGTGCGTTACGGGCGCTGGCTGAGTGCGGCAGTCCGCGGCGACCTTGGTTATTCGCTGGCCTACAACGCACCGGTAGGACCGCTGTTGCGCGAGCGCGCGCGCAACACGCTGCTGCTCGCCACCACGGCGCTCGTGCTGGCGTGGCTGCTCGCCATCCCGCTCGGCATGTGGGCCGCGGCGCATCCGCGCGGCTGGGCCGATCGCGCGGTGACGGCCGCGACGTCGCTCGTGCTCGCCGTGCCCGAGATCGCGCTCGCACTCACCGTGCTCGCGCTCGCGGTGTGGAGCGGCGCGCTACCGGCCGGAGGCATGACGTCGCTGCGCTACGAGGAACTCTCGGCGCTGGAGAAGCTCGGCGACATCGTGAAGCATCTCGTCGTCCCTGCAACGGTTCTTGCGCTCGGCATGATGGCCGTCATCGTGCGCCATGTACGCTCGAGCGTGCGCGAGGTCATGGACGCGCCCTACATCATTGGGGCGCGCGGACACGGCATCGCACGTTCACGCATGTGGACGCGCTACATCCTGCCGGCCGCGGCGAACACGTGGATCTCGCTCCTCGGACTCTCCGTCGCAACGCTGTTAAGCGGCTCGCTCGCCGTCGAGGTTATTACCGGCTGGCCCGGGCTCGGCCCGTTGCTGCTGGAAGCGACGCTCGCACGCGATCCCTACGTCATCGTCGGCGCGGTGATGCTCTCGGCCGTGCTCGCCGTGCTGGGAACGCTGCTCGCTGACTTGCTGCTCGCCGCCACTGATCCGCGCATCCGCCTGCGAGGCAGCCATGCCTAGCCGGCGCATCCGCATCACGCTCGCCGTGCTCGTGCTGCTGCACCTCGCGGCATTGTGCGCCGGTTTCATCGCGCCTTACAATCCCGCCGCGCAGGACCGCATGCAGGCCTACGTCCCGCCGACGCGCATCCACATGAGCGATGCTGACGGCTGGCACGCGCCGTTCGTGCGCGAGTGGAAGCTCGTGGACTTCGGCACGTATGCGGAAGACACGACCGCGCGCCACCCGCTCCGCTTCTTCTGCCCCGGCGCCGAGTATCGCTGGCTGGGCGTCATCACTGGCGAGCGGCACCTGTTCTGCGCCGACGGTAAGCGCGTCCTGCTTTTCGGCACCGATGGCTTCGGGCGTGACCAGTTCTCGCGCCTCGTGCACGGCGCGCAGATATCGCTCGGCGCGGGATTGCTCGCCACGCTCCTGGCGCTCTCACTCGGACTGATCATTGGCCTCGTCGCCGGCTACTGCGGCGGCTGGGTCGATGAGTTGTTGATGGGCACGTCGGAGCTGCTGCTCACGCTGCCCTGGCTCTACCTGCTGCTGGCGGTGCGCGCCTTCCTCCCATTGCATCTGGGGACGACACCGGCGTTCCTGCTGGTCACCGTCGTGATCTCGCTGCTCGGCTGGACGCGACCCGCGCGCCTAGTCCGCGGGGTCGTGCTGAGCGCGAAGACGCACAACTACGTCGCCGCGGCCCGCGGCTTTGGGGCTTCTCATCTTTATTTATTGCGCCGGCACATCCTGCCGTCGGCTCTGGGCGTGCTCCTGACGCAGGCGGCGCTGCTGGCGCCGCAATACATCGCGGCCGAGGTCAGCCTTTCCTTTTTTGGGCTGGGAGTGGGTGAACCGGCGGCCAGTTGGGGCAACATGCTGGCGGTGTTGCAGCAGTACAACGTTCTGGTCTCGTATTGGTGGATGCTGGCGCCCGCCCTCGCCCTCCTGGTTACCTCCGTAAGCTACTGCGTGCTGGCAGAGGCGCTGCAATCACGGCTACAATCGCGCACCGAATCCTAGACTGGGGGCGTGTTTGGCTTTGCGCCGATCAATGCGCGCGGTGCTCGTGTTGTGCCTGTGGGCGCAGGCGTTCGCCGCTGCGCCCAAACCGGCGCCGCTTGCCGGTGGCGAGGAAGTCGCCGTCAGCCAGGGTGTTCGCGGCGCGTACGGCGGACGGCTGACGATCGGCCAGCGCTCCGAGCCGAAGACGCTCAATCCCGTGCTCGCCGCCGACGCGGTCTCACGCGAGGTGACGGGCCGCCTGATGGCGGACCTCGTGCACATCAATCGCGCGTCGCAGCAGACCGAGCCGGCGCTCGCGAAGAGCTGGAAGCTCTCGCCCGATGGCCATACGTTCACCCTGCAACTGCGCCGCGGCATCCGCTTCTCCGACGGCCAACCGTTCGACGCCGATGACGTCGTCTTCTCCTTCCAGGTCTATCTCGATGAGCAAGTCCACTCGCCGCAGCGCGATCTGCTGATCATCGGCGGCAAACCTCTGAGCGTCGCCAAGGTCGACCCGTACAGCGTGCGCGTCACGCTGCCGCAACCGTATGCCGCGGCGGAGCGCATCTTCGACAGCATTGCCATGCTGCCGCGCCGCACGCTCGCGGCTGCGTATCGCGAAGGCCGGTTCGCGCAAATGTGGGGACTCGCGGCGAATGACGTCGTCGGACTCGGCCCGTTCCGCGTGAAGCAGTATGTCGCCGGCCAGCGGCTGGTGCTCGAGCGTAATCCTTATTATTGGAAGGCCGACGCGAGCAAGCAGCGCCTTCCCTATCTCGACGAACTCGACTTCCTCTTCGTCGGCAGCGAGGACGCGCAACTCATCCGCTACCAGGCCGGTGAGACCGACATGATCTCCCGCCTCAGCGCCGAGAATTATTCGTTGCTCAGCCGCGCGGCCAACGACCGCGGCACGCAGCTCAGCGACCTGGGCCCGAGCCTGGAATACAACTTCCTGGTCTTCAATCTGAACGACCTCAGCGGACGCAAGCTCGACGCGGTCGCGCGCAAGCAGGCGTGGTTCCAGGATCCGGCGTTCCGCCAAGCCGTGTCGCTCGCGGTGGACCGCGATGGCCTGGTGCGCCTCGTCTACGGCGGCCACGGCACGCCGCTGTGGGGCAACGTCAGCCCGGGGAACAAGGCTTGGGTGAACGCCGCGCTGCCGCACCCCGCCCGCTCGGTCGAGAACGCGCGGAAAGCCTTGCAGGGCGCCGGTTTTCGCTGGTCCGGCGACGGTACGCTGCTCGACCGTAACGGACAGACGGTCGAGTTCTCCATCGCCTCCAGCTCGTCGAACACGCAGCGCATGAAGATGGCTACCCTGCTGCAAGACGACCTGAAGCAGCTCGGCATGCGTGTCAGCCTGGTGCCCCTCGACTTTCGTGCCCTTCTCGACCGGCTGCTGCAAACTTACGATTACGATGCCGCGATCATGGGCCTGGGGGGCGGCGACGCCGATCCGACTCCGGAGATGAACGTGTGGACCGCAGCCGGCAGCATGCACCTGTGGCGCTTGGGCGAGGCACAGCCGGCCAGCGCATGGGAGCGCGAGCTCGACGGCCTGATGAAGCAGCAGATGACCACGATCGCGTACAAGGAACGCAAGCGGCAGTACGACCGCGCCCAGCAGATCATCGCTGAGAACGTGCCGTTCGTCTTCCTGGCGACACCGAATGTCCTGACCGCCGCGAAGGCGCAGCTGGGCAATTTCCATCCCGCCGTGCTCGACCATTACACGCTGTGGAATGTCGAGGAACTCTTCTGGCGCGACGCCGCCCTGAGGTCCCGCTGATGCCGGCGGCTGCCGTCACGCCGAAGCGCGCCGCCTGGTCCGACGAGCGGCTCGTAGCGGCGTGCTGTAAAGGCGACCAGCAGGCGTGGACCGCGCTGCTCGAGAAATACAAGAACCTCATCTATTCGGTCCCGATCAAGCTCGGGATGTACGACGAGGCCGCCGACATCTTCCAATCGGTCTGCCTTGACCTGCTGCATCACCTGAAGGAATTGCGCGAGCCCAAAGCGCTGCCGAAGTGGCTGATGCAGGTGAGCTATCACAAGTGTCTCCAGGCGCGGCGGCGCGCCGATCGCCACGTCGAACTCGGCGAGGAGCACGACACGGCTTCGACCGACGAGCCGCTGCCCGAGGAACTGATCTCCGCGCTGCAACGCGACCAGGCGGTGCGCGGCGCGGTCGCTTCCCTTTCCGAGCGCTGTGGCCGTATGGTGCGCATGCTGTTCTTCGAAGACCCGCCACGACCGTATGATGAGGTCGCGCGCGAACTGGGTCTGGCGACCGGTTCCATCGGTTTCATTCGCGGACGCTGCCTGGAGAAGCTGCGCAAACAGCTGGAGCAAATGGGCGTCGAATGAGCGGTTCGGCTGTTCCCGGAGACGTTGACTCGCTGGCGCTGGCGTTAGGGAGCTTGCTGACCGAAGCCGAGCGCCGCGCCTTCCTCGGCGAGCATCCATCACTGCGCAATGCCGAGACGGTCGCTGCCCTGGCGACACGCGTCAACCGGCAGGCGCGCGTGAACACCACGGAAGCGCTGCATCTTGCGGACGCGGCCATCACGATCGCGGAGTCGCTCGGCACGCCGGAAGCTCTCGCGGAAGCACAACGCGCGAAGGCGAACGCACTGTATATCAGCGGCCAGAACGCTCCCGCCGCGGAATTCCATCAGCGCGCGGCGGCCTTGTTCGCCCGCGCCGGCAATCAGATGGAGTTGGCACGCACGCTCAGCACTTCGATCCAGCCCTTGTTGCTGCTCGGTCAGTACGACCGCGCCCTCGCTGCCGGCGAGCAAGCGCGCGAGATCTTCCGCGTCTTCGGCAATATGTGGCGGCTGGCGCGCGTGGAACTCAATATCGGCAACATCTATTACCGCCAGGACCGCTTCGCCGAAGCGTACGCGACGTATCAGCGCTCGTACGAAGAGCTGCTGAAGCACGATGATCCCGAGGGTGTCGCCGGCGCGCTCAGCAACCTGGCGACCTGCGGCATCAGCCTGAACGATTTCGGCGCGGCGCTCGGCCATTACGAGCAGGCGCGCGCCTTCTGCGCGTCGCACGACATGCCGCTGCTCGTCGTGCAGGCCGACTACAACATCGCCTACCTTTACTTCCTGCGCGGCGAGTACGGCCGGGCCATCGAGATGCTGCGCGCCGCCCGCGTCACCGCCAAGAAGCTCGACGACCGCTACCACGGCTCGCTGTGCAACCTCGACCTCTCCGAGATCTACCTCGAGCTCAACCTGCACACCGAAGCGGTGGAACTCGCGCAGGAAGCCAATGCCGGTTTCAAGGGACTCGGCATGGGTTACGAAGCGGCCAAGTCGCTGGCGTTCGCGGCCATCGCGAGCAGCCAACTGGGCGCGGCTTTCGAGGGGCTGAAGCGCTTCGCCGAAGCGAAGGAGATCTTCCAGCGCGAAAAGAACATCGTGTGGCCTTCGCTCATCGACCTCTACCAGGCACTCGTGCTCTTCAGCGAAGGCCGCCTGTTCGAAGCGCGCCGCCTGGCACAGGCCGCGCGCGACTTCTTCCGCGCGTCGCCGCTCGCCGGCAAAGCGGTGCTGGCGGAACTGCTGCTCGCGCGCATCGTGCTGCGCATGGGCCAGCCGGCGGAGGCGCTGCGGCACTGCCGCGACGCGCACGCTGCCGGCGCCAAGCTGCAGTCGCCGGTCCTCATCTACCAGACCGAGTTCCTTACCGGGCAAGTCCTCGACGCCACCGGCGACCGCGGCAGCTTCGAGCACTACAAGCAAGCGCGCGGCGCGCTCGAGACGCTGCGCGGCTCGCTGCGTGGCGAAGAACTGAAGATCGCCTTCTTCAAGAACAAGCTCGAGGTCTATGAGAACCTCGTCGCCGCGTGCCTCTCCGCGCCGGCGGAGACCAACACCATCGAAGAAGCGTTCGGCTACGTCGAACAGGCGAAATCGCGCGGCCTGATGGACCTGCTGCTCCAACCGGTGAAGGCACGCGCCAGCGAGCCCGCCGGCGAAGGCCAGAGCGAGTTGGTGCGCTCCATCCGCAACCTGCGCGAGGAACTGAACTGGTACTACAACCTGATCGAGCGCGAGCAGTTGCGCCCGGAAGAGAAATCACCGCAGCGTTTGGAAGTGCTGGAGCGGCAGGCGCGCGCACGCGAATCGGACCTGCTGCGCGTCCTGCAGGAGGCGAGTCTTTCGGAGGCGACGGACGCCGGCGTCCCCTTGCCCACCAACCTGCCGCTCGCCGAGATCCGCGCCGCGCTGCCGCCGCACACCGCGCTGATCGAATACTTCACCGTGCACGACCGCATCGTCGGCGCCGTGCTGACGCGCGACGCGCTCCACATGTCGGCCGTAACGCTGACGTCGCGGGTTGCGTCGCTGCTGCGCCTGTGGCAGTTCCAGATCTCGAAGTTCCGCCTCTCGGAGAACTACGTCAGCAGTTTCCAGGATGCGATGCTCAAAGCGACGCTCGCGCATTTGCAGTCGCTGTACCAGGAACTGATCGCACCGCTGGCCGAGCACTTCGGTGGGGTGAATGGCGGGACCGAGCACCTTATCTTTGTGCCGCACGGCGCACTGCACTATGTCCCGTTCCACAGTCTGTACGACGGCGAGCGTTACCTCATCGACCGGCACACCATCTCGTACGCCCCGAGCGCGAGCATTCTGGCGCTCTGTCAGCGCGCCACCGCGACCTACGAGGGCGCGCCGCTCCTGATGGGAGTGGCCGATGCGCAGGCGCCACTCATCGCCGACGAGATCGAATCGCTGCGCGCGCTCCTGCCCGAAGCGACCGTCTTCACCGGCAACGCCGCCAGCGAGGACGCGCTCCGCCGCACCGGCCCGAACAGTCGCATCGTGCACATCGCCACGCACGGCTACTTCCGCCAGGACAATCCGATGTTCTCCTCCATCCGGCTGGCGGGCTCCTACCTGAGCCTCTACGACCTCTACCAGCTCAAGCTGCCGTGCGAGCTCGCCGTACTGAGCGGCTGCGCCACCGGCGTGAGCGTGGTCGCGGCCGGTGACGAACTCATGGGCATGGTGCGTGGCCTGTTGCAGGCTGGTGCGCAGTCGTTGGTCCTGAGTCTGTGGGACGTGCACGATAAGAGCACGGCCGAATTCATGGCGGCGTTCTACCGCCGGCTGCAGAGCGATAGTCCGAAGCCGCAGGCCCTTCGTGACGCGATGCAGGAGCTGCGCGCGCGTTATCCCCACCCCTACCACTGGGCGCCGTTTGTGCTCGTCGGGCGCGTGTGACCGTCCCAGCGCGCGACCGAAAGGCGTACACTCCTTGGGTGCGCTTGCTCCGCCCCATAGCCGCGCTGGTGGCATTGACCGTACTGGCCGGCCCGACCGCGATGGCTTGCATGCTTCCGGCAGCGCAGCTCACGCCGGCCGAAATGGCTTGTTGCCGGCGCATGCACCATGCTTGTGCAGGGATGTCTGGAAGCGCTTCGCATCCGTGCTGCAAGAGCGAAGTCCGGCCCGGTTCCGCATTCGTCGTCCGCCCGGTCGCGGAGGTTGCGCCGCATGACGTTCCGTGCGGACAGCCCATAGCGATCGCCGCGGTCTTGACTGCGAGTGACGCCGGCGCAAGCGGCAGCATCCCGGTCCTCGCACATCCTCCACCGGCACTCGATCCGACAACCATCCTGAGAATCTGAGACGCCGTTCTCTGCCGCGTTAGCGCCGTAGTGTCTTCGCGCTTATTGCCAAGGAGGAGGGATGCGTCTTTTTCTTACGCTCAGTCTCTTGTTAGCCGGCTGGTTGCCGGCCCACGGTTCGGGACACGGTCCGGTCTTCGGCTTCGCCACGCCGGTCAATTCCCAGGGCGAAACGAGCTTCGATCTAGGCGTCTATGCACGCGCCGCCGCAACGGGTTCGCAAACCGCGATCCGCAGCATGGTGAGCTACGGCATCACGCCTCACCTGCAGGTATCGGCGGTGCTTCCAGCGTTAGCGCAGCAGGGCGCACTGCCGATGAGCATGATGTCGGGCGGCGAGTTTCAAGGCAACATCGCGTGGCGGTTTCAGCACGACCCGAATGCGATCGGCCGCCGGCTGGAGACGACGGCGTCCGTCGGCGTGGTGGCGCCGGGTCCGCAAGACGACTTCGGCATGTTCCGCGGGATGAGAACAGCGCCGGGCGTGAACGCCTGGATCGCGACCGGCATGGCGTCGCGCAGCCACTACGTCTGGGTGGGCGCCGGCGGGATGCACTTCGCGGAGCGAGGCGGTGACCAGCGCCCGAACGTCTTCTCCACGAGCCTGGTGTGGGGATACAGACCTCCGAGTTGGCGCGCGGATCGCCATCAATGGGACTGGCGCATGTTCGCCGAGCTGACCGGAGAACACGCGGGACCGGTACGGCGATCCGGTGCGCTGATGCCGGGCAGTGACGCCGATCAGGTCCTGCTCGGTCCCTCGGTCCTGGGTATCTACAAGTACTTCGCGATCTCGGGCGGCGTGCAGTTCCCGATCTATTCCGATATGGGGCGCTTGTATCCACGACGCGAGCGCGCACGGATCGCGGTTAACGTCAGCTATTTCCTGTTCTCACACGGGCATTCTCACTAGCGAGGAAAATATGAAGAGGTCGATAGCAATCGCGCTTGTAGTGATGGCTTCCGCGATCGCCGCGCGCGCCGAAATGCGCCGCGCCGAGATCAAGGTCTTTGGCATGGATTGAGGGGTGTGCGCCCACGCCGTGCGCGTGGCTTTGAAAGACATTCCGGGCGTCCAGTCGGTCGATGTCAGCCTGACCAACGGCGAAGCGACGGTGGTGTTCGCGGCAGGAAACACGGTGCGTTACGAGCAACTGCTGCGCGCCATCGAAAAAAATGGGTTTGTAGCGAAGGGCGCGCGCCTCGTCGCTGCCGGCACGATCGGCGCGAGCGGCAGCGAATTCCTGATCAGCGGCAGCAACGAGCGCTTGCGGCTGGAGCCGGCACGCGCCGGTGCTGCGTTGCCACCGAGTCTTGCCGGCAAGCCCGCCGAAGTGGTGGGCGACGTCCCCGAGGCGGAGAAAGGCAAAAGCGTAGGTGTGATCCGATTTGCATCCGTAACGGAGAAATAGGAATGGCGGACGCAGGCCATGGAACACGGCCAAGCTTCTGGCTGCAATACCTCTCGCTGTTCTCGTCGGTGGGAACGCTGCTCTGCTGCGCGCTGCCGTCGCTCTTCATTCTGTTCGGCCTGGGCGCGACGGTAGCGTCAGCGCTCTCTGCCGCGCCGTGGCTGGTGACGCTTTCGCAACACAAGAACTGGACCTTCACGGTCGCGGGTGTGCTGATGGCGGCAAACTTCGCTTATGTGCGGGCGGTGGCGCCGCGGCTGCAGGCGGCGTGCGACGTCGGCGACGAATCCTGCGCCCGCGCAGCCCGCATCAACCGCGTGCTCTTGTGGGTCTCGGCCGGCATCTATCTCGTCGGCTTCTGCGTGGCCTACCTGCTGGGGCCGATCCTGCTGTGGATGGACAGCGCAGGTTGACCCGGCCGCGCCCAAGGCATCTGCTTTGTTTTCAGCGGATTACAAAATACCTCTCCCGCCTATATTTCTCCCCCTCCCGCCAGCTCTTATGACCAGTAGGGAAAGCAGTCGGCAATTCCGCTAGCACCGCGGAGGAAAGAAAGATGAAGCATTTTGCTGACAACGAATGGGCCGATTTCGCGCGTGGCGTGACTCAGCGCGCGAAGAAGCAGGAAATGGATAACCACGTGGCGAGCGGCTGCATCGAGTGCAAACAGGCCCTCACCACCTGGAGCAGCTTCGTCCTTTCGGCCAAGCAAGAGAAGCAGTACACACCACCGGCTGACGTCGTGCGGCGCCTGCAGCAGGAATTCACCCTGCAGAACGCCCGCGACGAACAGCCGAGCAAGCTGGAATTGATCGCATCCCTCGTCTTCGACAGTCTGACGCAGCCCGCCGTTGCGGGTGTGCGGTCGAGCGGCGGCGTGGGCGCTCGGCAGCTGATGTACGAGGTCGGCGGCATCACCATCGACCTGCGTCTCGAAGGCCACCCGCCGTCGAGCCGTATGTCGCTGATAGGACAGGTTTTAGAGAAAGATGGGCCGCGCGGCTTACCCATCCCGGTGCTGGTGTTCAACGAGCGCGGGAACGCGGTCCTAGAGACCCAGACTTCGGACTTTGGCGAGTTCCAATTCGAGTTCGACGCCAAGGAGCCGTTGCGGTTGAGCATCGAACTCGACTCCCGCAGGAACGTGCAGCTGCCGCTGCGCGAACTGCAGGTGCCGTTACAAAGGTAATAGGGCCCAGGCCACAAAAATTACGAACGTAATTCGGACCCTCCGACGAAGAAACATAGACTGACCGCCATACGCAAGACGGCAGCTTCGGAAGGTCTCTGGAGAAACCTGAAAATGATTCGCAGAGGCATTGACAACAAGATTTCCTGGGGCAAGCGCACCCTCATGACCAGTCTGGTGCTGCTCGTCCTGGCTGCAGTAGCTGTGCCGGCGCAGGCCGATACGCGCTTGATCGTGCGCGATACGCTCGGCTTGAACGGCTTGAACCTTTCCTGCCTGCTGCTAGGCTGCAAAGTGCAGTACGGCTTGGGCGATCCGCAGGGACAGCTGTTCCTGGTGACGTTCCCCTCCATCCTTGATCCGGTCACTTCGCTCCTGAAGCTGCAGTTGCAGGCCGGCGTGGCCAGCGTCGAGATCGACACCAAGGGGAAGGTGCTGGGCGCCACCGCGGGTCCGACGCCGTCGTACCTGACCGACAAGACCCCGACTTCTTATTACGGCTCGACCGTTTATCACGGCTACGTGGCCCAGCCGGCCGCGCAGCTCATCCGTAACGATGCGACGCACTCGGGCTTCAACGCCACGGGCGCCGGCGTGACGGTTGCGGTCATCGACACCGGCGTCGATCCGACGCATCCGGTGCTGAGCGGCGTGCTCGTCAACGGCTACGACTTCACGCGCAACGCCGGCAACGGCGGCAACGAGAAGAACGACGTCTCGGCTTCACCGAACATGAACAACGCGCAGGCGGGGGTGGTGAACCAGTCCACCGTCGCGCTGCTCGATCAGTCGACCGTCGCTTTGCTGGATGGCAGCGGCGGCTATGCTGCTTTCGGTCACGGCACGATGACGGCCGGCGTGGTGCACCTGGTGGCCCCGCAAGCCAAGATCATGCCGTTGAAAGCGTTCGGCGCCGACGGCAGCGGGTATGACTCCGACGTGTTGCGCGCCATCTACTACGCCACGAAGAACGGTGCGGGCGTGATCAGCATGAGCTTCAGCTTCTCCAGCTACTCGCCGGAGCTGAAGAACGCCATCAACTATGCGACCGGCCGCGGCGTCATCGCGGTGGCTTCTGCCGGCAACGATGGCCAGCAGGTCGCCACGTACCCGAGCTCGCTACCCGGCGTGTTCGACGTCGCCTCGACCAACAACTACGACGTGCAGTCGTCGTTCACCAACTACGGCTCCGCCTGGATCACGCTGGCGGCGCCGGGCGAAGCCATCATGACGACCTATCCGTGGGGCTCGTATGCCGCGGGCTGGGGAACGTCGTTCAGCACGCCGCTGGTCGCGGGCACCGTTGCCGTGATGCTCGGCCAGAACGGCAGCTGCACGGTCTCCGAGGTCCCGGGTGCGATCAAGCACGCGGTCTACATCTCGAACCCGAACCTCGACAACCTGCGCCTCGACGCCTACGCGGCGACGCAGGCCTGCCGCTAACGCGAGCACGCCATGGCGGCCCTGCCCACACCGAGCGCCTGGAATCCGCTGCTCCTGCAGATGAAAGAACTGCAGGAGCAGCAGTCCGCCTTCCGCACCTCGCTCATCTGCGCCTTCAATCAGCTGCTCGACCTGAAAGACATGAATACGGGCGTACACAGCACGCGGCTGGCGGAGTGGGCGCTGTTAGTGGCGCGCGAGCTCGGCATCAGTGAAGACCACTTGCACCAGGTGGAAGTCGCGGCGCTGTTGCACGACGTCGGCAAGATCGGCGTTCCCGATTCCATCCTCAAGAAGAATGGCCCGCTCACGTTGGAGGAGCGCGCGCTCATCAATAAGCATCCCGAATACAGCTGGTCGATCCTGCGCCTGTTCCCGGGACTCGAATCCGCCAGTCTGTACGCGCTGCATCATCACGAGAGCTTCGATGGCTCCGGCTACCCGGGCAATCTGAAGGGCAGCGAGATCCCGGTGGTGTCGCGCATCGTATCGGTCATCGACGCCTACGACGCGATGACGTCGCACCGCTGCTACCGCAAAGGCCTGCCGCACGAAGAAGCGGTGCGCCGCCTGCTCGCCGGTTGCGACACCCAGTTCGACCGGACCATCGTGAACATCTTCATCCCGCTGGCCGAGCGCGAGCGGAGTAACGTCTTCGCCGCCGTCGGGACCAGTTCCGACGCCGTCTTTTAGTCACCTGCAACAGGTAACTTACGCACATTTTTCCAGGCGTCCAAACGCACAAAAAAGCTGATTTTTAGCGGCTTTGGTGTATGTTGGTCGCACCTTCCCCCAGAAGCTATCAGCGAGGTTTTTCGTTTGGGCCGTAGGTGTGACTGGAGATGGCTGTGGGCCCTGGCTCTGGCGATGTTGTGTGCGCCGGCCTCGGCGCAGATTTCCGTCTCGCCGACGAGTTTAACGTTTGGCTCGTCGGGCACGCCTTCCACGTGGCAGACCGTCGGCACGCAGAGCAGCAGCCAGACGATCACGCTGCACAACACCAGCGTCTTCATCTCTGCTTCGTACCCTGCTTTCTCGTTCAGCGTAGCCGACTTCGGAAGAGTGGGCGGCACGTGCAATCCCAGCGGCGGCAGCTTGGCGGCAAATGCCTCCTGCACGATCCTGGTGGCGTTCGCGCCTATCACGTCGGGAACGCGGAGCGGCTCAATACTGGTCAGCAGCACGCCGACCGTGACCCTTACCGGCTACGCGCAGCGAGCGCCGCGCGTCTCGCCCACGTCGATCAACTTCGGCTCGCAGGTCTACAACGTCCGCAGTGCCGGCCAATACATCACGTACTACAACGACAGTGCGGTGAGCCGCACCATCACCAGCTTCTCTGCGAGCGGTGATTTTGCGTTCCCGTTGCAGGTCGTGCAGCCGGGCCAGTGCACGGCCAACCTGGTGGTCGCCGCCGGCGGTTCCTGCACACTCCCGTTCGTCGCCTTCACGCCGTCGGCGCTCGGCGTGCGCAACGGCTCAGTGACCGTGGTGGACAGCGCGCCGCTCTCGCCGCGCACCACTACGCTGAGCGGGACCGGCATCCCGCCCGCTGACGCCACACCGGATCCGCTGAACTTCGGCTCCGTGCTGCTGGGCAACGACAGTTCCTATCAGACGGTCACGTACACGAACTCGTCGAATGCGTCCATCACCATCAGTTCGGTGACGATCTCCGGCCAATTCAACATCGGGATCTCGCTGAACCGCTGCGTCGCATCGCTGGTCGTGGCGGCCGGTGGCACTTGCAACGTGATCGTGCGGATGTCGCCCGTCACCGCCGGTGCGCTCTCCGGCACATTAACCATCGCCGACAACGCTGCCTTTAGCCCACGTACCGTGAGCCTGCTGGGCACCGGTACGACGGGCTCACCCGACATTCAACCTTCGAGCCACGCCTACGGCAACCAGTTGGTGGGGACTTCGAGCTCGACGTTCGTTTTCAATTACACGAACCACACCGCCGGCACTGTCAGCATCACTACCCTCACGCTGCCGGCCGGCTACGTGCGCCGCACCGTGGGCGGCGACTGCGCGGTCAGTGGCGCCGTCTCTTCTGCCGGTTCGTGCAACATCGCCGTGGCGTTCTCGCCCGTCACGACGGGCACGTTCAACGGCAATCTGAGCATCACCGACAACGCTCCGGCCGCGCTCGTGGTCCCGCGCATCGCTTCCCTCACCGGTGTAGGCGTGCCCCCAGCCACCGTGTCGCCGACTTCGATCAACTTCGGCTCGGTGAACGTGAGCACCACATCGCACCTGACGACGGTCACGTACACCAACCAGTCAGGTGCGCCGATCACCATCAACAGCATCAACGTGACTGGGCCGTTCAATGTCAACCCGACGCTCCTGAATGGTTGCATCGCCGGCCTGACGGTGGCCGCCGCCGGCACCTGCGGTATGCAGGCCTCATTCAGTCCGGTGGCGGCGGGCTTGACGTTCGGTTCGATCTCGATCGCCGACAGCGCCGCTCTGAGCCCGCGTGTGGTTTCGCTGAGCGGCACTGGTGTGCTCAATCCCGACCTCTCCCCTGACCCGCACAGCTTCGGCACCATCCCGGAAGACACCACGGGAACGCCGTTCGAGTTCGTCTACAAGAATTTCAGCAACGTCAGTGTGACGGTCACTTCTATCGGCGTCTCGGGTCCGTTCGTGCTCACCACCGCCGCGACCATACCCTGCTCGGTGAACCTGGTGGTCGTCGCCAACGGCTCTTGCCGGATCGGCGTGGCGTATGCGCCCACGAATGCGGGCAACGACATCGGCACGCTGACCGTGACCGATACCGCGCCGCTCAGCCCGCGCACCTCCGCACTAACGGGCACCGCGACAGCGAACCCGACGCTGCTGCCGAGCAGCACGTCGTTCGGCACCATGGCGCTCGGTTCGCGCGCATTGACCAAGACGTTCACCTACACGAACGCCAGCCCGGTCGCGGTGACGCTGCAGTCCATCGGGCTGAACACTGCGAATTTCGGCTTCCTGCGGACGCTGAATGAATGCATCACGGGGGCGACGATCCAGCCGGGCTCGTCCTGCTTCCTGTTGGTGACGTTCCTACCGCCGCGCGATGGCGCGTTCGGCGGCGCCCTGACGGTCACGGATTCAGGTTTCGCGAACCCGCGTCGTTCCACTTTCTCCGCGACGGCTGTCATCCCGGCAACGCTTACGCCGCCAACGCTGACGTTCGCGCCGCAGAACATCGGCGCCGTCAGCCCCGCACAGTTCGTCACCATGACGAACCCGAGTGTGGTCACCATCAGGATCAACACCATCGGCGTGAGCGGCGATTTCATCCAGCCGCACGTCTTGTTGCTCAACGCTTGCGTCAACGGACTCTCGTTGGCGAGCGGCGCATCGTGCACCATCGCCGTCGCGTTCACCCCCCACGCCGCGGGCACGCGTACGGGCACGCTGAGCGTGACCGATAGCACCGGGCTCGCCGCCCATACGGTCAGCCTGACGGGCACGGGAAACCCGAATCCGCTCATTTCTCCGACGGTGGTGGCCTTCGCGCCGCAGACGGTCGGAACGACGAGCGTCGCCAAGATCGTTAGCTACATCAACCAGGGAACGTCGCCGGTCACGTTGAACAGCATTTCCGTCACGGGCAATGACTTCACGCTCTCGACTCGGACCCTGGTCCTCGGCCCGTGCCAGGCGGGAGCGATCATCCCTGTCGGCGGCTCGTGCCGCATCGCCGTGGCGTTCGCGCCCAGCGGTGGCGGCGCGCTCAACGGTACCCTGACGGTCACCGATTCCGCGCCACTGAGTCCGCGGACCGCAGCCCTCATCGGGACGGGTTCGCTGCCGCCCGCGCTATCGCCTGCCATCCTGCAGTTCAACCCGACGAATCAGGGCTCGACCTCGCCGCCACAGACGCTGCAGTACGCCAACCTGGGCGCGACGTCGGTCACCATCACGAGGATCACCGTAACTCCTGACCCGATCAATGGCGGCATACACTTCACGCTGCAGAGCGCGCTTTCATCGCCGTGCCGCGTGGGCTTGATCCTGATCGCGGGCGGCACTTGCAACCTCAACGTTGCTTTCTCGCCGACCGATGTCGGCGGCCTGACAGGCACGGTGACGGTGGACGACACGGCGCCGTTCAGCCCGCGCAGCACTTCGCTGAGCGGCACGGGAGTGCTGGCGCCGAATCCCGCGCCGACCGTATTCCGGCTGTTACCTTTTGGCGTCGTGCAGGGCAGCGGTCCATTCACTTTGAGTGTGGTTGGGGCGAATTTCGTGCGGGGAACGGTCGTCAATTGGAATGGACAAGCGCGACCGACCACCGTGGTCAACGCCAACCTGCTAACGATCAACGTGTCGGCCTCCGACGTTGCCACGCGGGGTACAGCCGGAGTCTCAGTATTCACTCCGGCGCCGGGCGGCGGCACCTCGGGCGTTCTGCAGTTCACGATCAGCGGTTCGGCAAGAGAGGACGCCGCCACCGCACCACCGGTCATCGAAACGCCGGATTCGCAGAATGTCGACAGCAGCAACGCGCCGTCGGGCAACATCACGCCGCCGTGCGGGAACGGCAGCACGTCGCATGGCGTCTGGTTCCACTACACGCCCCCAGCTGATGGCCAGGTGACGCTCGACATGGACGGCAGCAACTACCAGACGATCACCAACGTCTTCACCGGCCAGCCGGGTGCGCTCGTCCCCATTCCGAATGCTTGCACGCAGGCGACGGTGGTGATGGGCGCGAACCATCGCGTCGTCCGCACCATCAACGCCAAGACCACGTTCAATGCCGGCCAGGGTCAATCGGTCTGGGTGCTGGTGACCGCGACGAACAACGATGGCGGCGCACTTAACTTCAACATCGGCTTCCGCGCCACGTCGGCGCTCAGCGGCAACAGCTACACCACCGTGCTGCCGCATGTCCCGTTCGGCGGCGGATATCGCACCAAGATCACCATGGTCAACCTCTCGGGCGATGACAACAACACGGCCGTGAACTTCATCGGTCAGGACGGTTCGATCGTCGCCACTCGCACCGTGATGATGCACGCCGGCGAGACCATCCGCATCGCCACCGATGACACGTTGACCAATGGCCTGCTGACCGTACAGTGGGCCACGGTCGTCGCTAGCGGACGCATCGTCGCTAACCTGTTCTACGAGATCACTGACCCGAACCAGGCCGGGCGCGTCATCAACTCCGTCGGATTCAATGACGATCCCGGCGACACCGGCTTCACCTTGCCGGTAGAGTTCGAGCCGGCGCCGCCTGCGGGCGCCATCGGTCGCACCGTCGGCGTTGCTATCGCGAACCCCAACAACTCGCAGGTCCCGGTGACGCTGGAATTGCACGACGCTTCCGGCGCGAACCTCGGCACTCGCACCATCAATCTGGCGCCGTATGGCCAGCAGCCGTTCGCACTCGATGCCTCGAACCTCTTCCAAGGAGTGCTGCCCGCGCAGAATTTCACCGGCGTAGTCCGCGGCGCCGCGCCCATGCCAGTGAGCATCGTGGCAGTAGGCGACGATCTCGGTCCGTTCTTCGCCACGCCGCCCATGAACGCCTCGTCGCGTGTCGTCATCCCGCACATCGTCAGCGGTGGCGGCTTCGTCACCAAGCTCACCCTCACCAATCAATCGAGCTCGCAGAATGACGTCACCATCACGTACTACGACCAGCAGGGCAACGTGGTGGACGATGACACCTACACGCTCGCCGGCTACGGCACCGTGCGTATCGCTACGCCGGAGGAGGACCGTTTCGGACCGGTGAGCGTCAAATGGGCGGTGGTGAACGCCTCGCAGAACGTCGGTGTCAACCTCTTCTTCGAATTCGAAGACCAGCAGACCGAGAGCGTCATCAATACCATCGGCTTCAACGACGCCGAGGAATATCAGGACTTCACGCTGCCGGCAGAATTCGAGCCCGGGAACGCGAGCTCGCCCGGCCGCACCGTCGGCGTGGCCATTGCCAACGCGAACGGCGATACCGCGCACCTCACGCTCACGCTGTTGCGTGCCGATGGTACTGCCATCGCAACCTCCAATCTCACGATCGTTCCGAACGGCCAGATCATCGCCAGTCTGCAGAGCCTGCCGGAGTTCGCGGCTGTGTTACCCAACGGCAACTTCATCGGCGCCGTGTGGGTCCACAGCGATGTCCCGGTCGCCGCCGTGGCACTCGAAGACGACCTCGGCCCGTTCTCCGCCATCCCGGTGGTCAGCGGTAAGCCATAGTCGCACTATCAGATAAGTCTTCTATCTACTATCGCCCTATGCTATTTTGCCGCGCGGGAGGCCCCTGCATGCATGCGGGCGAGCGGCTGCGGATCCTGCGCGAACAGCTCGGCCTGACCCTGCGCGACGTGGAGGCAGCCAGCAACCGCCTGGCTGAAAAGTACGATAACGCCGAGTATTCCATCACCCTCAGCCGCCTCTCCGACATTGAAACCAAAGGTGTTGTCCCCAGCATCTTCAGGATCTATGCCATTGCGGTGATCTATCGCCGCGACCTGCGCGAACTGCTGTCGTGGTACGGCATTGACTGGCAAGCCGCGGCTGCCGATAGCGCCACCGCCCACATTTCGCGCACCCACCGCGTCGGGTCCGTCGCCCCACGGCACGTTCGTGTGCCCGTCAAGATGGATCCTGCGTTCCAGCTCAGCACCACCACGAACATCGGCCGCATGGTGGAACAGTGGGGCACGGTGCCGATGACGTTCCTGGAACGGCTCGAGGGCTCCGACTACAGCTATGGCTACATCGGGACGGAAGACCTCACCATGTATCCCCTGCTGATGCCGGGCTCCTTCGTGCAGATCGACGAGACGCGAACGCGTGTGGTGGATAGCGTGTGGCGCTCGGAATACGAGCGCCCGGTCTACTTCGTGGAGACGCGCGACGGCTTCGCCTGCTCGTGGTGCGCCATGGATGGTGACAAGCTGATCCTGCAGCCGGCTCCGCTGTCGCCGCAGAAAGTGCGCATCTTCCGCCACCCGCAGGAGGCGGAAGTCTTGGGACAGGTTGTGGCTGTGGCTATGCGGCTCGGCGAGTGGCGTCTTGCTTCGCAGCCGCCGCGTGGGAAACCGCTACCAGCACCGATCTGAGATGGGCCGCGCGCCCGCCGCCCATGTCGGCCGGGACAGCGCGCAGTAAGTCCGCCTGCAAAGCCGCCGCATTCTCTTGCGCGGCTTCCGCATCACCTTCCGCGAGCAGCGAACGCAACGGTTGGCGCAACACCGCCAGGAACGCCTCCGTGTGCGCCTTCGCCAACGCCCGCTGCGCGGCGTCATCGCCGTGCACCTGGCTCAGGCCCCAGTGCTCGTAACGTCCACCGGCCGCGCGCAAGCCACCGAGATACGCGAGCCGCCGCAGCCAGCCGCTCAGCGACGCCAGCGTCCGCACCTGCAAATCCTGTTCTGCGCTCAAAAAAGTCATTTTTGTTCCGATTTCGGAACACCGAACACTTTTCACTGCGTTGTTACCGCTCGCTCGACTCCCGCCACCATAGCACGCGTGCCCAGGCACTTAAAGGAGATTGCGATGAAAAAGGTATCGCGGTTGATGGTGGTGGGATTCGTGCTGATGTTCGCAGCGGCTAGCTCCGGCACCGCTCTGGTCTTGAAAGGCGATGATCCACCGCCTTGTAATCCGATACTTGACCCGACCTGCAGGCCCTAGGCATTTGAGTTTGCGAGCCGGGGTGAGCCACGATATGCTGCGGGCTCACCCAAATGCTCACCCTGATCCCAGCATTGAAGACTGGGCTTTGGATATGCCCAAAGATTGGTTGCGTCATTCTTCTTTGGCGCATGAACCACTTGCGCATCATAACCAAGTATCCAGTGTTCTTTGGCTATGCAGCATTGGAGATTGTTAGTTTCGCGACAGTTTATCCCCTGAAAACTTTGCATATGTATGTTGCTTATTTTGTCGCTTACTGGGCCTTTGAAACATTCAGGATTTTCGTTGTGCTCGCTTTGATACGCGACATCTATCTTGAGCTGTTCTCCCCCTATCTCGCCCTGCGGAGTGTGGGCTGCTCGCTCTTCAATTGGGCGGTAGCATTGTTAGCGGTGCTTACGACCGCGTCTGTACTGGTGGCCCCGGCCCCAAACGCGGGTCTTGGCATGCAGACTCTGCTGGATTTCGATCAAGCCTCGACCCTGCTGCAGGGCGGCCTGCTGTTAGTGGTCGTCATGTTGGCTCAGTTCTTTCGGCTACGGTGGCCGGCCTTTGCATTCGGTATCGCGCAGGGCTTCGCGGTGAACTTCACGCTTTCAGCGGTGGCACTGATGGTTCGCCGCTACTACGGGCAGGAAGCAAACCTCGTGTTCCAGGTGTTGACGCTGACGGGATTCGACATCGCCGTGGCCATGTGGCTGCACACCTTCTTCGCTAAGCAACCGTCAACAGCGGTGAGCGTGTCGTTCGTGCAAGCCGACCTTGAACGTTGGAACGCAGAGTTAGCCGAGATAGTCGGATGACCTTAGTCTACGTTTTCGCGGCTGTCGTTATCGTGGTGCTCGCCGGGTTGGCGGTCACCATCCGGCGTCACGGAAGCGTGCGCAGTGCCGATGAAGCCGTTACCAAGCTGCGAGCAATCGATGTAGAAGCATTCCGCACGCTATCGTCGCGCGAGGATTCACTCTATCTGCGGGCATTACTTTCTCATGCCGATTGGCGCGAAGTGGAGAGGCAACGCACGACTGCGACTTTGGTCTACGTGTCCGACGCCTTCCACAACGCCGGCGTCCTAGTCCGACTCGCCGACCTGGCTCGTCACAACGACAACAAAGAGCTCGCCGCCGCTGCCGACCAGCTCGCCGACCGCGCTATTCGCGTACGCGTCCAGAGTTCGCTCACGATCGCGCGCCTGCTCTGCGCTTACGTCGTGCCGGAGCTTCGTCTCTCGGCATCGCCCTCCTTCACCGCCTACACCGAGCTCAAGGACTACTTCCTGCGCTATAGCCTGACCGCGTATCCCAAGCTCGCCTCGCAGCTCAGCCTCGCGCTCTGAGCGCGCTTGTTCCAAAAACCGGAATCGGACGCTGCCCGCGATCGCCTGCCACGAACGTGCCAGGGCCGCGTTTGTTCCGTTTTCGGAACAAATCACGATTCCTGTCGACGTTTTCGGAGACGCGCGTAATTTAGCGCGCAATGGCTAACCTTCGATTGGTCCTCCAGGCCCTGCGCCGTGAAGCGGCGGCGCTTGATGAGGCGATCGCCGCCCTCAATCGTTATCAGCAGGCGTGCGATTCACTCGACGCGGTCATGCGTGACCGCTGTGAATCCGAACCGCCGCGATCGGCGCGGATCTTGCCGTTCCTGGAACGGCGAGCAGAGCGCGACGAGCCGGGCTCCGGCCAGTCTCGCTCCGTCTGAGAGCCCATCGCGGATTTCCACACGACGGGCCGCAACTTTCGCTCCCACGTCGGGTTATTTATTTGAATCTACCCGTGTGCCCTTAAGAAACGCTTGGCACGATGGTGGATGTTGGGAAGCGCGAAACTGGGGTAAAGTTAGATTCGTTCCTGCCCGCCTGACCCCACCCAAGGCAGCCTTGCTGGCGTCATGGAAGCGCTTACAAAGCGCGCGGCCAGGTCCCCGGGACCCATGATTTATGAGTAGAGCTTTCATAGCCATCACCTCCGTTCTTGCGTTCGCCATCGCCGCTGCCGCTTGGCAGGACGCCGGCCGTGCAGTCGGCACCGTGAAGGCCGTCAGCGGCCAGAGCCTGACCCTCACCACCGATGCCGGCGCTGAGATCACTGTGCAGGTGCAGGCGGGAACCCGCATCGTCCAGGCTGCTCCCGGCCAGCGCGATCTTGCCGGAGCACCAGCAATCCCTCTGGCCCAGATCCAGGCCGGTGACCGCGTGCTCGTACGCGGCGCTGCATCCGCCGACGCAAAGTCCATTGCCGCCACCTCCGTCGTCGTAATGAAGAAGGAAGCCATCTCGCAGAAGCAGCAGCGCGAGGTGGAGGACTGGCAAAAGCGCGGTGTCGGCGGGCTGGTGAGCGCGGTCGATACCGCTGCCGGCAACATCACGCTTGCGACCTCGGCGCTCGGTACGGCGAAGAACGTTACCGTGCACGTCGGCAAAGACGCGGTCCTGCGCCGCTACGCGCCCGACTCGATCAAGTTCGATGACGCAGTGCGCGGCACGCTCGCCGACGTCAAGCCCGGCGACCAGTTGCGCGCGCGCGGCGAGCGCAATGCCGAAGGCACCGAGCTCACCGCCGAGGAGATCGTCTCCGGCTCATTCCGCAATCTGAGTGGCGTCATCACGTCGGTCGATGCTGCGAAGAACACCATCACTTTTACTGACCTGGCGACGAAGAAGCCGGTCACGGTACGCATCACCGCCGAGTCGCAGATGCGCAAGCTCGCGCCCCAGATGGCGGGCTTGATCGCGGCACGTCTGCGCGGTCCGCAGGGCGACCAACCCCAAGGCCCTCCGCCGCAGGGTGCAGCGCCTGCGGGCGCAGCCCAGGGCCCACGTCCTGGCCCCGGTGGCGGCGGTCGTGGCGGCGACATGCAGCAACTGCTCGCGCGCGCGCCGGCCGTCACCTTCGCCGAACTCGTGAAAGGCGATGCCGTCATGATGGTGACAACACCCGGTTCTGCCACGTCTGACATGACGGTGGTCACGCTGCTCGATGGCGTCGAGGCCATCCTCACCGCGCCCGGACGCCAAGTCGCCACGTTGCTTTCGCCGTGGAACCTCGGCGGCGGCGAAGGCGGCGAATAGATGAGGCTCTTCCAACCGGTCCAGGAGAACTGCATGTTTCGTGGTCGAACATCGTTTGCGCTTGGCGTCCTTGCGCTCAGCGTCTTTCTCACCGTGAGCGTCAGCGCGCAGAACGCGAGCACCACCCTGCGTGGACAAGTCACCGATCCCTCGGGCGCCGTCCTCCCGCAGACGACCGTGACGGCCACGCCGGCAAAGGGTGCAAAGCTGACGGCGACCACCAACCGTCAGGGTGCCTATGAATTCAAGGGCATCGCGCCCGGCCAGTACACGCTGGAGACGACCGTGGCGGGCTTCGCGCCGTTCAAGGCGGAGTACGTCAACGTGACCGCCGGCGAGACCAACACGCTCGACATCGCGCTCGAGATCCTGGTCGAGAAAAAAGAAGTCCAGGTCGAAGAACAATCCACCACCGTCGGCGTCTCCGCCGATACGAACGCCACCGCGATCGTCCTTAAAGGCAAAGACCTCGAAGCGCTCTCCGACGATCCCGACCAGTTGCAGGCAGATCTCGAAGCGCTCGCTGGTCCAGCGGCCGGACCGAACGGCGGGCAGATCTACATTGACGGCTTCAGCAACGGCACGCTGCCGCCGAAGGCGTCGATCCGCGAGATCCGCATCAACATGAATCCCTTCTCGGCGCAGTACGACCGCACCGGCTTTGCGCGTATCGAGATCCTCACGCGCGCCGGCGCCGACAAGTTCCACGGTGGCGGGAACTTCACCGCCAACAATTCCATCCTGAATGCGAAGAGTCCGTTTGCGCCGGCGAACCTGCCGGAGTATTCGCGCAACATCTACAGCGCCAACTTCGGTGGCCCGCTGAGCAAGCGCGCTTCGTTCTTTATCTCGAGCGAGAACCGCAACATCAGCGACGATTCCATCGTCAACGCACAGGTCCTCGATCCGAGCTTCAATATCATCCCGAACCAGCTCGGCGTCACGCACCCCAACGTGCGGCACGCGCTCAATCCGCGCATCGACTTCCAGGTGAGCAAGACGAACCAGCTCTCCGTGCGTTACGAATACCAGCACACGCATTCGGAGAATGACGGTATCTCGCAGTTCTCGCTGCCTTCGCAGGCCTACAACAGCCAGAGCACCGGGAACGAGGTGCAGATCAGCGATTCGCAGAGCTTCGGCGCGCACATCTCCAACGACACGCGCTTCCAGTTCGAGCACGATCACTCGGGCTCGAAGGCGCTGAACCTGGTGATCGCGCCCACCATCTCTGTCTCGTCCGCGTTCACCGATGGCGGTGCGTCGCACGGCATTGCCGACAATCTGCAGAAGCGCTACGAGTTGCAGAACTACACCTACCTGCAGCACGGCCGCCATTACGTGAAGTGGGGCGGGCGTTTGCGCGTCGGCCAGATCGAGAACAGCTCCACCGGCGGCTATAACGGCACGTTCCTGTTCACCTCGTTGAATGCTTACAAGCTCACGCTGCAGGGCCTGGCGGCTGGACTCACGCCGGCGCAGATCCGCGCACAGGGTGGCGGCGCCAGCCAGTTCTCCATGACGGCCGGCACGCCCAGCGTCGCGGTGTCGCAGACCGACGTTGGCCTCTACCTCGAAGACGACTGGCTCGTGCGTCCCAACCTCACGCTGAGCTACGGCGGCCGCTTCGAGACGCAGACCAACATCAACGACCACGCCAGCTGGGCGCCACGGCTCGGCGTCGCCTGGGGCCTGACGCGCGGCAAGAACACGCCGAAGACCGTGCTGCGCGCCGGTTACGGCGTTTTCTACGACCGCTTCAGCGAGAACCAGGTGATGCAGGCGCTGCGCTTCAACGGCACGCTGCAGCAGCAGTTCCTGGTGCCGAATCCTGATTTCTATCCGACCGT
>CAYWSH010000003.1:77980-79528 GCA_964460655.1 uncultured Terriglobales bacterium | reverse complement strand
TTCAACGGCTTACGGCTGTGTTCTTCCCCTCAAGTTCCGCCCAAGTAAGAACGTAAATGCACGACAACGCCGTCATTTAGCCAGTTCGAAACCGCCGCGACGTTTCTTCCGAACGGCAGGTGGACCGCGTATCAATCCAATATCAATCCAATGAGAAGACGGCAGTTTTGCACTGCAAAATCGCCGCCGGGTAGCGACCTGGCGCAGCTTGCGTCGCCGGCGCGACGCAGTGTATACCGGCGCAACCTGGAGAGCGCAACCGATGTTCGGCTGCCGCAAACGGATCATGGGCTGCACCGTCGGCCTCGTACTCATCGCTGGCACCGCCGCGAGTGCCGGCTCGCCGCCGCAGCCTGAACGTCCCGCCCGGTCTGAGTGGCGCTTCGGTTTCGGGCGCGGAGTGCGCAGCGGCTTCACTCCCGTGCATCCGGACACCGCCTATAGCGCGACGCTAACCTACGGACTCTTAGCTGCTGCTGATCTCGAGGAGCACGCGCACAGCCTCTGCGGCCGGAGCCCGTGGCGCTTTGCTGCAGACGTGCCCGAGGGCAACTTCGATGTGCTTGTCGAACTCGGCGACGACACGACTCCCTCTCTCGCCACCATATATGCCGAAGCGCGACGCCTGTTCGTTGAACGGGTAGAGGCTGCGCCCGGCCGAACCGTGCCGCGGACCTTCAGCGTCAACGTCCGCTACAGCGAACTGGCGAGCGGCGAGGCCGTACGGCTCAAGAACGACGAGCAGAATGACTTCGATTGGGACCATCGTCTGGTGATGGAATTCAGCAACGCGCATCCCTGCGTGCGGACCCTGACGCTCCGCCGGAATCCATCTGCCATCACCGTGTACCTGGCGGGCGACTCTACGGTCACCGACCAGCGTCGTGAGCCCTGGGCGGCCTGGGGCCAGATGCTTCCGCGCTTCTTCCAGCGCGGCGTTGTGGTCGCCAATCACGCCGAGTCGGGCGAGTCGCTGAAGAGTTTTGTCGGCGAGAAACGCCTCGCTAAGATCATGGAAACGATCCACGCGGGCGACTACCTCTTCATTCAATTCGCGCATAACGACCAGAAGCCCGGCGCCTCCCACGTGGATGCCGCAACTACCTATAAGGAGTGGCTTCGGAAATACATCGAACAGACCCGCAGTAAGGGAGCCGCGCCCGTGTTGGTCACGTCCATGCATCGTCGCAGATTCGACGACCAGGGGCGCATCGTGAACACGCTGGGGGATTACCCCGACGCCATGCGCGAGTTGGGTAAAGAGCAGGGACTGGCCGTCATCGACTTGAATGCCTGCAGCCAGACGCTGTTTGAGACGCTGGGGCCTCAGGGAACGCTGCGGGCATTCGTTCACTATCCGGCAAATGCTTTCCCCCGACAAGACAAGGAACTGGCCGACGATACGCACTTCACGAGTTACGGAGCGTATGAACTGGCGCGCTGCGTCGTCGAAGGGATTCGCGCGCGCGGCCTTGGTCTGGCGGAATACCTGGACCGCACCGTACCGCATTTCGAGCCGGAGCACCCGGACCCGGTCGAGCGCTGGAA